>CASRZP010000068.1 GCA_949440065.1 uncultured Bacilli bacterium
GAAAAATTTGCATACTTCTTGTAATAAAAAAGGTGAGACTTATTTTTTCATTACTATGTTTGTTCATCCTCTATATCAGTAACAAGAATATTATTAGAAGTCATTCCCGTTACAAAAGCAGTCCCTGTTTCTTCATTTACAATAAAATTCCAATCAAAATTTCTTCCTGTCTTGTTAACAATCTTTTTTAAGAATCTATTATCTCCTAAAGCACCTCTATTAATCGTTGTTACATTAGATGGAATTACAATATACTCTAAAGGGGTACTATAAAATGCTCCAATGTCAATAGATTGTAATGTAGTTGGTAATTGAATTGAAGTAAAGCTGTTTCTTGCAAGAGAATCATTACCAATGTGGATAATACCTTCTGGTAAAGTTAATGAAGTTATTCTTAATTCATCAAGAGCATTATTTCCTATTTTGGTAGTTCCTTCCTTCACTATTATCTTTGATATTATACTATCAATAGCCATTCCAACAATATTACCATCTTGCTCAATAATTCCTTTTCCTATGGTTAGTTCATTTAACAAAGAATTAGTAGAAAAAGCGCCATTTCCTAAACTAGTAAGACTATTAGGAAGAGCGACACTGGTTAATTGATTATTAGAAAATGCATTATTTCCAATAGTTACTATTCCTTCTTCAAAAAACTGAGGTTAATTTATTTGCTTCAAATGCGTTTTCAGCAATAGATTTCACATGACTTGGAATAATTACACTGGCCAGTTCGTTTTCTTGAAAAGCAAACCTTTCGATAGTTGTTACATTACTAGGAATGATAATACTAGTTAATCGATTACTATCAAAAGCACTTTCCGAAATAGTTATTAATCCTCCTGGGAGTTCTACACTAGTTAATCTATCTTCATAAAAAGCAAAAGTTCCTATTGAATATATATTTCATCCTTTTCTAATGTTCCTTGTCCTAAGGTAAGATAAGATAAATTATAATTTTCAACAAAGGCAGAATTGCCTATAGTAGTTAAGGTATGAGGTAGTTCTATTTTAGTTAATTGGTTTGTAGCAAAAGCACCATTTCCAATTGTGCTTACCCCTTCTGGAACAAAAATATTCATTAAATGTTTATCATTAAACGCAAAATTCCCTATTGCTTCAACTAAAACACCCTGAATAGTTTTTGGAATTACTACATCCACTGGGGCATTAGGCATTTCATTTCCGTCACTATCTATTGCATAGTTAGTAATTGTTTTGGTCTCTTTATTAAAAACAAAGTATGACTCATCCGTTGGCGTTGGTTCTTCTTCTATTTCTACTTGTCCTTGCTTTGCATACACATTGATTTTAATTCCATATTTTCTTGACTCTCCATTTGGTATTTGAGCATTTTCATCTACCCACATTCGTAAACGATAATTGTGTATTGTTACTCCTTGATGAAAAAATATAGCCTCATCTAAAACCATGGAACCAGATAAAGTTCCTACTTCACTTGCTTCATGAAGAGGCACAAAGTGAGATGGTGCTAGTATTTCAAGGTATGTAGCATCAGGATCAATGGCTCGCTCTAGATAAAGTTTTACTTCATTATCTAATAAAGGAGTTACATCAACAATGGGAATTTTTGTAGCAGACACTTCATAAGAGATAACATTGTTTTCTCCTGTTAAAATTTTACCTTTCTCATCACTCATCGGATACGCTTCATTTAATAAAATTCCCGTTTTTCCTTCAGTGTATGTTAACATGATAGTTGATGTTTCTAACGTGTTTTCAACACTACCTTCTTTGGTAAAAGTAAAGGCCGCATAAGTTACCCCGATAGTTACACAAATTATCGATAGTAATAAAACTATAGCCACTATCATTTTCTGTTTTTTCTTTCATTATCTCACCTTTTCATTATTTTATTATCTCTTACTAGTATCCTATAAAATTGTCACCTTGTGTTAAGCGTTAGCAATTATTTGATACAAGAAAAAAAAACACGATTTTGTATCTAGTCTTGGAATATTCTTATCATATATGAAATTTACTTTAAAAGCTGCCCCCTAGTTAATTTTTTGCTAATTTTTATCTTCTGCACATCCTTTTATTTTTTATAAGAATATTCTATCAAAGACAAGAAGGATTTTCAACAATTTTTATACAATTTTAGAAGTTCAAAATTTGATTCTAAAATATTACAAGAGCAGTATTTTTATGCTACAATGTATACATATGAAGGAAATTTCATACAATAAAAAGGAAATACCTAATCTTTGCGAGTTAGGTACTATTCCTAATATATTTGATACTATTTTTATTCGTATAATCAAGAAAAAAAGACTTACCCAATATAAGTCTTTTCTAGTGAAATAAATGGACAATAAAAATCAAAACAATTCCACTACAAATGCCAAACAAGCTTGTCCTTTTGTCTTTATCCTTAACTAACGTTGGCAACAACTCTAAAAAACTAATATAGATTAACATTCCTAACGTAATGGATAATAATCCACCCATAATAAACGAACTATCAAAAAGGCCATGTAATGAATAAGAAAATAGTCCTCCGACAAAAGTCGATAAGGCAAGTAGTGCAATAATGCCAATCGTCTTTTTTTTCTTTTGATTGGTTCGATATAAAGTAGAAGTGATCACCATACCTAAAGGAATGTTGTGTAACCCTACCCCGATGCTTACTAAAATTCCTGTTGAAAATGAAGTAAGTAACGTAGAGTAAATGGCCATTCCTTCAATGATATTATGGATAATTAAGGCAATACTAGACACTAACCCAATGTGAGATAAGTGTGCATCATCATCTTCCTTTCCCTCATGATCATGGTGATGCGGAACAAAGACATCAAGTACTTTTAAAAGAATGAATCCAAGAAAGGCAAAAAGCAACACATCATACCACTTATCAAAGGCTTCAAACGCTTCAGGAATTAAATCGGTAATCATCAACATCACCATTACCCCAAATGCTAGAGAAATAGAAAACAATACAAAACGATCACTATTTTTAGATAAAAAGACGATACCTGAACCTAGCAACAAAAATAATCCCAATAATAAAGTAAAAAGTAAACTAGTCATCTCACCCATTAACGATCTTCTCCTCTTTTATTTAATCAACACCCAAGTAATAACAATAATGGCTAACATAATGCGATACCACATGAACACTTGAAAGTCGTGTTTTTTTAAATATTTTAACAGAAAAGAAATACAAAGTAAACCAATAATGAAACTAGTGATGATTCCAATGGCAAAAGTGATAATATTGGTACTGATTAAACTTATGGTTTCCCCTTTAAATAATTGTAGCACAACAGCTCCTAAAATTACTGGTGCAGATAGATAAAACGAAAACTTAGCAGCATCTTCTCTTTTGATTTTTAACGCACGTGCTGCAGCAATTGTTGTTCCACTTCGAGAAAACCCTGGAATTAAAGCAAACACTTGAGCACATCCTACCAAAAACGCATCCTTTATCGACATCTTCTCTACATCTTTCTCTTGGACTGACTTCTTATCAACAAGATAAATAATTACTCCCATAATGGCTAAGGCTAAAGAAATAATGATAAAGTTCTTTCTAAAAATATTTTCAATTGCATCTTCAAATAAAACACCAAAAATAGCAGCAGGAATCGTAGCAACAACAATATACCAAAGAACTTTCCCTTCCTTATCCTTTACACCTTTGGTAATGCCTTTGATAAACATTTGCCAAAAATCATTAACAAAATACAAAATAATGGCTAAAAGTGTCCCAAAATGTAGAGCTAAATCAAAAGCTAGTGCCATCGACGGATCCATTGCTTCCCCAATATGAAACAAATCTCTAAAAATAATTAAATGAGCACTACTAGAAATAGGTAAAAACTCAGCTATTCCTTGAATAACCCCTAAAATTACTGTTTCAATAAAATCCATTTTATTCTCCTCCTAACTTGTATGCAACTATACCACCTAGAAAAAATAGAATAATGCCAATAGCAATTTCTAATATTGAAGGTGCTAAACTAAATAATGGTCTAGCAATCACGATGACACTAGCAAGAATAAATCCTATAATTCCATAGTACGTTGCTACTTCAAACTTCTTAAATAAAAACTCTAATAATTTAGCAATTAATAAAATACCAACGATAACGCCTACACCAAAAGGCATTAAAATTTTAATCGATTGTAACATCGTTTCTTTATCTAATAAATTACTAATTGATGAAATAATGGGGTGATAATATCCTAGTAACATCAACATAAATGATCCTGATATTCCAGGAATTACCATCGTTGCAGCAGCTATTACACCAATTACCAACAACATTATATATGAACCAGGGGATAATACCGATAAATCAACACTAGCACCATTTTCTTTTAACAACGATAACCCTATGACTAAAGCAAAACCAAGAATACTAAGAAGAAAATAAGATGGTTTTCCTGTTTCTTTTTTTGTTTTTCTTATCAAAAGAGGAATTCCGCCTAGAATTAATCCTAGAAAAAATAAAGTAGTAGCTATAGGAAAATGTGCTAAAGTGTAATCAATTAAATGACTAAGTAGTAATATCGATAACACACCCCCTATACCAATGGGCAATAAAAACTGAATATTTTCTTTTAACTTAGAAAACAAATGACTAATAGAACCAATTAATTGTTCATAAATACCTAAAGTTATCGCCAAAGTACCTCCACTTACTCCTGGTATAATATTAGCAACCCCAATAAAAAAACCTTTTATCATTAAAATAATATTTTTCATGAGAAATTTTCTCCTTTTGATTTATATTCTTTTTTATTATAACAATTCTTTAGATAAAACCAAAGATAAAATAGGGAAAAATAGCTGAGTTGACACTTTTATTCAAAAACGAAAAAGTTCCCCTACTTCAATAGATGAAGAAAAGAGGAAGTTTTTTCACAAATTATTTTCCATCTAGGGCATCAATAATATTAGGTAACATTTGTTTTTTTCTTGATACGCATCCAGCTAAATAATATCCTGGATAAATTTCTTTGATATTATATCCTTGTTCTAATACATCAGCACCCTTACTGCTATATAAAACGTAAGATCCATTTTTAATGACATCGGTAAAATACAAGAATACGGCATAGTAATCATTTTGCTCACAAACTTTATCTAATAAAGCGATATAATCGTTCATTTCTTTTTTGATTTCATCAAAGTCTAGAGTAATCGCTTGTCCTATACCAATATTTTTTTCTTTTATTTTAAAGATTTTAAAGTCATTGTATAAAATTTCTTCTTTGGTTTTTCCTTTTAGACTAGTACCTGCTTTAATTAGTTCAAATCCATACTTTTCTAAGTCAACTTTGGCAATTTTTGCTAAGGCATTTCCTGCTTCTTTATCGTATTCTGTTGTAGTAGGAGATTGAAAAATCAAAGTATCTGATAAAATTCCTGATAGCATTAACCCAGCGATATCTTTAGGAATACTAATTCCTGCTTCTTTATATAATTGATAAATGATGGTATTACTACTTCCTACAATCATACCACGGAAATTAATCGGACTAGATGTGGTAATACTTCCAATACTGTGGTGATCAATTACTTCTAGTATTTCTGCTTCCTCAATCCCATCAGCACTTTGGGCACATTCATTGTGATCTACTAAGATGACTTGTTTACGCTTTTTATCATTTAAATCGGTTAGTTTTAATAAACCTAAACACTTTCCCTTTTTATCTAAAATAGGATAATTGGTATGTTTTAATTTGTTATTCGTTTCAACAAATTCATCAACGTAATCATTTTCTTCAAAAGTGACTGCTTCACGTCTTACAATCATCGTTTCGATATAATTAGCAAAAGAAATTTTCTTTACCGTATGAAGGGTATCCATCAAGGATTGAATAACATTGACTTGGTATTGCTTAGCTAAATCGATTAATTCTTGACTTAATGTTTTATCTCCAGTGATAACTAACATTTTGATTTTACTTTTAATGGCGTATTCGATAATTTCTTTTCTATCTCCAACTAAAAGGATAGTATCTTTAGGAAAAGTTACTTCATTTAAAATGGTTTTACTATCATATGAAGCAATGAGTAAATCCCCTTCTACTTCTTCATCTATTTTCACTAATGCTTTTCCATCAAGTGTAGATAAAATATTTTCATAGGAGGAATGAATTCTTTTTACGTTTCCGCCAATTAATTCACGGGCTAAGTCTTTTAAGGTTACTAGTCCCATAAATGTTTTATCCTCATCTACTATAGGAATTCCTGTTAGTGATTGCTCAGTTAAATATTGAACAGCATCGGCAATAGACTTATGATGATGTAATACACTTCCTTTATGATAGTTCACATCTTTTAGTTGTAGTTTTACATCATTTAAGTATTCTGGTTCTTTTACTCCAAAATAAGATAGGGCAAACTTTGTCTCATCGTTTGCATGTCCTAACATCATTGGTTTTGTTTTTTGACCTTGGGCATTTTTTAAGTAAGATAAACTAATAGCTGCAGTCACTGAGTCTGTATCTGGTTTTTTATGTCCAAAAATATATATCATAAATTCCACCTCGTTTTGCCACTATAGTATAGCATAAATTTACAAATAGAATCAAGAATTTTTCAACGTCATACCAAAATATTTGTTCTTATAAACTACTTTTGTATGATAACGACAGGACGAGCTCCGATGCTAGTATTCGTAGCGAGAGAACTAACTACGTTCCCGCTGAAGGACACGCGAAAAGCGTTAGTCATTTCGTCTGAACGTGCATTCATTGTCCAATATCCTTGGTTATTTCTGAATTTTCCTCCTGTTTGATTGACTGTTCCTCCATAACTTGTTACATTATATAAATAGTTATACATCCATACGGGACAAGATTGATCATATTGAGTACATCCC
>CASRZP010000069.1 GCA_949440065.1 uncultured Bacilli bacterium
CTACTAGATGGATTGATTGATATATACTTACCTGACTTTAAATATTTTGATAATACCATAGCACATCAATATTCTAAAGTAAAAGACTATCAAGAAAAAGCAATGATGGCTATTGATTTGATGTTTAAACAAGTAGGAAAACCTAAATTTAATGAAAATGGATTAATGGTAAAAGGGGTAATCGTAAGACACTTACTTCTTCCTAAACGTTTAGATGATGCCAAAAAAACCATCGCCTATTTATATCAGAAATATGGTGATGATATTTATCTTAGTATAATGAATCAGTATACTCCCTTACCACAGGTTAAAGATATTCCTCTTCTTAATCAAAAGGTTGACGATAGTGAATATGATGAGTTAATCGATTATGCTCTAGACCTTGGTGTTAAAAACGCATATATCCAAGAAGGAGAAACACAAAAGGAAAGTTTCATTCCTAAATTTGATACCACGGGCGTTTAATTATGCTTGAAATTTTACTGTGATATACACTTTTGTTTTAAATTCTTCTTGAATCGTTCTCATAATATTATTCGCTAATTCACTATTATGTTCATTAGATGATACTACCACATTAATCTTGCTATCTTGAATGCTAACAAAACTATTTAAATTGTACTTACTTTTGATTTTTTCTTCTAACTTTTCTTCTGTTCCTTTAATCTGCTCTAAATATTTAATCTGTTCATATGCTTCATTTTTCTCTTCCACAGTCATTTCGGCATTCGTTAATTTAGCTTGCAATTCTTTAATCATTTCCTGTCGCTCTTCCTCCCAGTTTACACGCATTGCCGTTAAATATTCACTTTCATTAATCGTTACTTTCGTTTTATCATCATTAGAAGAATCATTTTTATCACTATCTTTTTTCCCCTCTTTATCAACGTAGGAGTTATTATTGCTTAAAAGAAGTTCATTTGGCATAGTAATATAGTAAATACTAAGAACTAAAATAAGACTAAATAAGGTTAAAAACCACAAACTTTGTTTATTAATCATTCTACTCTTCCTTTCATTTCATTTTATGATAAAAGAAAAGTCTTCATGAATAAAAGTGAAAGATGTTATCCTTCACTTTTAAATAAGTTTAATTTACTAACAACAGGAAGTGCCACAGCTTTTCCTAATAACACATTGCAAATACCAAGTACAGCAAGGGCTGTTAGTAATAGTCCTATAATGTTTAATGGAATTAATACCCAGTTTGGCGTTACGCGGCAAAAAATTTCAGATTCTAAAATCGTTCCACAAACTTGTTGTTCCTTAATCAATGCTGTTAAAATGATTCTTAGTAAAAAGTAGCCCACGGCGACAATAAATAGATTCATTCCTTGACAAGCATGATATTTCGTAAAGGGGGATGAATTTTTATCTAAATAAGGAATCGGTGGAAACACGTAACTTAGTAAAGCTTTTACGCGATTAGCTTCAATATCTTCCTTAGTGAAATGGTTGGTGGTATCTTCTGTTTTTACGATAGTATCTAATTTGTTTTTCGCATCTTTTGCTAACTGATTAAAATTAACATTTAAAGCTTTATTTTCTAAATTTTGTGTCTGTTGTTGATTTTGTTGTACTGACTGTCTCATATCACTAGACGTTCCTACATTTTCGATAGTTTCAACTTCTTTAATATTTTTATCTTTTTCCTCCATTATCTCTACCTCTTTCTTATCTTATTATATCAAAAGTTTGAGAATTTGAAAAAGAAAAAAGAAGATTTACTCTTCAATTTCAATTAGTTCGTAACTTCTACTTCCCATTCCCTGTTTTTCAGCACATTCGATAGTTAAAAGTCCGTTTCTTGATTCGATTCGCTCAACTAATTCATCACGTCCAGGATCATTTGACTGATAAACTAAATCAATACACGCTTGATCAAGAGCCACTGGATCGACTGATGCTAAAAGTCCAATGTCTTTCATACAAGGATCATGGGCTACACGACAGCAATCACAATCTACGGACATATTTATCATCGCATTAAGATAGACAATTTTATCTTGATAATAATCAGTAATCGTTTTAGCAGAGTCTGCCATTGATTTTAAGAAAGAATCGTGATCTGATTTGAACATATCTCCATCTTCTACTCCAGAGTTATGAATATAACTTTTTCCATGAGATGATGCTAGTCCAATGGATAAATTTTTAATGGCTCCACCAAATCCCCCCATCGGATGCCCTTTGAAATGGGATAACACTAACATGGAGTCATAATTTTTCATTTTAGATCCTATGTAGTTTTTCTTAATCATCACACCACTTGGGTTTTCTAATACATCTTCACCATCAGAATCTAAAATATCAACATCAAAATATTTACTCCAACCATGTTTTTCCATTAACTGAATATGTTTTTCTGTTGTATTTCTTGCTCCTTCATACGCTGTGTTACATTCTACCACAGTACCATTAACGTGATTAATGATTTCCTTTACAAATTCTGGTTTCATATAATTTTGATTTCCCTCTTCACCAGAATGCAGTTTTACAGCAACCTTACCTTCTAAAGGATGTCCTAATTTTTCATATAACATCACTAAATTTTGAGGTGTAATTTTTTTTGTAAAATACACTTTTGCTTTTTCCATAATCTATCATTCCTCTCTTGCAATATCAATAATACCACCTTACTATAACGAATTTTAAAATAATTGTCAATTCATTAATGATGAATGGTATGATTATTTTTTCACTTTTTGTAAGGCGTTACTCTCTACTAAATCATCAGCTATTTCATGATTAATTATATATAATTGATAATTACTAGAATATCCATCTATAACTAGTTTTCCATTTAAATAAACAGAATAATGTATAGTATCATCATGATAATCGCTATGACTAATCATATATCCATCGCACATTTTAAAAGTTACATCACCATCTTGAAAATTCAAAGTTAGATGTTGGCATAATGTAGTTGTATCTAATGATTCACTTAGTTTTTCTTCTCGTTTTTACTACTGTCACATCCACACAAAGTAATGGTAGAAGCTAATATTATGGTTAAAATTTTTTATTAATCAACAAGTTTTTCATTTTCTATCTCCTTTTTGGTTATTTTACCATGACTAAAACAAAAAAGCTATAGAAATTATGCACATCTTCTATAACTTTTAAAAATCTTATGGTGTCCACGGGCAGAGTTGAACTGCCGACCTATCGCTTAGGAGGCGATCGCTCTATCCTACTGAGCTACGAGGACAAGTACTACTATTTTATGCTGTTAATAATAATCAAAAGAAGAAAATTACAAGCAGCACTTAACTGATGACGAATGGAATAAGCTTTTTCGAAAATACTTACTACATCATCTACTAGATCAACTATCCAACTTTCTATATATTTAGGAACCGTTGGTGCAATAGGAAACATGTGTGATGCAATAATATCTTCTTCCATCGGACTAAGAGAAAAGTCCTTTTTCGCATTTTCTACTGCTAAAATAGGATGTTTCACTAGACTTAAATATTTATTAGCAAAATCATCAAAAAAGTAATCATGAAGTAATCCAGCACGAGAAGTAGCTTGATAATTTAGATGAAAAAATTTAGTAATTAAATAAGAATAATACGCTACTCTTACTGAATGATCATAACGATTTAGTCCATGATGGGTAACTTTTTTTAATTGATTAAAATTTTCATTTTCTAAAATGGAACGAATAAGAGAATAAAATTCCTTATTGGATGTAATATCAATCTGCATAAATTCACCTCAGTACTATTTATACGCTAATATTAATTTTATCATACAAATAAGGAACTTTCAATTATTTTTTTCTCTTTACACCGGTTGTACATTATCCCATGCTAATAGAGAAATTACTCCTTTTAATGGTGGATTTTCTTTTAATACTTTGGAATAGCTATCCACTTTAATTTCTACGGTAAGTTCTATGGTCTCATATCCATCCAAATTTCGAATAGATAACATCCCATCTTCTAACAAAGTTAAATACTCACTATTTTCACTATTGTCATCAAATACACGATAGTATATAGGATAACTTTCCTTTTTCTCATGAGAAAGCAAAGCTACTTCCCCTTTTTCCTCTTCCTTCTTGAAATTTAATTGATATCCTTGACTATGTGCATTAGGATTCGTGATTTTTAATACTAACGTTTCCTTATATTCATCATTCATCTGTAAAATATCTTGATTTAATAATTCCATCATTACTGGTTCACTTTTCTTCATCATAAAATTTCCTGATTTTCCCATATGACAACGATCATACCAAATCATTGTTGAAAATACCAAAAACATCAATGTAAAGACAATAGAAAAGCTTAATCTTGCGATTTCCTTTTTCACACTATTTTTCATCACCATTCCCCCCATAATTGGCTCTTATTATATCACAATGTTCTTAATTGGTCAATTCTTTTAGTAAATCCGTTAATTCTTGTTCTTCTTCTTTTGTTGATTCTATCTTTTCTACTGGCTGATCAAACCAATCAGGAAGAATTTCTTTTTCCTTTTTTACCACCTTACTGGAAGACGAAGTGCTTTTCTTTTCCACCAACTTTTTCATCTTCTTATGTTCCTTTTCACTAATTCGCATGGCATCTTCTACTGTTTCAATATTTAATCGTTTCCATTGTCCTGCGATAGCTTCTACATAACTTCTACTTAAATTTTGATTATTAATTTTTAACACGTAAGCAATTAAAACATTCACTACTCCAGCAGGTAACTTTAAATCTGCCAAAAGACTCTCTACTAATTTTAAATCTCTTGCTGTAGGTGTTCCTCCTTTATATTTACTTTTTAAATAATCATACGGTGTTAATGATTCAAAGGTTTCCACCATTTTTGCCCATTTTGACTGATCCCCATGAGGCGATTTCAAATAACCTGGCTGCGTAGCATACACTAATGTTGGTAATTTTCCATTATTTTCAAATTGATAAAAATCACGACAACTTTTCCTTAATACCTTAGTATCGATCATTCCTTTTTCATTTAAACTATCACGAACTAGCCCTTGCATAGATAACTCATCAATATTATAAGTAAAGCACAAAGAATTAATTAAATGTACTGCATCTTCATTAAAACATTTATCATTCACCATATTTTTAGGTATTGCACTAATGAGTAAGGAAATATCAATTCCTTTTTTCAACAATAACTTAGTACTTTGATTGTTCTTTAAATCTTCATTTTCGATCGTTAATCCTTTAGGAACAGAAGTGAAGACCTCATCAAAATAAGCAGTAACATCAGTAAAATCTTTTAAATTTATTCTAGGTATTTTATAAAATCCCACAATTTTATCGTATTCTTTTTTTCCAAGATTATTATATAAGACAATATTTAAAATAGGATGGTTTAAAAATTCAGCAGCACTAATAGGGGCATATAACTGGTAAACATAATAATTAACGTGATCTTTTTTATAAAACGTTTTCATGAGTCCAGTAGCCTCTAATTTACGTCTAGCATTAACAATTTCATCTAAATCTAATTGCATTGTTGCCATCAAATGATAATGCGTTAAATCTTCACTCATGCTCTTGGTCTTATCTAAATCATCTAGTAAAGTAAAGTATAAACTAACAGCAGTATGACCTATAATTGGTTGATATAATATACTAATTAACTGTTTCATCGAATCATCAATCATATTCTTATTAATTACTACATAAATATCCGCTGGTAATACAATCGTCATACTTCTTCACCCATCACCATTATAAAACAAAAAAACATCTTTTACTAGAATTTTTCACTGATGAGAAAATAAAATTTTACTACCATCCACACTTGGTAATTTTTCCTCATTAATTTTAGTCACAGAAACTCTTCCTTTATGAAAATCTAGAAGAATTTTCTCTTGGTTCATAATGGCTTCTTTAATGCTTTTGGCCTCTTTACTCGATACCCCCATAGCAAAAAAGTTCTCTAGAAAGCTTTTGATCATGAGAACATCTTTTAACTTATTATGCTTAAAAGAAAGTTGTTCTTTAATCGTAAACTTTTCATAAAAAATACTTTGATAACACTCCTTAAGTAGAAAATCAAATTCTACTAGGTCTACATTTGGTTTAATGTGCTTCATGAAAATATAGTCTTGTTTTAAATAGTTAAAAACAAAGGAGTCACTGCAAAAAGTAATTTGGTGTTTTAAATAAGTTGCATAATCCCAGTCAAAATAAAATTTTGAAAACATATCTTCATTAAAAAGATGTGATTCCTTGATGTATGTTGCAATTAAGCGTTGGTGAATTTTTTGATAATGATTAATCTCTTTGGTATAAAATCCTATATTTACCACTGCGGTGAAATCTAGAATTTCTTGATGAAAGGCAATAAAACGACGAAGTAAGTCATAAATCTCAGTAATTTTTTCATAATTTCTAGGATAAAACTTCAGCCGAATTCCACTAGGAATATGTAAAACAATTCCTAAATCGATCATAAAATTTCTACTGCTAGTAATAAAATTTTTTAATTCCTTGGGGTTATATTTAGAAAAGAGGATATCACCTTCTAATAAGACATTTCCGTGATGAAA
This sequence comes from uncultured Bacilli bacterium, assembly GCA_949440065.1. Classification (GTDB taxonomy): domain Bacteria; phylum Bacillota_I; class Bacilli_A; order RF39; family UBA660; genus CASRZP01. The sequence goes on from CASRZP010000069.1 coordinate 6,533, forward strand.
ACAATCAAAGGCTCTACTATCATGTGAGTGCATTGTTAAAACTTTATAATTTTCTAATATTTGATTTATTCTTTTTTCCATCTTTTTTCTCCTTTTTTCTATTTTTATTATAGAAGAAATTAATGGTACTTCTTGTCGAATGGTGTCAAAATGACAATAAATTATGAAAAAATGATAAAATAATAAAAACTTGCTAATAAAAATCAATAGTTTTTAAATAATTTTTTTATACTTTAA
>CASRZP010000070.1 GCA_949440065.1 uncultured Bacilli bacterium
TTAATTCACTGTAGTTACGAATACAACTTGAAGAAGTATTTCCACTACAAATGATTGAACCTGTTTCCTTACTATTTTTAATTGTTACTACACTACCTTTTGTAATATCAATTGCATAATTTTCAGAAGCTTGTTCTAATGTTTGACCATTAAGGTCAATTGTTACATTACCATCGATAATAAGTTTTGCCTTATTGGTTAACGTAACATCATGAGTTAATACTACATCTTCTGTAACGGTTACTGTAGTATCAATTCTTTCTGCTAATTCTTGAGCATTAACCATAAATGGCATTGCTAAGAAAACAAATACTGTACCTAATAAACCTTTAAATAAATAATTTTTTGTTTTTGACATGATATTTTATCTCCTTTCATGTTTCATTCTACTGAATTTAGTCAACTTTGTCAATGATTTTTCAATATTTTCACTAGAAATTTTCGACAAATTCTGTGTTTATTTGAAGATATAATTCATTTTTTAATTCTGCATTCGTTTTATTTTATTCATATTGAAAAGAATATATACCATATGATATAATTAACAACGGAACAAACGTTAGTGATTAACGGGAGATGAAATAGATGAAAAAAGTAAAAAAAATAGTAAAAAAAATTCCCCAAACAACAACAATAAATAAAACAGTCCACCAAAAAAGTGATAAGAAAACGATTATCACTAGTAATCAAGTAAATAAAACTCCCATGAAAAAAGGAAATGGTAAGCAAAAAGTAGCCATATGGAAAGACACGACTTATTCCAATAATCAAAACACAAAAATAGTAAAACCTTTAGAAAAAAAGATAAGAAAAGAGATTTTAGCTTCTTCTAAAAAAGCAAAAAACGAGCAAGATTTAAGACAAAGACAAGAAAAGGAAAGAGAAAGGCAAATAACTCATCTAAAAGTTATACCCAAGAAAACAGTAATAACAACTACAAAAGCAAAACAAAAAAAGATGGTAAAAAAGAAACCAAATTTATCGCTTATAGCAAAATTATTTAAGAAGAAAGCAAAAAAAGAAATAGTTAAACCAGTAAAAAAAGAAGCAAAAAAACCAGTGATTACTAGCACAATCATTTTAACTCCAGTGAAAAAGCAACAACTTAATCCTACTTCTTTACCTAGTAATACCATTAAACCTCAAACGTTAAAGGAAGAATTTAATCAACCGACACCGTCATCTATAACTAATGAAATTCCCGTAGTTACTCCACCTATTAAAATGGAAAAAAGAACAAAAGAGCTTAAACAGAAAAAGAAAGAAAAGAAAATTTTTACTGGAAAGTTTGTTACTATTATTATTCTTATTTGTATTTTCTCTACTATATTAACTATCTGTACTTCTAAAATTTTACAAAGAAAAAAAGATGAGAAATCAATCCACAATCAAGTAGTAGAAATTCAAAAAGTGGTTAACGTAGAAGAAGTTACTGATAATGACAATACAACAATTATTGAGCCAGTGGAAGAAATACCAAAATTTAATCCATACTGGGATTATATTAATATGAATTTAATCAACGTTGATTTTAATTCCCTAAAAGAAACAAATGATCAGGTGAAAGGATGGATTCAAGTAAACGGTACTAATATTAATTATCCTTTTGTTCAAGCTAGTGATAACAAATATTATTTAACACATTCTTTTAATAAAAGTTATAACCTAGCAGGATGGGTATTTCTTGATTATCGAAACGATTTAAGTCAACTCAATAAAAATACCATTATTTATGCACACGGAAGAATTGATAAAACAATGTTTGGTTCACTTAAAAACATTTTAACCAATGGCTTTTTAAATGATCCAAATAACTTTGTTGTTAAACTATCTACCGAGTATGAAAATACTTTATGGCAAGTCTTTAGTGTCTACCGAATTCCTTTAACTAGTGACTATTTAAAAACTACTTTTGTCAATGATAAGCAATTTTTAGATTTCACTAAAATGTTAACGGATAGAAGTGCCCATGATTTTGGTACCACGGTAAATGAAACAGATCAAATTTTAACGTTATCTACTTGTTATAATGACGATGGTGAACGTGTCGTTTTACATGCTAAGTTAATCAAAAAAGAAATTAGAACATATTAAAAGCTACTTTCAAAGGAAAATAGCTTTTTTCGTATCATGTTAAACATTAATACATTAATCGTTTTTCAAATTCTTTTTATCGCTTAACTGCTCTTTTATCAATACCTTCATTGATTTAATATTTTCTTCTTCAGACTCATTAGGAAAATAAACGATATTATCTAAATGATAATTCCAAGCTTTAATATCTATACTTGTTTGCATCAAAATACTATGATATAAAATCATCAAATTAATATATGAATCATAAAGCTCTACTAAACTATCATAATTATTTTCTTTTCTACACTTCTGCAATTTTTTCTTTAACAATGAACCCATTTCTTTTTCGTATTGCATATCATCGATTCTAAGCGAGAACACCTTTTTTATCTTTTGACAATCATCTTTCGTATCTTCACTTTCATCAACAAAACCAACTAGGGAAATTGCTGTTTGATAAGTAATTTGGCAACGATTGATATCTCTTAACCACTGATTAATATCACGAAACATACACTTGATATATCGCTTTTTTTCATTATTGCTCTTTCTTAGAATCTCTTTTTTTAATTGATTGGCACGTTCCATAATTTTGTTCACATAAACTTGATGTTCATTCATATTATTCCCCCTTTTTCGTGATACATATTATATCGCCTTTTACCTTTCATGTCAAGAAGAGATTCTGTTAAAATTTTCTAATCTTTCTTCCTTCTTTTAGCACTAACTACATAAGTACCTAAGATAAATATCATAGAAAATACTAAAATCATTATCATATTAAATATCACTGGTTTTAATGAAGTCAAATTAATAACTTCTAAAGATTTTACTAATTCATTCGTTTTTATATACCAATAAGAAGGCAAGATGTGGGCTATTTTTATGACAAAATCGGGTAACCATTCCATAGGAACAAACGCACCACACAAGAAACTACTTCCTAATGCGATTACATTAACAATTCCATTAATTGCATTTTTATTGGTTAACATATTTCCAATTAAGAACGATAAGGCTAGAGCACATACCATAAAGATAAATGAATTGATAATATAAATTAAGCCATGCATAGTAAACATAATATTACCTACCAAAATGAAGCTTAAAATCACATAAAACAACCATAATACGATAGCAAACACCAAATTGGCTAGGAATAGTGAACGATTATACTCACCTAGTTTGATACTACTAACCATAGTTCGCTTTTTTACTCTTTCTAAATTAAAACTGGCTAATACTAAACAAATGACATAAATTGTTCCAGCTAGTAAGCAATAATTAGTAAAATTATAGAAAAATGACGCTCTACTTAATTCGTTAACATCTAACTTACTAGTCAGGCTTACTTCCACTTCCTTTTCTAAGGTACGATTTATATTTTCTATGATTTTATCTTCATCATTTACTACTTCTAAATAAGTATTAGCTACCTTTAAATAACGTTCTAATAACATATTCGCTAAACTCGCTTGATAATCTTTTGTGCTTTTAATCTCAATGGTTGGATTTTTTCCCTCTAAAAAATCTTTTCGATAATCTTTAGGAATATACATCATATAATTGATATTTCGATAAAATATAGCATCATTAATTACCTCTTCATCATTTTCTAAAGGAATAATATTACTATGTTTTTCCATATACTCAACTAAGTTTTTTGTAATTCCTTCATTGACATCTAAGTTTACAATATAAACATCAGGCTTACTTTCGGTAAAACTCGTTGCTGTATCACTCGTTTGCATATTAAAACCACCAAAGAAAATTAACATTACTGTATAAATCAAAATAGGAACTTTACACTTATTTAACACTTTTAAAAATGTCTTAAATACTATCATATCTTTGTCTCCTTAAACCAATCATTGAAATTATTATCATCAATAAAGAAAAGATAATTAGGCTAACTACATTAAAATAAAATCGATTTAAATTATTTCCATAATAATATAGAGAGTAAAAGCCATCAGTAATCATACTTGCAGGATTTATCTTATTTAATAAAGGTACATTGGTATCCACGATATATTTCATGGTAATTCCCATCATACCTGATAAGAAACAACCAAACATCGTAATGGCTAGCATAATACCTGTTTTCAAATTTTCATTTGCTCGTAGTAATGTTGCTATAGCTACGCCAAGCGTTAGTCCTGCAAATGAGCCAAGTAATGTTAATAAAATAATCAAAGGAAAGTTATTTCCATAGTCAACCTGTAAGACAAAAATGGTATAAATAAACAATAAGAAGACTCCTACTAATTGAACTAAATAACTAGCTAAAACACTACTAAGAATGATTTTTCCTTTTGCTGTAGGACTAATGGCCACTCGTTTTCCATTATTACTCATATTCGCTAAACTTTGATTAATAGCAACCATTCCTAAAATTCCACCATACAAACAAGTCATAGCAATTAAGGTGTAAAATTCTATCATCGTATAGCTTAAATTACGATTAGAAACATCTACAATATTTGCTGAACGATCATGAAATATTTCTAACACTTCTTGATAAATTTCTTTTTGCCAAGTAGCAATATCAAAAGAAGAATTTTCTAAAAATTCATTCATGTTTTCTAAAATAACATGAGATACGATATCTTCTATCTGAGTAATTTCTAAAACTACATATTTTAAAATTGTTTCATCTACCCCATTAGATGCCACTACTATTTTAGGCTCATCTTCTATTAACAAGTATCCAGTGATTTCATTATTTTCTAATAAAGAATTTGCTTCTTCTAATGTGGTATATTGAGTAGAAAATAGTCTTTCTTTAGAATTTTCATCACTAAGTAGACGAAAAGTTTCTTGAAAAGCTTTGTTATTTTTAAATTCATCATTATCAATAATAGCAATATCAATAATATCTAATTGTTCACTTTTTTCAATATCCGAAAAAGCCATATAAAAGAATGTTCCTAAAATTAAAGGAAAAGCAAATGTCCAAAAAATTAATGCTTTATCTTTAAAGAGAGTTTTCAACGTATATTTAAAATGATGTAACATTAGTCACGAAGATCCTTTCCTGTTAATTCTAGAAATACATCGTTTAATGTAGGTCGTTCTGAATAAATTTTAGTATAGGAAATACTCTCTTTTTTGAAATAGTCCATTAAGTTAACTAAATTGTTAGCACCTTTTTTATAAGTAATAGACAAAGTAGAATTTTGATAACTAATAGAATCAACGTGAGGAAAATTCTTTATTTCTTTTAATTTTTCTTTAGATAATTGAGGAATTTCTACGGTAACTTTTTCTTCAATATTGGCTAATTCTTTTAATTCATCAGTTGTTCCAATGGCTAAAACTTTTCCTTTATCTAGTATAATTACACGATCACACAATATTTCTACTTCTTCCATATAATGGGTAGTATAAATAATAGTCGCACCTTTTTTTCGTAGTGCTTTAATACCATCCAAAATGTTATTTCTACTTTGAGGATCAACGGCTACTGTAGGCTCATCTAGAATAATAATTTTAGGTTGATGAGCTATTCCACAAGCAATATTTAAACGTCTAAGCAGTCCGCCAGATAATTGTTTAGGATAATATTTTACAAATTCTTCTAAACCAACGAGTTTTATCGCTTCCATTATGCATTTTTTTCTTTGTTCTTTATCTTTAATGTATAAGCCACAAAAGTAATCGATATTATCATACACATTTAACTCATCAAAAACAGCTACATCTTGAAAAACAACACCAATTTGTCTTTTGATATCATACGCATTAGGACTCATCTCACTTCCTAAAACTTTAATAGAACCCTCATTAAAATTTAATAAAGATAAAATGCAATTAATCGTAGTTGACTTACCACTTCCATTAGGACCTAAAAGTCCTAGAATCTCTCCTTCATGCACTTCAAATGATAAATGGTCAATCGCTTTTTTATTTTTATATTTTTTCGTTAAGTTTTCTACTTCAATAACATTCTTCATTGAATCTCCTCCTTTATCTTATATCCTGTTACCATTTCCCTTACCGTATTTTCTAATAATAAATCAAGTTCCTCATCTTTTATTTTAATGGTTTTCGTTGCTACTAAACAGGCTAAACCATGAGTAAAAATCCACACTTTTACATGAAATTTTTTCTGTTCTTGGTAAGAAAAATGGGTTAATTTTTGCCCTGCTTTAATGATATCATCTCCCATGACATCATTCATCACAAAACACTCAGCATCTAAGTTTGTCTTTTGCATAAATAAAATTTTAAAAAACTCTGGATAATCTTTCGCAAATTTAATGTATCCTAAACCCATTTGTTTATAAGACTTTTCTAAATCTTTTCCCTTCATCATATATTCTTGATACTCTTCATAAATTTTTTGATGAACAATTTTATTTAATTCTTCCATACTTTGAAAGTTATGAAAAATAGGTTGTATTGAACAATTTAACTCTTTGGCTATTCTTCTTGAATTAACATGAGCAAATCCTTCAGCTTTCACAATTTCATAAGCACAATCAATAATATCTTGCTTACTAATTTTTCTAACTGGTGGCATATTTCTCCTTTCTATATCAAATGATATATATCACTTGCTATTATACAATACAAAAATACTTTTGTAAATCAATCTACAAAAGTTTCAGTGAAAAAGAGTAAAAATAATTAAAGTGATAAAATTAGATAAAATATAAC
>CASRZP010000071.1 GCA_949440065.1 uncultured Bacilli bacterium
TAAGAAGCTCTAGGACTAATTTTCTTTAGTTCTTGTTCTAATTCATCTAATGTCATCTCACGGGCAAAAACAGAATTAATGCCAATAAAACAACAAATAAGTGCTAGTAATAACTTACTATATTTTTTTATCATTATTATTCCTCCCTATCATTCTTTCTATGATAAAATATCATTCATTTCATACTATTACGTACGTATTAATTATATCTAAAATATGAAATTTCGTCAATATATAATACCTTGGTTTCAGCATTTTATAATCAAAAATTCACACAAAAAGGGACTCCCGTGAATCCCTTTTATTTTTTTAATTTTCTGAAGGCATATTTACTGTTACAGTCACCTTTGAATCATCTCTAAGTTCCTCTGTAATTTGATAAAATACATCAGAAGTTACAACAACATTTGATACACCAACTGCACCATGCTCATAAATACGAATAACACCCTTTGTATTATTTTTATTTACTAAAGTTGTATTAATGATATCAACAGATAATAATCCTGTAGTTCCATATGGTGATTGTGAATGTAAATATAATGCTGCTGCCCCATCAGTAGTTCCTGATGCAGTATCATGATTTTTTACATATTCCCAATCACTATCAGTACCTAAGGCTGTAATAGTAGAATTGCTAATTGAGATTTCTCCAGATCTTGCATCAATTCCAGAAATTCCCTCTAATTCAGAATTATCAATGATTAATTCTGGAGTTTTTCCTGAAATACTACTTCCTGGGAAGAAAATAGCAGGTTCTCCAGTACTCTTTATTGTACTATTTTTTACCTCTAATCTCTCAAATGGTTTAGTTGCATTAGCACCAATACCACCTATTTTTCCTTCAACAGTAACACCATCTAATTCTGCCACTGCATCAGTGAAAAGTGCTATACCTGTAGAATTAGTTGAAACAACTTTTCCACCTGTTATAGTAACATCAGCACCGTTACTAGCTCTAATACCATAATCATTAGCAAGTACTTCCACATCATTTAATGTAAGACTTCCTTCTTCTGCCTTAATAGCATCTTTATTAGCAATTATCTTACCATTAGAAATTGTTAAATCACCACTTGATAAAATTTGTGAATTAACAGTTAATTCTTTTCCATTTAAATCAATAGATAAAGTAGAATCTGCAGGTAATACTAATTGATTTGTTAATTCAACATTAGCATTTAAAACTAAATCATCTGTTAACTTCATAGCAGCTAAGAAATCATCTTCACTAGAAACATTAATTTTCTCAAAGTCTACACCACTATAATCAATTGTATAAGTTCTAGGTGAATACTTATCACCATCACCATCTAAATCTACTACAATTTCAATTACTTTATCAGGATTTAATGGATTAATAGACGTTGTAATAGCAATACTATTACCTGAGTCAAAATTTTCCTTTCTTACTACTTTTCTTCCGCCATCACCAGGAATTGTAATAATACTTTCATCAGTCAACTCTCCGTCAAGAGTTAATACATAAGTAAAGTAATATCCTGTAATGTCCTTTAGATTACTACTAAATTCCTTACCAATTTCACCATTATATGAAATTGCTCCTGTTAATTTTCCATTTTCTAATTTTAAATTTGCCGTTTTTGAAAAGTCAAACTTAATCTTAGTTAAGAAATCTTTAACAGTTGCAACATTGTAAATTTCATCATTTTCCGTTAATAATGAAGTAGTTGCACCTTCAAATACTAACTCGCTATAATCAATTGTATAAACAGTATTTCCATAAGTTGTCTTATCACCATCTAAGTCAACAGTTACTTTAACACTATCTCTTCCTTTTTCTAAAGGAGTTAATACAACTAATCTTCCATTTTTAAAATCATCTTTTGTAAAAACATTCTTTTTGATACTTTCTACAGTTACAACAGATTCATCAGTTAATCCATCAACAGTAAAAGCATAATAGAAACCAGTTAATTCTTCTTTTGAGAATATAGTTTCATCAATTGTATCATTTGGAGATATTACTCCTTTTAAAAGAACATTTCTTTTTTCATTCTTTGCTGTTATTTTAGAATCATTTCTAAAATTAATTCCTAATTCATTATAAGCACTTTCATCTGCTGGATTAACTTCTGCGTTTGAAACTTCTGGAATATACTTATAATCAATATATTTAATGTTTAGTTTCTCTGGTGCTTTTGTTTTACCAAATAAATTTGTTGTATATTTAAGTCCATTTGGTCTTCCATCAGCACCTACTGTACGGTCATAATGAAATGCAGTCATTTCATCATAAATAGGGTCTTCATTTGTTTTTCCATCTTTATCTACTACAGAAATAGAACGAGCTGCTAGCATACTATCTTCTCTTGTAAATGTATGAGTAGAAGAAAAAGCGTATTCTCCTATTACATAAATATAAGAAGCTCTTGGGCTAATTTCTTTTAGCTCTTCTTCTAATTCATCCAATGTCATCTCTCTAGCAAAGCTTGGAGTGATTCCGACAAAGAAAGCACATAAGAATAAAACAAATAACTTACTATATTTCTTTATCATTTTTTATTCCCTTTCTACTTAGCAATTGTTACGGTAGCTTTTACTTGTTTTCCTTCTAAATATATTGTCGCTTCTTTAGAACCAGCATATTTTGCTGCTACTGTTCCAGAGTCTGGCCATACATTTAATCCACCAATATTGAAGTATAAGTAATCATCAAATGTTTTTCCATTTGCTCTTACTACATAAGTATATTGAGTAATTGAACCTAGTGGATCTGGTACTTCTTTCAATGTTATTGTATAAGTTACTTTTTCCTCAACAACCTCAATTGTATAAGTTTTAGAAACCTTACTTCCATCTTTAGCTGTTGCTTTAATAGTAACTTTACCTGCTTTTTTACCAGTTACCTTACCATTTGCATCAACCGTAGCAATAGATTCATCGCTACTTGACCATGTTACCCCTTTATTAGTTGCATTACTTGGGCTTACTGTTGCTTTTAAAGTAATAGTTTTTCCAACATTTACTTTTTTACTACCACTAATAGTAATCTTTGTAACAAGTTGTTCTTTTACATTGATATTTAAAGTTGCTTTATGATTACCATCTTTTGTAGTTACTGTAATAGTAACAGTTCCCTTTGCCTTAGCAACTACATTACCTTTTGAGTCAACAGTTGCAATAGATGGATCACTACTTTCCCATGTTACCCCTTTATTAGTTGCATTACTTGGAGAAATAACAGCTTTTAATGTTTGTTTTCCATTAATTACCATAGAACTATTACCTTGAATTTTAACACCAGTTACAGGTTCATCTTTAACTGTTACTGTGATAGTAGCAGTATAGCCACCATCTTTTGTAGTTACAGTAATTGTAGCTTTTCCTTCTTTTCTACCAGTGATTACACCTTTATCACTTACTGATACGATAGAAGAATCACTACTTTTCCATGTTAATCCCTTATTAGTAGCGTCACTTGGACTTATTGTTGGTTTCAAAGTCATACTTGAACCAGTTGCTAAATTAAGTGTGGTATTGCTAAAGCTTACTCCTGTAACCTTAATATCTTCTTTAGATACTGTAATTGTTACAGTCGCTTTATGATTACCATCTTTTGTAGTTACTGTAATAGTAGCTTTTCCTTCTTTGATGGCCTTTACTTTACCATTCTCATCTACTGTTACAATACTTTCGTCACTACTTGACCATGTTAATGATTTATCTTTTGCGCTTTCTGGGCTTACTGTTGCAACTAACGTTGCTGTTGAACCAGGTTTTAGCGATAAAGCAGTTTCATTCAATGTTACGCCTGTAACACTCGTATCATCTGCCTTATTCCATCTTGCTTCCAACTTAATATTTCCTGTTACCTTTGTATCAAAATCATATAATTCATCATTATAATACCATCCAGCGAAAGTATAACCTTCTTTAGTTGGAGCTTTTGGTTCTGTAAAGGTACCATCTTTATCTACCATTAAAGATTCAACTGCAGTTCCACCTTTTGTGTCAAAAGTAACTTTATATTGTTCCTTCTTACCTCCACAGGCTTTTAATAATAAAATAATGATAATTGCAATAATTACAATTGCTATAACAATTTTTGCTCCAAAAGATTCTCCCTCATCTTCTAAAAGCTCATCTCTATCACTATCTTTTGACTTTTTCTCCTTTGAATCTTTGGAAACAGCTTTTTCTTTATCTGATTTTTCTGATTCATCATCATCTTCATCATCTAAGTCTTCTTCGTCCTCATCTTCAAAATCCTCATCAAAATCTTCATCATCGTCTTCTTCTAGACTTTCTTCTGTATCATCGACTTCATCTACTTCATCATCGTCAAAATCATCTTCATCATCTTTACGACGTTTTGTATCTTCTATTTCTTCATCATCATCGATTTCGTCGATTTCATCAAAATCAATGTCTTCTTCAAGATCTTCTACTTCGTCTAAATCGACATCTTTTCTTTTCTTATCTTCCATACTACCTTCCTTTCATTTTTTTAACATCATTAACAGTTATGCTATCACACTTAACCAACTAAACACCTCCGTACCGTGACACATTAATTTTATCAAAAATACTAATTTTCGTCAATATATATCCTATAATTTATATTTCTTCTTTTTCCTTAGAAAATGCTTTCTTTTAACTCCATTTTATCAGCAAAAGTTTTTTATATTCCTATTTTACTCCAACGCGCCTCTAAAACCATATCCCTTTCTATTGGTAAGGGAAAATCAAAAGGTTCTCCTTTATAAAACCACCCAACAAAAGTGTATCCTTTTCTAATAGGATTCTTAGGCTTCTTTACTCTTCTTTGAGTATAAATTCTTTCAGAAGCAATAAAGTTTCCTCCCATTGAATGAAAAGTAACTGTATACTTGGGCAAAGTTACTACGCACACCAATAAAGAAATTAAAATGATAAAAATGAATCCTAAAATTGTCATCTCTATTACAAAAACTTTTTTTTCCTGTAAACTACATTGCTTTTCATTTTGATTCATACATTTCCTTTCTGCATAACAGTAATTCCCTATATTTTATATCTTTTCTCATTCAATTATTACAAAATCAATATTTGGTGATATTTCTAAGGATAGCTCATAAAATGTACTAGGTGATTATCATGCAAATATGGAAAATATTAGGAAAGAACTTGGGGATTTCCTTTCTATTTTTAATAATAGGAATATTTCTATGTAGTCTATTTAGTTTTTTAAACATACTAAATGGGAATACGCTTTCTATACTCAAATTTATAATAGTCTTTTTAAGTTTCTTTATTGGGGCATTTAAGCAAGGGAAAGAAGGAACTAACAAAGGATTTTTAGAAGGACTAAAGATAGGTGCTATTCTAGTTTTTATACTTTTCATCTTCAACTATGGATTTTATCAGATGTTTAAATTAAAAAATCTTATCTATTATGTTTTATTAATATTTATTTCCCTATGTGGGGGTATTCTAGGAGTATCTAAAAGAGAAGAAAAAAAATAGGAAAACCTATTTTTTTGATTGCAAAGAAATCATGGTCATTTCTCTTCTAAATAAAAAATTAAAAAAAGAAAGAAAATGAACTTGAGAAATTTTAGTAATACCAGAAGAGACAATCACTAGACTCTTTCCACAATAAAACTTACCGTAAGAACCACTTGGCAATATTCTATGAAAAGGCCCTATGATTCCTCTCCCCCTTCCTATTCTCCATAAGCATCTAGGTAGCAATCCTCCATGCATATGTCCACACAAAACTAATGATATATTAGAAAATAACGGGATTTGGCTAGTAATAGCAGAATTAAAAAAAGGAATTGGAGTATGACATAATAAAATATTATACTTTCCTTTATAAGGAGTAGGAAATGTATGATTAATATACTTTATAAAATAGGACCTACTCTCTTTATATTTATAGTAATAATCTAATGGAAGTGTAATTCCTATGAAACGGATATTTCCATCTACATAAGCTTCATTATCTAACACTCTCACATTTTTAATTTTTTTTATTTTGTTATATAACGCTTTATCAAATGCATATTCATGCTTCTTAGCATCACTAGCTTGTTCATGATTTCCAATGCCAATGATTACTTTCGATAATTTTCCAAGAGCAGTAAGCCAATTTAAAAGCCAAGAAACATCTTCTACTTTTCCTTTATCAAGAAGATCACCAGAAATACATAAGTAATCATATTCCATAGTTGATGCATCTTCTAATACCTCTTGTAAATATTTTTTTTCTTTCTCATTGCAATAATGAATATCAGAAAGCAAAAGAATTTTCTTGTTTTCTCCATCTGTTTGAACAAAGTATTCACTTTTAAACATTCGCTTCATATTATTCCCCTAAATATTTTTTCAAAAAAGACTCTTTATACTCTAGAAAACTCTCATTTTCAATCGAAATACGAATTTCTTCCATCATACGAATTAAAAAACGAATATTATGGATAGATAAAAGTCTTGCTCCAAACGTTTCATCTGCTGTAATTAAATGTCTAATAT
>CASRZP010000072.1 GCA_949440065.1 uncultured Bacilli bacterium
GGAAATTATAAAGATCCAAGAGAATACATTAATGAATATGGTGTAGACGCGGTTCGTTATATCATTTTAAGAGAAGTACCCTTTGGAAATGATGGAAATTTTACCGTGGAAGGAATGATTAATCGTATTAATGCCGATTTGGCAAATAATCTAGGAAATTTAGTAAATCGTACTTTAAGTATGCTAGATAAATACTTTGACGGAGTTATACAACAACCAAGTGAAGCTGAGGATATTGATCAAGGGTTAATTAAAATGGCACTAGACTTACCAAAACAAGTAGAAGAAAAAATGAATCAGTTAAAAATAAGTGAAGCATTAAATGATATTTTTGATTTATTAAAAAGTGCCAATAAATATATTGATGATACTATGCCATGGGTATTAGCCAAAGATGAAAATAAAAAAAATAGATTAGGAACAGTATTATATAATTTGCTAGAAGTAATTCGCTTTGCCGCTGTGTTATTACAAGCATATTTGCCAGATACAGCAGAAAAAATATTGATTCAGTTAAATACAAAAGAAAAAGATATTTCATCGTTAACGCAATTTGGTGGTTTAAAAGTCTTAGAAAAAATTAATGAACACACGCCACTATTTTTAAGAATTGAGAAATAAGATGATATTAATAGATACACATTGTCATATTGAACCTATAGAAGAATTAATAAAGGATAAGTTAAAAGAGGCAAAAGAAAATCAAGTTGGCATAATAATTATTAGTTATTGTGAAAAAGAAGCGATAGAAAAATTTACGTTAATTCATCATACAATAGATGGCGTTTATTATACTTTAGGATATCACCCTTCTGAGGCAAAGAAAATAAAGATGGAAGATTTTCTATTATTAGAAAAGATGCTATTGAAAAATAGTGTCATTGGGATAGGAGAAATCGGACTAGATTATCATTATGGTAAAGAAGATAAAAATTTACAAATAGATTTATTTAAAAAACAGTTAGCGTTAGCTGAAAAAAGAAAATTACCTGTAGTAATTCATTCAAGGGATGCAACACTAGATACAATAAATATATTAAAAGAATATCGGGTAAAAGGAATTATTCACTGCTTTTCAGGAAGTTTGGAAACGGCAAAAGAATATATAAAAATGGGCTTTTTTTTAGGAATTGGTGGTGTAGTAACCTTTTCTAATAGTAATTCAAAAGAAGTAGTGAAAGAAATACCTTTAACATCAATTGTTTTAGAAACGGATAGTCCATATTTATCTCCAGTTCCCGTTCGAGGAAGTGAGAATTCTTCGAAAAATGTGTTAATCATTGCTAATTATATTGCTCAGTTAAAACAAGTGTCTATTGAACAATTGGCACGAGTAACAAATGATAATGTTCATCAAATATTTGACCATTGCATAAAAATATGATACGATATTTTTATTGATAAAGGTGAAAAATGAAAAAATTAGTGAAAAGAATACTTGGATATTTTTCCTTTGTTTTATGTATTGAATTGATGATTTTAATAATTATTAGTGGAAATAGACGATACTTGGTTACTACTGCAAATACTAACGTGGTAAAATCAATTGAAGCGATTCATATTGTGAATAAGTATGAGTCTATATTATTAGCTAAAGAAGAATCGCTTGAGATTCCTGTTTATGATAGTTTTGAAGACTTAGTAGCTAACGGAGCTAATGGTCCTGTTTCTTTCATAGGAACAATTACTGGTTATGGACCTGACTGTGAAGGTTGTGGAGGAAGGACAGGTTGTCCTCCTAGACAAGATGTAAGAAATGGAAATATTTATTATGATGATGTAGAATATGGAACGATTAGAATCGTAGCAACAGATAAGCGTATCCCTTGTGGAAGTATTGTACGAATTTCTAATTATCGTTTTGCTGAGGAACCAATTATTGCTATTGCTTTAGATCGTGGAGGAGCAATTAATAATAAGACAATGGATTTGCTTTATCATTCAGAAGAAGAAACATTACCGATTGGTAGACAATGGGATATCAAATTTGACATTATACGTTGGGGATGGTAATATCCCTTTTCTTTTTTATTTGATTCTTGTAAAAAAAATGCGTTTGTTTCTTGAATAACAATTTTTATTATGTTAATATATTAATAGAATATAGTAGGTGGAGGAAACGATGAAAAGAGAAAATAATAATCATATTAAAAATTTGGTAATTTCTCTAGTTGGAATTTTTGTATTGATTGTCGTTGCTATATGCACAAGTTATGCAGCATTTACATTTAGTAAAGCTGGAGATACAGTAAATACAATTATCACTGGTTCAATTATGTTTTCTTATAATGAAACAAGTAATGGAATTGCTCTTGTTAATGCTCAACCAATGACTGATGCTGCTGGAAAAGCTTTAATTGAACAATCAACAGAAAATGGAATTAATCAGGGATATTTTGATTTTAATGTTAGTGGAGAAATAAGAGGAAATAGAACTATTTCGTATGAAGTTTATGGACTAATGGATAGTGAAAGTACACTTGAACCTCAATATGTAAAAATATATCTTACAGATGGCGAATTAACCGATGCACCCTTAGCTGGTTACGATGGTTCTACAGTCCCTGTTTATAATAGTTTACCTGTTGCTAGTAGTGATACTAATGGAAAAAGATTATATTTAGGTAATTTTACCAATACTGATTCTGTTAAGAATTTCCGTCTTCGTATGTGGGTAGCAGATAATTACCAAGGTGATGTTCAAACATCGATTGATCCTGATACAGGAATTACTTCATCAGGAACGGTAAAAAAGAAATTTTCCATGACAGTAAATGTTAAGGGCGTTTAAAATAGAAATGCTTTTCTAAAAGGAAAAGTTTTTTATTGACACATTTTTACATTTTCAGGAATTACTTTATTTTGTTCATTTTCCTTTTAGCACCTATTTTTTTCGATATTTCTAAATTTTTGTAAAATATTGGGATAAATTAAAAAAAAACATATTGCTTTTTTTTTATAGCTTTGATAATATGGATATTGTAAAGGAGGTTAGAAACAAATGAATAATAATTCAAAACAAATCTTACTATCAGTTCTTGGAGTTGCCATTTTAGTTGTTGCAGTAGTAGGTGTATCATTTGCTGCTTTCACATTTAGTCAAGAAGGTGAAGTAGAAAACTACATTCAAACAGGAACAATTACAATGACTTACACAGAAGGTTCAACTGGAATTACTTTAACAGAAGCTCTACCTATGGCAGATGCTCAAGGTAAACTTTTATCAGGTGAAGGACAAAAATTTGATTTCTCAGTACAAGCAACATTGTCATCAGCAACAACAATCAACTATGAAATCACAGCAATCAAACAAGCAATTACAGGTGAAGGAATTACTCAATTAAAAGATACCGATGTTAAATTGTATCTAGAAAAATCAGTAGGAGATACTGCTAACTATGTTCAATCAATGGCTCCTGCAAACTTTACTCCAATTTCTACCGCTAGTGAAACTGGTTCACCAGTAGGATCAATGGTTCTTGAAAGCGGATCATTTACAACAACAGGATCTACAATTCACAATTACCGTTTAAGAATGTGGATGGATCAAAATGCACAAGTTACTGGAACAACACAAAAATTTTCAGTAAAAGTAAATGTATATGCTAAACAAGTAGTTGAATAAGATTAAAAAAGGACTTAATGATAAGTTCTTTTTTTGTTTTCCTAAAAAGTTGTTGAAAATATTCTTGAATTTATGATATTATGATAATATATGAGAATAATAAGACAGGTGAATGCTATGAAGGTGGAAAAGTGGAAAGACGAAAATAAAAAAAGTGTTTTCAATAAAGAACTTTGGTGTAAGATTAAGAAAACGTTGCATTTTATTACATCTGTATTCATGTATGCAATTTTGGGAATTCTAGTAATTGCAGGAACAATGATGTTAATTTATTTTATTGATATTAAAATTAATGTGGCAAAAGGAACGTATACGGCACCAATTTATGGAGCATATGTCATTATTAGTGAAAGTATGGTTCCGACGATTCAGGTACAAGATGCCATCATTATTAAAAGAGTTGAAGGTGAAGACATCAAAGTAGGAGATATTATTACTTTTACTGCTACTGATACACGATTTCCTGGGGTAACCATTACCCATCGTGTTGTTGAAATTGTAAAAGATGAAAAGGGCAAATACTTATTTAGAACTAAAGGTGATCATAATAATACTGCTGATTTTACGTTAATTGATGAAGATCATGTAAACGGCAAGGTTGTTTTAAAGATTCCTAAAATTGGTTACCTTCAATATTTTTTAACCCAGTCTTATGGGTGGATTATTGCGGTAGTAATTCCTTGCTTGGGTATTGTCATCTATGATATTATGAAATTATGTAAAGTAATAAAAAATAACATTCAACCAAAAAAGAAGATTGTATCAAAGAAAGGATAAGAGATAAAAAATGAAACAATGGATAAGTCCCATCATTGGTGGTGTAGTATTAATTGCCTTTATTGTTATTACGTCTATTGCTTGGTATCATTTCTTTGAAAAAGAAGAAGTTTTGTTAACGAATTTTCAAGTTTTTAGTAGCAGTAATAGCGAATCTATAACAAACCAAATTCCGATGAGTGATATCGTAGCAATAAAAGATTTAATGCCTTATGAGGTAACTGTTAAAAATAATGGAACTGGCTCTGGGAAATACAAAATGGTTTTAGAAGAACTTGGACCTTCTATAGTAGAGGATGGCTGTAATGAAAATCAATTACTAGATAGAAGCCAATTGCGATATCAGATTGTATTAAACGGAGTAGAACTTGCTTTAGGGGAATTAAGTGAAAAAGAAGATAATGTGCTAGATATAGAAAATTTAGCTCCAGGAGAAGAGAATGTATATCAAATTAGAATTTGGGTTGCAGAACGAGGCGAACAATCTAATTGGTGGAATAAGCATTTTCATTATAAAATAAGAGTAAATTCTATATGAGGAGGATAAAATATGAGGGAATTTATTAATCAATATATCAAATTAATTGCATCTGCATTAACTGGATTAATTTTTGCTTATGCATCGTTTTACTTAATTTTAAATATTTACCATCAACAAGAAATTGCAAGAGTGATGAAAGTAGATGTGCAATCTTTGAGTAGTTATATTAGCATTCAAAAGAATTTAGACGAAGTCGCTGAAAATATTAAATTTACACCAAATACTTATAAGGGACCATATGATACAACAATGTTATTATCTATGCAAGGGGCTATTTCCATATGTCGAAATTATATTATGAATGATACGTTTAAAGAATTAACAAATCATCAAGAAATTGGTATTGTCGATATAGAAAATTTTCGTTCATCTTTTCAAAATGAAGTAGTGAATAAATGTATGATTGAACAGTTATATTATTTCACCTCAGATCGTCCTATTTTAAAGGAAATTCGACCATTTATTAAATCGAATATTCAGTTATTTATTGATTCTGATATGTATATAAAGCGTGATATCTTTAATAATAGTAGTTACTTCTTTAATTCAGATCATACAGATAGTACTTATCGTAGTTCGGTAAAAGATGCTTTCGCTCATGTAATGAATCATTATAAATCTGCATCAGATTTTCTATTAGAAGTTTCAAGATGGTATAAAGCACGGGTGGAGGAACGCTAATGAAAAATATAGTAAATAAAATATTCTACGTTTTAAAATTTATCTTATTAATTGCATCATTTGCTTTATCATTATTGATTATTGTAAAAATGTACGAACGCCTTGGAAAAAGTTTAAAAGAGTCGTTATCTTTCTTTTTCCCTTTCTTAGCCATATTCATTGTGTTTGCTATTAATATGGTAGTTGATCAAAAGTCAGTAAAAGATAATATCTTTTTTAACGTTACTTGTTGTTTAGTATTATTAGTAATTTCCTATATTGGATATCGTACCATATTTGATAAAAATATGATTATTAATAACTATATGGGCTATGGAATGAGTTTTAATTATTATTCTGAGGCTGTTCCATCGATTAAAATGTTACTATATGGATTAGTCATTACGGATATTTTCTTAATGTTTGTTAAAGAAGATAAAAAAATAATTAAAGAAGAATCAACTAGTGAAATATTATTAGAAAAAGAATTGATTAAACAAGAACCAAAAGAAGAAAATGTTGGAAAAGAAATAAAAGAAGTTAGGCGTGTACCAAAGAAAAAAAATACATATACGCCTAAACCTTCTTCAAGAAAACGCAATGAGCAGTATTCATCAAAAAATAAATATGATAATGATAAGAAGAAACGTTAATGTTTCTTTTTTTGTGGATTTTTGTCTTTTACTTTGATATGATAATAAATATTGGTGATAAATATGGAAAATTTTATTTTTAAAAAATCTTTAGGGCAAAATTTTTTGACAGATGATAATATTGTAAAAAAAATTGT
>CASRZP010000073.1 GCA_949440065.1 uncultured Bacilli bacterium
TAGTAATTATATCAAATTTTTATTGTGAAAAATTTTTACTCTTTTTCTCTGAAAAAATAAAAAAGTTCTTTTCATTTTTCATTTTTTGGTGTATAATAGGAATTCACAGAAAGGAGAAATGGATGAAAAGTTTATTGAATGAAAATTCTTCTATTATAGAATTTAATAAGTATGAACAAATAAGGCAAGTTGCTTTAGAGATTGAAGAATATAATTACGAATCATTTGGTGCATGTGAAAAATCACATGGGTTAGCGATGGAGGAATTATATGATTATTTTATTTCATATAATGAGTTTGCTTTTGATATACATGATAAATTATCTCAAATTCCTACGTCTTATCAAAGTCAAGCAGAAACATTAATCATCTTACTTCAACGGATATCATGGAATGATTTTTCTAATCGGTATTTTATGGCGGTATTAAAAGAGTATATAAAACAATTAAATCAGAAAACAGATGGTATTTTATTAAGTGGTATAGATAAAGAATTGGTAACTTCTATCATTGGTAGTGCACCTGTTGAATATTGTAAAAAATAAAAAGCGAGCAATCGTTTTTTTTATGGTAAATTTTTATGGTAAAACAAAAAAGAAAGTCGCACCCCTGAATAGCGACTTCCTAAAAAGAATAAAAAGGGGTTGGCTAGTGTGATACTAGCGACCAATTCGCCTTTAATGGGAATTGGTACTGTATATAATAATCGAAGTATGTGAATTTGTCAATCAAAAATTTGATTTTTTTTCATCCATTATTTGCTAATTATTGTAAATAGAAATTCCTTAATAAAAAACATATGATTTTTCTTTCTGATTTTTGAACTTTGTGGTATAATACAACGAGAGGAGTGAGTGGGATGTATACATTAGCAGATGTTAAAAGTGTAGGGCCTAAAGCAATTCAGTTGTTAAATAAATTAAATATTTACACAATAGAAGATTTGGTTACTCATTATCCTTTCCGTTATGAAGTTTTAAAACGGCAAAGTTTAGTAGATGCTGTTGATCAAGAAAGAATAGTGATTGATGGTAAAGTAGAAAGTATACCAATTTTATTACGCTTTAAAGCAGGGTTAACCAAAATGAATTTTCGTTTAGTGACTACTACAGGTTCAGTGGGAGTATCGGTTTTTAATCGAGCCTTTCTAAAAAGTCAGTTAACCGTGGGAAGCAATATTACTGTTATTGGTAAGCTTGATAAAAATAAAAATGTCATTACAGCATCAGATATAAAAATAGGTTTATTATCTAATCAAGTACGAGTAGAACCAGTGTATCATTGTACCAGCGGTCTTTCGGTAAAAAATCTTAGTACTTATATTAATATGGCCTTATTATCTTATGGAAAAATCATTCCTGATTATATTCCTAGTTATCTACAAGAAAAGTATAATTTTTCTAATAAAAAAACAGCATTAAATATTGTACATAATCCTCCTAGTCCAGAAAAGTTAAAGGAAGCAATTATTCGTTTAAAGTATGAAGAATTATTTGCCTTTATGTTTAAAATTAATCGTTTAAGACAAGAACATCATCATCATAACGTTGGGTTGACAAGAAATATACATCAAGAAGATATTGACAAGTTTATTAAAGGACTGCCTTTTGAACTTACAAACGATCAGTTAAAAGCAGTAGATGAGATTCTTCAAGATTTAAATCATCCTAGTAGAATGAATCGTCTACTTCAAGGAGACGTTGGTGCGGGAAAAACGATTGTTGCTTTTATTGCGATGTATGCGAATACGTTAAGTGGTTATCAAAGTGCTTTAATGGCACCTACTGAAATTTTAGCCACACAGCATTATCATAATATAAAAGAATTATTTTCTAGCGTAAAGATGAATATTGAGCTTTTAACAGGTTCTACTTCAAAAAAAGAAAAGATAAGAATTTATCAAGAATTAGCGAATGGAAATATTGATATTATTATAGGAACGCATGCATTAATTCAAGAAGAGTTAACTTATCAAAATTTAGGATTAGTTATTACAGATGAGCAACATCGCTTTGGGGTAAATCAGCGAGCTAATCTTCAAAATAAAGGATTAAAGCCAGATATTTTATATATGAGTGCTACACCAATTCCTAGAACTTATGCCCTAACTATCTATGGAGATATGGATATTTCTATTATTAAGGAACGTCCTAAAGGAAGAAAAAAAGTGGAAACTTTCGTTAAAACCAATGGGGAAATTAAAGAAGTTTTAAATGCAATGTATCAACAGTTACAGGAAAATCATCAAATTTATGTGATTGCTCCATTAATAGAGGAAAGTGAAAATTCTGATTTAACGACGGTTTGTGAGTTAAGGGATAAAATGAAACTTGCCTTTGGTAGTAAGTACAATATTGACATTGTCCATGGAAAAATGCGACCTGAGGCAAAAGAGCTGATTATGACGGAGTTTAAACAAGGAAATATTCAGATTTTAATTAGTACTACAGTAATTGAAGTTGGTGTGGATGTTCCTAATGCCACGATGATTGTGATTTTTGATGCTGAACGTTTTGGGTTATCTACCTTACATCAGTTACGTGGTAGAGTAGGTCGAAATAATTTATCATCTTATTGTTATTTAATTAGTGATAGTGATGCTAAGCGTTTACAGGTAATGGAAGATGTTGATGATGGGTTTGTGATTAGTGAAGAAGATTTCAAATTACGAGGACATGGTGATTTGTTCGGTACTCGTCAAAGTGGGGATATGAATTTTAAAATTGCCGACATTCATCAAGACTATAAAATATTGTTACAAGCTAAGGAAGATTCTAATCAATATCTACTTGACACGTCATTTGACAATGATGAATTGAAGAAATCCTTGATAGAATCAATAAATAGTAATTAAAAAGAAAAAAAAGGTAAAAATTATCTAGATAATGAATTGACTTTTTACATGATTCATATTATGATTAAAGTGCGTAGAATAATCTACGCGAGCATTTTCACAAACTAAAGAGTGAAGATGTATTCAACCGAACCCCCTGAAGAGTCAGCGAAAGCTGGCTCACTTTTTGTTTTTGCTTGAATTTACAGGGGTTCCTAAAATTCGTATTTTATAAATTATTGCTTTCAACTACCAATCAACTACCAAAATCCTATATTGAAGGTGCAGGATAAGTTAGTTTATTTATGGTATTTACAGCATCATAAAGTTTATCTTTGAACATATGCGTATAGGTATCTAGCGTTTCTTCAATGGATGCATGACCCAAAAATTGTGATACAACAGCAATGTTTGCATTATTGTTTATGAGTAAGGATGCACAACTATGTCTAAAGTCGTGTAACCTTATTCTTTTTATTTTTGCATCTTTTGCTATTTCTATATTTTTGTGTCTCATTTGATAAAAAGTGATAGGAATAAATCCTCCAAAGATAAACCAATTATCATTAAAATCAGCAAATTGTTTTTGCTCTTCATATAATTGCTTTAAATCTATAAAGAGTATTTCAGCAATAGGTAAAATCCTTTTGCTTTTTTGCGTTTTAGGTTTTGTTAATTCATAATTTGTGGAATTTTCAGATCCATGAGTTACTGCTTGTTTTGTAACTGATAATCTTTTATCAATCCAATTAACATCTTTCCACTGTAATCCTCTAGCTTCACCTCTACGAAGTCCACAATAATATAAAGTTTCATACATACACTTAATTTGTAAGTTAGGTGCATAAGAGATAAATTGATTAAATTCTTCTAAAGTATAAAAGTCCATTTCTTTTTTTATATCTGATGCCGAAGTAAAAGGTTCCATTCGACCATAAAACTTATTCATATTGAATCCATAAGTCTTAACAGCCCAATTAATGACTATTTTTAAAAACTTTTGAATTTCATTTTTATAACTGTTTGAAATATCTACTTTCATCATCTCAGCTCTCCATTTTTGATAATGAATAGCATCCATATCTTTTAGTTTAACTTTATCAAACATTCCAATATATTTAATTCTATCTCGATAAGTTTTTAAGGTTGAGTATCTTACAATATCTTTTTGAACTTCGTAATACTTAGTGTATAATTCTTTGAAGGTCATATTCATATCACCCTCAAATACCTCAGACATTTTTAAATATTCTTTTTCAGCACGCTTTGCTTCAGCTTCCGTTTTATATGCTTTGGAAAACTTCTTGTGTTTTTTACCATCTAATCCTGTCTCCCAAACATACCATATATATTTTCGACCATCTTTGGTCCATTTCTTTTCTTCTAATAGTCTAACTGCCATTTATTATTCCTCCTTTGCTTAGTTTAGACTATTCACGCACTTCAATTGGTAGTTTACCATAATTGATAGGTTTCTCCAATAGAAGTGCTGATAGTTCTATCTTTCTATTTCAAAATCGTCTTTATTTTTATTGTTTTTACCGTAATAACCATGATTAATAGCATCGGCTATATCTTCATAATCTTCTAATTTTTCTTTAGGTTTATCTCGTTTTAAAACCTTATCTATTGCCTTACACATTTTTTTGAATAGATTTTTCCACTTATTAACTTCAGTTTCTAATTTTTCTTTAAGACTTTCAATATTATTGTTTAATATATCTACTAAATCACTTAATTTACTAATTTCTTCTTTTTGATCTTGGATAGTAGATTTCTGTTCTTTAATAATTTCATTTCTTTTTAGAAGTTCCTTGTTGTTTTTAAAAGTCTTATTTTCTTCAGTCAGTTTATTTATCTCTATATCTTTATTGGAGTTATCAGTAGATAAGATAATTATTTTATGTTCTAAACCTCTTGTGTATTTTATGAATCTAAGAATATCATCATTTTTATATCCACCAAATTTTCTTTTAACAGGAGTTAAAAGTTCTTTATTGCTATCATTATTTTCGATATTTTTAAGCCCATTTTTAGAGTTTTCTATAATCTTTAAGGTATTTTCCTTTCACTTGTTTAATTCTTCTAATTCGGCTTTTTTCTCGGCTATATCGTAATCTAATTTAGTTTGATTTTCTTTATTACTTCCAATATCACCACGATAAAGGTTAAAGCCTTTTTCTGTAATAAATTCATTAAAGGCATTTTGCATTTTATGAAAAGATAATTTGCCACCTCTATTTTTCCAAAATTGATCACAATTGAGGAAAGTTCCTTTGACATCAATACAATTTTTCCTTTATCATCTCGAAGCAATTTTGGATTAATAGTGGTAATCCCATTTTTATTTGTCGTTTTCTCTTTAACAACATTTCCATTTTTATCCTTTACAAAACATTTTCTTTTAACTTTGTTTACAACGGGAACAAAATAGGCTTGTAGGTGAGGAGTATCTTCATCATAATGAATCTGGGCAAGCAATATATTTTCTTCACCTACATAGTTCTTTAAAAATTCCATACAACAATCAAAAAAGTAAGTTACAGCATTGGGTATATCTTCTTTGGATTTAATATCAGGAATCATTACGGCTTTTCCATTTTTATCTCCGGTATGATAAGTTCTACCACTATCTTTAAGTTTCATTCCAAGTGATTGAAAAAACTCAGGACCACTTGTGAATGTTACACCATTTAATAAATTAGTATTAGGTCTATCTAAATATTTTATTTTCCTTTTCTTTAAATTTATTTTTACTTCTTGATATAGGTTATTTTGAGTAAGAGATACATATTCATAATTAAATTCTCTTCGTTCTATATCATAGTTGCCTGTACCTTTTCTATCTTTCATTTCAACACCGATATTATAAAGGTCAGCTTTCTTATATTGGGTTTCTACTCGTACTACTTGTTTGCCATCATACAATCTTTTATCCTCCTTTGCTTATACATCTTTAGTAGTAGAGGTCATTTATTGACCTATCTCACTAGGGCATAGCCCAATCGTGAGTTTAAGGGTTTACCCTTAAAAATCCCAAAATAATCACTATCGCCACTTTCATTGCTTTGCAACAAAACGTGCCTCGTTCTTATTTTTAGAAGATGATTATTCATCATCTTCGAGTATAGGTTCATCATATATACAATGATAAATTCTTTTATCACTTGTTCTATTCTTCGTTATATAAATTCCTTCTCTTTGTAATAAATCCATATTTGCATTTAACATTCTGCCAAATCGTAATGCTGTTGTCTTTAATTTAGCATCATGAATTATACTGGTAGGAGTAAATTTAAAGTCTTTCTTTAATGATGCATATTTGATAAAGAGTATTAAGTTCTCATCGAGTTCATCATCTTCGATTGGAT
>CASRZP010000074.1 GCA_949440065.1 uncultured Bacilli bacterium
ATCATCAATCATGCCCAATATGGATGTATAATTATCTTGCTGGTTCTACAAGTTATGGAGGAACCGTCGATCAAGTTGATATATATAACATAGGATACTTAACCATGAATGCTGATTCGTCTAACTCGACTTTTGCTTGGCGTGTGAGTACTCAAGGAGTTTTGTACCTCAGTAACACTACTAGCGATAATTTCGGTGCAAGAGCCGTTGTGGTTATCCAAAAATAAAAAGTCTTATCAAAACAATGGCAAGGCTTTTTTCTTTACACTTTTTATGTCAAACTACAAAAAGTTACATCATTCGACAAAATTCGACAAAAAATAAAATAGAGATGACTTATACTAAAAAAGTAGTATAAAGGAGTGATTATGCGGTATATTAAATTTTTATTATTAGATACTATTTTAA
Organism: uncultured Bacilli bacterium; assembly: GCA_949440065.1. GTDB lineage: Bacteria > Bacillota_I > Bacilli_A > RF39 > UBA660 > CASRZP01. The sequence continues at coordinate 409 of CASRZP010000074.1, forward strand.
TCTTATTACCTATGTTAATTTATCAATTCTATTTGGTAAATTGTCAAAATAAAAGTAGAAAAGCAAAAAAAATAGCTTTAGATTTTGCCATTATTGGTAGTATGCTTTTACTCATTTTATTTAGCGGTGAAAACAGTCTATTGTATCCACTCATTTTATGGAATATCCCATTATACATTAGTTTCTATAAAAAAAGATCTATTCTAGCAGGCATCTTATCTTTAATTATCGTCATTTTTTATCAACAATATTTCTACGTAGTACACTTTGTTATGCTAGAATACATTTTATATGATTTGATTTATCTTATCTATTTGGTAAAGAAAAAAAATTTACGTGACTTAGTACAAAATTTGATTTATATCAAAGCATTTGTGCTAGCCTTTGAAGTATACGGTTTTATCTATCCATTAGAAAACCAGATATCAAGCTTTTTATTGATTATCACGACCATTATCTCACTATATGGAGTAACGTGTTTTATCTTTTATCTATTAAAAAAAGGGGAAGAAATCATGGACTTAAATAGTACAATTAAAGCATTAGAAAAAGAAAAAATGTTACGGGCATCTTTATTCAAAATTACACATGAAATTAAAAATCCGATTGCTGTATGTAAAGGATACTTAGACATGCTAGATCTATCGAATCAAGAGAAAATTAATAAGTATATTCCTATTGTAAAACAAGAAATTGCTAGAACTTTAATCTTAATGGATGATTACTTAGATTATACTAAGATTAAAATTAATAAAGAAGATACCGATCTATATTTACTTTTAGCAGATACTTGTAGCTCATTAGAGTCTTTATTTCGTGAGAATAAAGTAAAAACGATTTTTAACATTCCTGATAAGGAACTTTATGCTAAAGTAGACTATAATCGATTAAAGCAGGTGTTAGTCAATTTATTTAAAAATGCTCTTGAGGCAAAAAGACCAGATAAGGAATTAACCTTGTGGCTAACAACAAGAAAAGAAAAGGGGTATTTTTATATCACGATTAAAGATAATGGTGTAGGAATGAGCGAAGAAACCTTGAATCACATTAGTGAAATGTTTTATACCACTAAGCAAAAGGGGAGTGGTATGGGGGTTAGTCTATCTAAAGAAATTATCGAATTACATAATGGTAAATTAGAATATTTTTCTAGTTTAGGAAAAGGTACTAAGGTAGTAATTTCATTTCCTATAACGGAAAAAAGCCTTACGGCTTAGTAATAATAAGGATAGTTTGGGTAAGGGTAGAAATTGTTATTATAATAGTAAAAATTGTTATAAGGGACACCATAATAATAAGGTCTTCTTGGAGTAAGTAAACTTCCCGTTATTCCTCCTAGAAGAAAAGGAACAGCAAAGCCTCCAGTAAAAAATCTATCATCATGACGATTAAATGGACGATTTTGATACATATTTCGTCTATAACGTGGTATATTATAATTATAATACATTAGACACACCTCTTTCGGTATTAGTTTATGTATAAAATATATTTTGGTGAGGAACTATGGAAGAAAAAGTAAAAAGTTTAGCAAGGATGATTATTAATTATTCCTTAGCATTGAAGAAAAATGAAAAAGTATTAATTATTTATCAATCAACAGAATCAAGAGATTTAGTGATGGAATTAATTAAGGAAGCGAATAAGGTTGGTGCGATTTGTTTTACTAATTTGGTTGATCCGATGATAGGAAACTATTTAACAGAAAATACTAGCGATGAGCGAATTGCTTTATTAAAGAAGTATCAAGAGTTTGAAGTAGATAATTTTGATGCCTTTATTCAATTATGTTATCGAGTAAATGATTTTGAAGGAAAAAATATTCCATCATCGATAACTAAGAAAATAGGAGAAGCTTGTAAAAAGGCACGGGATATTAGAATTAATCATAGGAAGTGGGTACTATTAAATTATCCATCTATTTTAGATGCGTATAAAGCGAAGATGACGGTAAATGAATTTAAGGAGTTTGCTTTTTCCGTAATGAATGTTGATTATCAGGAAATGAGTAGGAAGATTAAACCTTTAAAAGAGTTAATGGAAAAGACAAATAAGGTGAAGATTACATCTCCCAATGGAACGGATATTACCTTTTCCATTAAGGGAATGCCTGCGGTTTCCTGTGTTGGAAATATGAATATTCCAGATGGTGAGATATATACAGCACCAGTTAAGAACAGTGTTAATGGAAAAATTGTATATAATACGCCAAGTCCATATCAAGGGAAAATTTATGAAGATGTATCTTTAACGTTTGAAAATGGTAAAATTGTTAAAGCAGAGTGTAGTGATGCACGTGATAATGAAAGATTAAATGAGATTTTTAATACAGATGAAGGATCAAGGTATGTTGGAGAATTCTCTTTTGGACTAAATCCTAAGATATTATATCCGATGGGAGATATTTTATACGATGAGAAGATATTAGGAAGTATTCATTTTACACCAGGGGCTGCTTATCAGGATGCTTATAATGGAAATGATTCAAGTGTTCACTGGGATATGGTGTTAATTCAAAGAAAAGATTACGGTGGTGGAGAAATTTATTTTGATGATGTATTAATTAGAAAAGATGGAGAGTTTGTTCTTGAAGAGTTAAAAGGGTTAAACGGATAAAAAATTTGAATTCAATTTTATGATTGCATTTCCTAATTTCAAGTGATAAAATGAAGATGGTAAGGATGTGCGAAATATGAAAATTAACCAAAAATTAACTAGGGGGGGGGGGCAGCTTTTAAAGTAAGTCCCATATATGATAAGGGCAAGAGAAGTGTTTCTTGTTCTTTTTGTTGTGTTAACGAAAGGAGTAAGAAACGATGAAAAATAAGAAAGGAACTATTTTTATTGTAAGTGTAACTTGTTTATTGATAGGAATTATTTTGCTATATACATCACACGCATTATTTACAACACCAACGATAGAAAAGTCAGCTATCACCATTAAAGCAGGAACAATGGATCCAACGATTAAGGTAGATGGAGTGATTACTAATAAATTAACAGTAGCAGCCGGAGAAGAGAAAGTTTTTACTGTAACAGTAGAAAATTTAAACCCGATTACAGGAAACTTTTTATTCTATTATGAAGGAAATATTCCAGCTATAGGATATCTCGATGGAACAGGGTTGAATCAACCATCTGCCAATAGTTTTGTGTTATCACCGAATGAAAAGAAGACTTATTCAATAAAGTTGAAAAATTCATCAACAAGTAGTCAAACGATTACTCTAGGAGGTATAGGGGGGCTTAGAAGACTTTAGTCTAACAATGCCAAGTGGAGCAAAAGTTATTCCTTCTTATTGTTTTACTTTTTCTACATCTAGTGGAACAATAAATGATTATAGAGAAGATGCAAGTTGTCCAAAGGATGTAATAATTCCCAATACAATTAACGAAGTTAGTGTAACAACAATAAGATATGATGCATTTAAAAGCAACCAATTAATCAGTGTAATCATACCAGATAGTGTAACTGAAATTGGAGTTTCTGCATTTGAAAATAATCAATTAACCAGTGTAATCATACCAGATAGTGTAACTGAAATTGGAGGTTCTGCATTTGAAAATAATCAATTAACCAGTGTAATCATACCAGATAGTGTAACCGAAATTGGAGCTTCTGCATTTTATAAAAATAAGTTAACGAGTGTAACTTTAGGAAATAATGTAACAACAATTGGACGTAGTGCATTTACGTATAATCAATTAACCAGTGTAACTTTAGGAAATAATGTAACAAGCATTGGAAGAGATGCATTTTATTATAATCAATTAACGAGTGTAACAATACCAAATAGTGTAAAATACTTAAGTGGATTTGAACATAATAAATTAACTTCAATAACTATTCCAAATAGTGTAACAGAAATTGGAGAAAATGCATTTTCACAAAATCAACTAACTAGTGTAACAATAGAAAATAGTGTAACAACAATTGGAGAACGTGCTTTTAATAGTAATAAATTAACGAGTGTAATAATCCCGAATAGTGTAACAATAATTGGAGAACGTGCTTTTGGTAGTAATCAATTAACGAGTGTAATAATCCCAAATAGTGTAAAATACTTAGGTGGATTTAATGGCAATAAATTAACATCAATAACGATACCAAATAGTGTAGTCTCAATTGGAAAAAATGCATTTTCACAAAATCAATTAACAAGTATTTCTATACCTAGTAGTGTAACATCAATTGAAATAGGAGCATTTTATAGCAATAATTTACCTAATGAGGCAGCGTTTATTTATAATAGAAATAGTGGTGGAAGCATTGATTATACGTCACTTAATAGCTACGGTGGAGCGAAAAAAGAAAATGTCGTTATTCCAAATACAGTAGTAAGTATTGGTGATAGTGCTTTTTCTTATTCTCATGTAGTGAGCGTAACGATACCAAATAATGTAACAACAATTGGAGAAGAGGCTTTTAAATCTAATGACTTGACAAGCGTAACAATACCCAGTAGTGTAACCATCATCGGAAAAAAAGCATTTTCTAAGGGGAGTTTTTATGATAATAAAAATTTAACAAAAATTATTAATCAAACTGGTCGTGAATTCGATTGGAAAGAAATAACTGGGGGTAGTAGTGCAGCAACATTTGTAACAGGAATCATTTCTCATAGTGCAGGTGATATTACTGTTACTAGTAATTAGGCTTACTTTTGTAAGTCTTTTTTCTTCTTGATAAATGAAATTTTTAATACATGACAAAAAGATGCAGCCTGTAACAAAAGATAACTAAATTCAACAAAACTCATTGTAATTTTTGATAATTATTGTATAATTAAATATAGAGATATGACAAGTGAGGTACAAATGAAAAAGAAAATATGGATAATTATTGGAATGGTAGGAGTTATTTTATTTACCAGTGGTGGAATTTTATTATTAAAATCTAATCAAAAAGAAAAGAAACCTGATCTACCAGTAATAGAACAAAAACCAGGGGAAGAAAAACCTCCAGTAGAAGAAAAGCCTCCGGTGGAGGAGATAAAAGAAGAACCCATTTCTTTAGAATTAGCAGAAGAATTATACAATATGGTATATGATAAAGATTGGTGTGGATTTGTATTTAGATCTTATTATCAATATCATTTGACTACTGCTGATAGCATATCGAATAAAGACAAAAATAGAATAGTAATATTAAATTTGACTGAAAAAAGAAAAAAGTCTCCTGTAGGTGAAAAATATAGAGATAATTGGGTTTTTACATTAGATGAAATTTTAAATATGAAAAATCAACTTTTTGGTGAGAATTCTTCTTTTGATTTAATACTAGGTACTAGTTGTATGTCTGAATTTCAATTATTAGAAAATGATAAATATTGGGTGGAATCTCATTGTGGTGCAATTTGTTCGCCTTCTATAAGTACAAAATTTATAAAAACGGTAAAGAAAGGCGATAAAATCTATTTAGATCAATTGGTAGTATTTAATCGTGGTGGAGAACATCAAGCAGAAGATGAGTTTACGGCTTATTATTATCAAGATTATGATCGTACTATTTT
>CASRZP010000075.1 GCA_949440065.1 uncultured Bacilli bacterium
AAAAAGAACAAGAATTTCTTCTCATCCTTATGTAATAAGGGTTTTACTTTATAAGCTACCCCCCCCCCTGGTTAACGGAAAATTAATTTTTTGCATAACGACACCTCTTAAATTGATTATAGCACGACAATATTGCTTGGCATATTTTTTTGCAACAAGTTTTGCAAAAAATTTCTGCATTGACAAAAATTGACGTATTTTTTTTACTCCTTTCTTCCTCTATTTCTAACAATTCTAGTATTTCCTCTACTGATTTCATATTACATGCTCTTCTAATATTTGATGTACTGAAATATAGTGCCACTTCAACGGTTACCATTCTTTTTCCACACACACTAAAACTGCTAAGACCTCCTTTTGTTTTCATTGTGCCTTGGCTATGTTCGCTTGTTTGCATACGCTTTCCAATTAGCTCATCATCTAATTTTAAATATATCCTTAAAACTGACTTTGTTACCATTTTTCCTCTCGGGCTACGATGAGGTTTTCTTTTACCTTTCGGATACAGTACGTTTTGACTTTCTTTCATCGATACTTCTCGATATTCACCTTTTGTGCATAGATTCTTACAATTTTTACATGCTATTTTATTAGCATATCTTATTGCTCCTGTTTTTCGATTCGTACTCTTCTTCGTTAATCTCTCTCCCTGCGGACAATATACTATTTTTATATTTCTATCTTTTACAAATATTTTGTTTTTTATTGCTTTTTCCCTTATTTCTTCTGTTGTTCTTGTTTCTTCTTCTGGTTCTTCTATCTCTCCATTTGGATTGGTTACAATAAATTAGACAGAAAAAATGTGGACATGATAAAATTATTTGTGATAATTACAGTATTTTTGATCTTAATGAGATTTATGACAGTTATAATTTTCATTCCTCAACAACATAGCGATTAAATAAGTATTTAAAAGAAGTTTATATTAATTATGGAGATAACTATTTGTTCTATTCAACTCACAAAGTAATGTATTTTAGAAATAGCATAAACAAATTAATTAATAAATTAGTATTGAAAATCAGAATAAAATATCCATCTAATTTCAAAAGTAAATATCGTCCACATTCATTTAGACATTCGAAAGCAACACACCTTTATAATAATGGCACTCCACTTTTATCTATGAAAGAGTTTCTTGGGCATAGTTCTTTAGCTTCAACAGAAATATATGCCACACCCAACAGTAAAAAACAAAGGCAAGAAATACTTAAGAATGCTGAACAAATTAATAGTAAAAATAAATATAATAATCATAAAAAGGATAATTTAGAAAATTGATTGAAGAATAACATGAATTAGCAAAATATTCTACATAAATATAAAAAAGATGGACATCAACTTCGTCCACCTTTTCGTTCGATTCTAATTACTTGCTTTGGTTGTTATAAGATCCACTAATTTGGTTCATTCCGTTTTGAACTAAACGTTTAGTGATTTCACCACCTACTGATCCGTTTGCACGAGCAGTAGCATCAGGTCCTAAATTAACACCGAATTCGTTAGCGATTTCATATTTCATTCTTTCGATTGCTTGTTTAGCACCAGGAACTCTCATTTTCATTGAATTGTTGTTGTTTGAGTTATTCATTTGTTTCACCTCCTATACATTTATAGAATGTGAAAAAAGTGAAATTTCATACAAACTTTTTAATGGAAATTTTTACCTATAACAAATTTTCGTATTTACTCTTATCTTCTATCGTAATAGGAAATACCAAAATATTTTCTATTGCTTTTTCGATCATCGCTTCATAATCAAATTTTTCTTCATTTTTTAAGCATTCATCAAGTACTGGATTAATTACTGGATGTTTAGGAACAAAGACAGTACAGCAATCTTCATAAGGTAAAATACTTGTCTCATAAGTATCAATTTTTTTTGCGATATCAATAATTTCTAATTTATCTAAACAAGCAACTGGACGAATTACTGGCATATTGGTAACTTCATTGATTACAGCCATACTGTTTAGCGTTTGACTAGCTACTTGTCCAATGGACTCACCATTAATAATCGCCATCGCTTTATGTTTTTTACATAATCTATCCATAATTCGATACATCATTCGTCGCATAATGGTAATACAATACTCACTGTTTCCCTTTTGATAAATGGCCTCTTGAATTTCGGTAAAAGGTACAACATACAAAGTAATTTTATTTTTATATTTGGCTAATTTTCTAGTTAATGTTATCACTTTTTCTCTAGCTTCTAGACTAGTATGAGGAATGGCTTCAAAATAAACAGCATCCACTTTTATCCCACGTTTTAGTGCTAAGTATATAGCAACAGGTGAATCAATTCCTCCACTTAACATCGCTAGTGACTTAGGTTGAGTTCCCACAGGATATCCACCGAGACCTTTAATGGAGTTAGTGTATAAATACGTATAATCTTTACATAACTCTACTTGAAAAAGAACTTCTGGATGATGTACATCTACTTTTTTTCCTTTTAAATTTTTTAACACCACACCACCGAGGTAACGTGATAGTTCCATACTATCCATAGGAAACATTTTATCACTTCGTTTTACTTCGATTTTAAACGTAGTAAATTCTTCATTTTTTAACATCGTTAACATTTCACTTTGCATATCTTCTAATATGGATGGAACTTTGTATGCCACATGATAGGCATGTATCCCAAAAACTTCATTAATTTTTTCTAAAATCGAGGTTAAATTCTCTTCATCAAAGGTAATCGTCATTCGAGATAAATCTTTTTTTATGACAATAGGATAATTTTTTAATTTTGTCTTAATATTTTCTGTTAATGTGTGTACAAAAAAATTACGATTTCCCTTTTTAGTCGTTAATTCTCCATATTTAATTAAAATTACTTTCTCCATTAGTGTAACCTACTTTCAAATTCTAATTCATGGTAACTTTCATCCAATGCTTTTAGAAAATACTCTAATTCTTCTTTTGTTGTCAAATGCGAAATGCTAATTCTAAGAGAACTCGATGATATTTGCTCATCTTTTTTTAAGGCTTTTAAAGCACTAGATACTTTTTGATTAGATGAACATGCTGTTTTAGTGGATATATACACTTCCTTTTCTGATAAGGCGTGCAACATTGTCTCAGGTTTTATCCCAATGATACTGATATTGATAATATGAGGAATAGAATATTCGTTACTATTTATGATAATGTAGGACATTTTTTGTAACTTTTTCAACAAAAAATCATGTAATCCTTGTACTTTTTTAACATTAACGTCAAGACTTTCTATCGCTAAACGTAACGCCTTCGCGCAACTTGCCATAAGGGCTAAAGCTGGTGTACCACTACGATATTCACTCTGACTTTTTCCTCCATGAATTAAAGGTGTTAACAAAATTGCATTTTTTTTCACTAAAACACCTATTCCTTTTAACCCATAAAATTTATGGGCACTAAAGCTAAACAAATCAATATTTTCTAAATCTACAGCAATTTTTCCCACTGCTTGCGTTCCATCTACATGAAATATGGCTTTTGAATGTTCATGAATGATTTTTCCTAATTCGCTTACATCTTGTTTTATTCCTAATTCACTATTTACCATATTAATAGACACAATACTAGGATCATTTTTTAATTTTTTTAATAAATCTTCTTTATCTATTTTACCATATTCATCAAGGGCAATGAAGTCTATTTGATATCCTAGCTCTTCTAAAAAAGGAATTTGTGATTCAATACTAGAATGTTCTAATTCAGTAGTTAATATGTACTTATTCCGTTTAGGATACGCGAAAACCACCCCTAAAATAGCCAAATTATTCGCTTCAGATGCACCTGATGTAAAAATCACTTCGCTAGCTTGCACTTTCAAAATACGAGCAACTTGTTCTACTGCTGTCTCCATCAACTTTTTACTTTCAAGTCCTAAATAATGAAGCGAATTTGCATTACCAATAAATTCTTTCGTTACTTGATTAAACGTATCCAATACTTCCTTTTTTACTGGTGTTGTTGCACTATAATCTAAATATACCAAAGTCCCACCTCATTTCTACTAGCCTAGTATAACACGAAAAAAGAAAAGAAACACCATTTTTCTTTTCCTAATTCACTTTATTTTTCATATAGTTCCATTAATTTATGTTCAAATCCTGGCTCTATTTTTTTCATTCCATCAAGTACTAAACTTAAAGCATTTCGGTATTCACCTTTGTAAAAAGAACGTTCTGCTTTATCTAATACTTGATCAATTTGCACATAACTTCTTCGGTAGCGATTGCTATAAATGATAGCTTGCTCTACTAATTTCGCATCATGTACAAGATCAGTCGTTGTTTTATATAGTTTTAACACTAAATCCCTTGCTGTATCTACTCTAGTATTTAGTGTTTTAATCGCAATAGGTTTACGATTTAATTCCTTAACAATTTCATCTACTGCTTCACTTGCTTCTTCTAATTCCACATAATAATGTTCTAAAATAGCAGGCATCTTAATCGAACGAGGTAACATTTTACAATTATTTAATATCTCTTTAAACTCTTTTAGTTGTTCCTTTGCTCTTAATTCATCTTCATACAAACTACCTAATGACTTTAACGATAAGTCTAACTTTTCTTCTAAATCTTTTAATTTTTTGGTTAATTCTTCTAACTTGTAATGGGCTTTAGAAAAAGGTTGATTTAATAGTTCTACTTCATTAATAATGACATCATACTCTTTATTAATCTTAGCTAACGATTTTTTTACTTTTCCTAGTCCTGTTAAATCTTTTTCCGTTAAATCATACATCTTCTTAATATCTTCTAATTGCGAATGAATACCGTCCACAATATGGTTGACATTTTCTAACTTTATAGACAAATCTTTTTTTATTTCTTCAAATACTTTTTTCGATAAAATTTCTTTTTCAAAATCATAAAATAAAGAGTCTAAATAATCTAACATTGTTTTTAATTCAAACATACAGTCTTCTAAGTTTAATACTTTTATCCTATCTAAAATAGAATTTGTATTTTGGACTGTTTGCTCGATATTATATTCCACTTTTAAATACGCTAAAGGGTAATTTTTCTTTATCATATCTTGATAATTTTCTTCCACTTGCTCGATTCGTTTAGGAATTAAATGTTTAGCAAGTAAAATCAAATCAGGTACTTCATCAATCACTACTTCCATATGTTCTAACATCGTTTCTAAGGCATGAACGATATGGACTACTTCGCTATATTCATTATTTTCCATCGCATTTTCAAAATCCGAAAAGCGTTTTTCAATCGTTTCTAACTGAAGTTCAATCATTTCACTAACTTCATCGTAACTTTCCTTATTTTTTTGAAATTCTTGACTTAATTCTCGATACTTAGCTTTTAATTTTGTTACCATATTGCGATATTTTTCATCACTTAACGTAATTTCTCTAACTTCATCTAATAAACGATTCGCTTGACTTTTAATTTTATAAATTTCTAATTCTGCTTGGGCTAGTTTTTCTTGAAAACTATGATAATTTTTTTGATCTACTTCTAAATCTAACTCCACGATCATATCCGTTAATTGATTTAATTCTACATCTTTAATATAATCAAATTGTTCTTGCCATTTTTGTACTTTTTCTTCCATCTTTTCATTTTTTATAATGGCTTCTGCTTTGGATAATTCTGATAAAACAGGAGTACTAGCAATCAAATTTTTTTCAATTTCTATTTTCGTAATCTCATTTTTTAATTTTTTTAATCTTCGACGTTGTAAGATAATAACTACCCCTACACATAAAATCAAACCAATGATAATAAAGGTAATCATTAATAACGTTGCCCCTTGCTCCATTTACATCCCCTCATATTCACTTAGTATACATTCATTTTATCATATAAGGAATAGTATTTCAATTTTTTTAACAGATTTTCAGAGAAAAAGAGTAAAAATTTTTCACAATAAAAATTTGATATAATTACTA
>CASRZP010000076.1 GCA_949440065.1 uncultured Bacilli bacterium
GCTGTTAAATGATTTAGGAATTGAATCAGATAAACATTATAAATTAATGAGTGAGCTTGAAGCAAAAGATAAAGTAAAAGTTCTTTTAGCTCAAGCATTATTTGGAAATCCAGATATTTTATTATTAGATGAACCAAGTAATGATTTAGATATAGAAACATTAGAGTGGTTGGAAAATTTTATTAAGAATACGAAAAAAATGGTTATTTATATTTCACATGATGAAGCGTTACTGGAAAAGACGGCGAATATGATTTTACATTTAGAACAAACAAGAAAGAAAACGTTGTGTTCTCATACTTTACTAAAGGTAGATTATTTAACTTATGTGGATTTACGATTTAGGAAATTAAACAAGGATACAATAGAAGCAAAATTTGAAGAGCGAAAAATGAAAAAACAGCAAGAAAAGTTGAGTAAGATTATGCAAAAGGTAGAGTATCAACAAAATACGATTTCAAGGAAGGATCCTCATGGAGCGAAGGTGTTAAAGAAGAAAATGCACTCGCTAAAATCACAGGAAAAAAGACTTGCGTTAATAGAGGTAAAAGAAGTGCCTGATGTAGAGGATGCGATTCAATTCTTTTTTGACGAAGTAGAAGTACCAAAGATGAAAAAGGTATTATCGCTACATTTAGAAGAGTTAAGAGTAAAGGATAAAGTTCTTTCTAGAAATATTCATTTGGAAGTAATGGGTAAAGAACACATTTGCATCGTGGGAAAAAACGGCGTAGGGAAATCGACTTTAATGTGGAAAATAGAAAAAACTCTTAAAGATAGAAGTGATATTACCTTTGGATATATGCCTCAAAATTATGATGAGGTAATGAACGTTGATGGTTTAGTATTAGATTTTTTAGTTCCTAATAAAGAAAAGCAAAAAGTTACAAAAGCTAGGATGTATTTAGGAAATATGAAGTTTACTCATCAGGAAATGGAAGGTAAAATTAAAGATTTAAGTAATGGGAGTAAGGCGAAGTTGTATTTGGTAAAGCTTGTGTTAGATGAGTGCAATGTTTTATTGTTAGATGAACCTACGCGTAATTTAAGTCCGTTATCGAACCCTGTGATTAGAAGGGCTTTACGGAATTATCAAGGAACCATTATTAGTGTATCCCATGATCGAAAGTATATTTTAGAAGTTTGTAACGTAGTATATGAACTTACTAGTGATGGATTGATATTACAAAATAAGTAAAATATTGTTGCTTTTATTTATCCAATAGACTATAATAAAGACCAAAACGGAGGTAGGTTTATGAAAGTTAATGATGAAATAGAACTATACAATTTTGTATTAAAAAACCGACGAGGCGAAATAAAAGATTTGAACAAAAAGTATGAAGAAGAATAAAAAGAAATTTCATTGAAATATGATGCTTTGCTTAAACCAATAGAAGAAGAGGTTAAAGGCGTTCTTTGTTATTTAGAAATATTAGAAAAGAATTCTGCTTTTGACGCAATTGAAATATGTTCTGCTATTGCTAAGGCTATGAGCGTATATGAAGGAGTAAAATATATTAGCCAATTGGTATATGATTCAAATATGCAAATTATACCTTGCGTTATCCCTTCAGCAAGTAGTTTTAATTTGAATGATGAGAATTTAGATAAAAATGAGAACATACTTGTTTTCCCTATATCGGCTATAACGGGGGATTATTTGACATTCTATCATTGTGATGGTTATATGCTATCTTCTACTGTTGAATTTGGTCGTTTCACTTATGTACAAGAATTTGTTGATTATGCAATTTCACGTAAAGTGGAAACTAAAGAACGGAATAATTTTGAAGATTTGGTAAAAGAATTTATCTCTTCTAAAATGGAGGAAATTTTAAAATATCAACAAGCAAAAGAAGAAAAAATAGAGCAAGAAATGGCCTCACGAAGGGAATATCGAAAGGCTTTAATTGATAAAATATGCAAGTAACAAATATAGTTAGGGTTTACAAGCTCTAGCTATTTTTGTATAATAACGTTGGGTGAAAAGAATATGTTTGAAAGCTTAGGAGACCGTTTACAAAATGCACTTCATAAAATAAAAGGTTATGGAAAAATTACCGAAGATAATATTTCTGATATGATGCGTGAGATTCGTTTAGCCTTATTAGAAGCCGATGTTAATTATAAAGTAGTAAAAGAATTTACCAATAATGTGAAAGAAAAAGCTTTAGGAGAAGAGGTAAAAAAATCTTTAAAACCAGGAGAACTTTTTGTTAAAATTGTTAAAGATGAATTAACTGAGTTACTAGGAGGAGAAAGTAAACCTTTAAATCTTGAAGGAAGTCCTGCTATTTTAATGCTAGTTGGACTACAAGGTAGTGGTAAAACAACTTCTTGTGGAAAGTTAGCCAATTTATTAAGAAAAAAACACGCGAAAAAACCATTACTAGTAGCAGCGGATGTATATCGACCTGCAGCAATTGACCAGTTGAAACAATTGGGAAAAGAATTAGGTATTGAAGTTTTTGAAGAAGGAAAGAAAAATCCAGTTGAAATTGTGGAGCATGCTTTAGCAAAAGCAAAGGAAGAAAAATATGATTACGTATTAATCGATACAGCTGGTAGATTACATATTGATTTAGAGTTAATGGATGAATTAGTTGAAATTGAAAAATTTGCTCAGCCACAGGAAATTTTACTGGTTATTGATTCCATGATGGGGCAAGATGCTATTAATGTTATTGAAGGTTTTAATGGATCCTTACCATTAACAGGTGTTATTTTAACGAAATTGGATGGTGATACTAGAGGTGGTGTAGCTTTATCTGTACGTCATTTAACGAATGTTCCTATTAAATTCATGGGCGTTAGTGAAAAATTAGATGGACTAGAACTTTTTGATCCAGAACGAATGGCTGGAAGAATTTTAGGAATGGGTGATATTTTATCCATTGTGGAAAAAGCAACTGAGGCAATTGACCAAGAGGAAGCGGAAAAAACGGCTAAAAGGGTTAAGAATGGGAAATTTGATTTGGAAGACTTTCTTGCTAGTATGAAACAAATTAAGCGTTTAGGACCTCTTGAAAATTTATTAAAACTACTTCCAGGAGCATCTAAAATGGGACTTAATAATGTGAATATTGACCCTAAACAAATTTCTCATGTGGAAGCGATTATTTTATCGATGACCAAAGAAGAACGTAGAAATCCTGATATTATCAAAGCCAGTAGAAAAACAAGAATTGCTAATGGATGTGGGTTAAGTGTTCAGGAAGTTAATCGTTTATTAGCACAATTTGACCAGATGAAGAAAATGATGAAACAAATGTCTAGTGGCAATATGAAATTTCCTTTTTAAAAAAATTGTTGAGAACTAGGCGAAAACTATTCCTCGATATAGAAATAGTGAATACTATAAACTAGATAAGGAGGAATATGTATGTTATTTAGAAACGACAGAAATGTTGAGTTCGACCGTCACAACGAAATGACAGCAAATTTTGTTGGAGATAATAATTATATCGATAATGATATGACTATCGATGTGAATATGAATGCTATGCCACAAGTACAAGGAGGTTGTCCATGTAATATGCCTCAACCTATTATGGAACCTGTGCAAGAACGTTGTGTTCATAAGACAATTATGCATGAAGTACCTCAAGTGTGATAATTTTTGATAGACCAAAATATTTAAGAGAAAATAAGTACAAATTTAAAGGCATTTTGATAAGGAATGTCTTTTTGTGTGGTATACTATTTATGGGTGATTCAAATGAAGGTATTAAGTTTAACAGAACCTTTTGCTACTTTGATATATGAAAAGAAAAAACTAATTGAGACTAGAAGTTGGAAAACTGACTATAGGGGAGAATTATATATTCATGCAAGTATGACGAAACCATCTAAATGTGATTTATTGGATAAAGAATTGATGTCTTTAGTTGAAAATAAAGATATGAATTTTGGAAATATTATTTGTAAATGTAATTTAGTGGATTGTGTTTATATGGCAAAAGAGTATGTAGAAGAAATGAAAAAAAATAACTATCAAGAATATATTTGCGGTGAATATAAAGAAGGCAGATATGCTTGGATACTTGAAGGTATTGAACCTATAAAACCTATAAAAACAAAAGGACAACTTAATATTTGGAACTATCATAACGAGTTTGAAATTATGAACTTAATGGAAAATATAGAATATGGATGGGTTGATAAAAGCAATGATAAACATACAATAGTTGATGAAAACTATTCAGATAATTATGTATTACAAAGTCCTAATGAAATTATAAAAAATAAAATTGGTGTATGTTGGGATCAAGTAGAACTTGAAAGATATTTTTTTAAAGGAAATGATTGGAATGTTAAAACATATTTTATAGTTCATTATGATAATGATAGATGTCCTACTCATACATTTTTAACTTTTGAAAAAAATAATAAATATTATTGGTTCGAACATTCGTGGGAAAGATTTAAAGGTATACATGAATATAACTCTTTAAAAGATTTATTAGTTGATGTAAGAGATAAATTTATTAAATATGAACTAAATAATAATTATAATAAAAATAATCTCTGTATATATAATTATAAAAAGCCAAAATATCATTTAAGTGTTTTAGATTTCTATAAACATTGTGAATCAGGTATTAATATTTCATTGGAGGATATGTAATATGGATATAAATAAAATTAAAAATGAGTTAATTAAACAAAAGGAGTCAAAGTTTAAAGGAAATATATATCATTATTCACAGGTTAATTTTTCTTATAATTCAAATAAGATAGAGGGAAGTAGATTAACTAGTGATCAGACTGAAGCTATATTTGATACATCCTCTTTTATTCCTAAAAGTGATGATTTGATAAAATTAGATGATTTAACTGAATCTAAGAATCATTTTAAATTATTTGATTATATGTTAGATAATGTTGATAATATTTTATCTAAAGAAATGATTATCGAAATGAATAAGATATTAAAAAGAAATACGAGTGATGAAGAAAATCCTAGATATAATGTTGGAGGATTCAAAATAGTTCCTAATATGATAGGACTTGTTAATGTTATCAATACAACTGCACCAGAAGATGTAGAGAAAGAAATTGAAAATTTATTAAGTGAATATAATTCTAAAACTAATATAACTTTAGAAGATATCATTGATTTTCATTATAAGTTTGAGAAAATTCATCCTTTTGGGGATGGAAATGGTAGGGTTGGAAGAATTATTATGTTTAAAGAATGCTTAAGAAATAATATTATGCCATTTATTGTACTAAATGATGATAAACCTTATTATATGAGAGGTTTAAAAGAATATACTCGTGATAAAATGTTCTTAATTGATACCATAAAACATGAGCAAGATTTGTTTGAGAAAACTTGTGAAGAGTTATTAAATTTTGAAATAGAAGAAAATAATTAAAAAATTATCATCCTACTAAAATAATTAAATTATTAAAAGTAGGATGTTTTTTTATATTTTAAATCACTTGAATCACTGTATTTATCCTTTATATCAACCTAGAAAGTAGGATGAATTTTGCAAGTACAAAATAAGAATTGTGTATAGTAATATTCTTATTTTATTAGGGAAATTACATATTGATACACAACTTTCTTATCCTGCTGTTTCATAATCTATAAAATTATGAATATTTTTAGGATGATAGACAAAACTTTCTATAGTTTAAGACTTGACTCGCCTTTTTAGTGGAGGTATCATGTATCATGCAAAAAGGAGATGATGTTTATGAAGATTATAATGGGGGTTTATGATAGTAAGTAATATTGTTAGGTGTGTTGTAGACATACCAAATAATATTACTAAATTAAAATTAAAAGCCATAGAATTTATTGGAGGTATTAAACTCTATGGTTAAATACAAAGTTAAT
>CASRZP010000077.1 GCA_949440065.1 uncultured Bacilli bacterium
TATTGATTATCAAAGGAAAATGAATAAAATTGATTATCTCCATTTTCCAACTTAGTTTTTGAAAAATCAATGCTTTCTTTAGCAATTCTAGGAGGTGTTCCAGTTTTTAAACGTAGTAAAGTAAATCCTAATTTGTTTAGTGAATCACTTAAATAACGCGATGGCTTTTCTCCATGTGGACCATTAGATTGTTTAGTATCTCCTACTAATATCATAGCTTTCAAATATGTTCCAGTAGTTAGAATTACTGCTTGTGCTTCAATTGTGGTACCATCTTCTAACTTTAAACCCGTAATTTTATTATCTTTTGTTAACAGTTCTCCTACCAAATTTTCTTGAATTTCTAAATTTTCTTGACTTTGTAACGTTTTTAACATTTCTTTTGGATACATTATCTTATCTGCTTGAGCTCTTAAAGCTTGCACAGCGGGACCTTTTTTGGTATTTAGCATTTTTAATTGTAAAAGACTTTTATCCGTGTTTTTACCCATTTCGCCACCTAGAGCATCAATTTCACGAACAACAATTCCTTTTGCGGGACCTCCAATAGAAGGGTTACATGGCATATCCGCTATATTATTGATATTTCCTGTAATTAGCAAGGTCTTTTGCCCCATTCTTGCACAAGATAAGGCTGCTTCACATCCTGCATGACCTCCGCCAACGACAATTATATTATATTTCATCTTTTTCACGTCCTACTATTTTTATTCATCTTTAAAAAATTATTTGCCTAAACAAAATTGGCTAAATAGTTTATCTAATAACTCATCTGTATAAACATCACCAGTAATTTCTCCTAATGTATCCCATACTTTCTTGATTTCTAATTCAATAATATCTAATGGAATATCATCATCTAAGGCTTTTTCTACATCAGCTAAGATATTGGAAGCATTTTTTGCTAGTGAAAGCTGACGTGCATTGGAAAAATAATTATAATCTTTTCCTATTATTTTGTCTACATTAAACATCGCTTTTATTTCATTTTTTAAACCATCTAAACCATTGTTGTCTATTGTATTCACAAAAATATGATTTCTCTCCTTGATTTCTGATACATCTAAACATAAAGGCAAATCTGATTTATTAATGACAATAATGGAATTTTTATCTTTGGATAACATTAATATTTCTTTATCTTCTTCTTCCAAATTCTTCGTTCCGTCCACAACACATAATATTAAATCAGCCTCATTGATTAATGCTTTTGCTTTATTCACACCAATATTTTCAACAACATCATCAGTTTTTCTTATCCCTGCCGTATCTAAAATATTTAGTTGAATACCATCAATTTGCATTTGTCCTTCTACTACATCCCTTGTTGTTCCCGCTATATCTGTTACAATTGCTTTTTCTTCTTGTAAAAGTTTATTTAAAATACTACTTTTTCCTACATTAGGTTTTCCGATAATTAGAACATCTATTCCCTCTTTGATCATTTTTACATTTTTGGATTGTTGAATTAAATCTGTTAATTTCTTTCTTATCCTACAAACTGATTCAACTGTTTGTTCCTTAGTTACTACTTCAATATCTTCATATTCTGGATAATCAATATTAACTTGAATAGCCACTAGTAAATTAGAAATTTCATCTCTTAGTTCTCGAATAAAAGAAAATAATTCACCATTTAACTGTTGCATAGCACCCTTCAGTGCCAACTCGTTTTTTCCGTTAACAATATCCATAATTGCTTCAGCTTGTGTTAAATCAATTCTACCATTCAAAAATGCTCTTTTACTAAATTCACCAGGAGTTGCTAAACGAATACCTAAACTAAATACACATTCTAATACTTTTTGTGTTGCTGCTATTCCTCCATGACAATTAATTTCAATGACATCTTCACACGTAAATGTTTTTGGAGCTTTCATTACGCTCACCAATACTTCATCAACATCATTACCATGAGAATCAATAATATGACCATAATGAATCGTATGAGAAGGAACTTTATTTAAATTTTTTCCCCGGAAAATGTTATTTACCTTTTCTATTGCCTCACATCCACTCACACGAATAATAGAAATAGCACCTACTCCCAATGCTGTAGATATTGCTACAATTGTATCATTCATCGATGAATCACTCCTTTTTCACATGATTATACCACTAAATTATTTCCCGGGAAATAATTTTTTACTAATTTAAAAAAGTTCATTATGAACTTTTATACTTAATTACAATATAACGATTAGGTTCTATCCCTTCACTTTGTGTGCATACATGAGGATAAGTATCTACTAAATGATGGATAAACTTTCTCTCATAAGAATTCATACTAGTTAATTTTACATCAAATTTTGATTCTTGTACTTCTTTTACAACTTTTCTTACTAATTTTTCTAACTCTTTTTCTCTTTTCTTTTGATAACCATTGATGTCTACTTGTACTAAGAAAAATTCTTTTAGTATTTTATACACATATTGATTTAGTAATACATTAAATGACTGCAAATTTTTTCCATGTTTTCCAATTAACAATGCGTCATTTGATGAGACAATATTTATTTGGATACTCTCATTATCATATCGAATACTAATCTCACTAGTAATATCCATCAAATTAAGTATCCTTTCCACGTATTCTAAAATTTGCTCAGTTAATGCGGCCCTTTTTATTACTGTGTATTCAATTTTCTTTCCAAATAAGGATTTTTTTTCCTTAGGGTCTAAAAATAGTAAATTATCTTTTAAATCAGATAACTTATTTTCCGCTAATTTTTTTACTTCATCAATATCCTTGCCAACTATTGTATATTTATCCATGAATTAATTCCGTTCTTTTTCTTTTTACTAATAAATTTTGCACTACAGTAAATAAATTTGTTGTAATCCAATAAATGTCTAAAGCAGCTGGCATAAACAAGGACATCAATACAATCATTCCGCACATAATATATGGCATATACTTCATTGATGGATCAGCAGTGTTAGCTGTACTATTTAATTTAAATGAAAAATAAGTTGTTATAGTAATCAAAATCATTAAAATAATATACATCCATCCATTTGCTTTAAAAAAACCTACCCATGGTGTCGTTCCTAATTGCAACAGTGCAAAATGTTCTTCAAATATAGCTGGTACACGGTTTACTGCTTCTAAAAATGCAATAAACAACGGTAATTGTAAAAAACCATATACACATCCAGAAAAAGGATTTATACTAAATTTTTTATATACCATCATCAATTCTTGACTTTTTTTCATCAACGAATCTTGATCACTTTTACCTTCATACTTTTTTTCTATTCGATTAATCTCTGGCTGCGCATTTTTTAATAACTCTGATTGCATTGCTGTTTTTCTCGTTATTGGGTAAGCAATTAAACGAATAATTAAACTTACAATAATTAAGGATAAGCCATAACTCTTGACTAAATTTCCTAATGCTAGAATACAAAATGCTAATGGTTTTACAAAAATTGTAGTCCATAATCCATCGTATTTCCCTGAATTAATTTTAAATTCAGTACAATCTGGTAAATTTTCTAAATCCACACCATTAGTCTGATATGTTTCAATTGTTTGGGGATCTGTTGGC
Source organism: uncultured Bacilli bacterium (assembly GCA_949440065.1). GTDB lineage: Bacteria > Bacillota_I > Bacilli_A > RF39 > UBA660 > CASRZP01. The sequence continues at coordinate 3,552 of CASRZP010000077.1, forward strand.
TTACATAAAATATTTTCTGTTAAACTTTGTCCTGTTTCTGGATTTTTAACTGGTTTTTTATCTCCATCTTTTAATACTTGGGTACAACCAGTAGATAATAACATGCATATTAAAATTAAGAATACTTTCCACTTTTTAGTTGTCTTTAGCATCTCTTTGCTCCTTTTTGTTTATTACATTTAATAGACTAATTAAAGCATTTTCTCTTTTTGTGAAATTACACTCTAACAAGTCCTTTCTTACCATTATAATATAATCTTTAGAAATATGATATAAATTTTTATCTTTATCTATAATATTTCTAATTTGTCTTTTAATTTTGTTTCTAGTTACAGCGTTTCCTAATTTTTTTCCAACTGATATTCCATAACGACTAAAATCTAATTGGTTATCCATAAAATATATAACATAATATCTATTTTTTTCATATTTTTTATGTTCAATTATTGTGTTAAAATCTCGATTGTTTTTTACTACATTCGTCTTTTTCATATCAATCACCTTACAAACAAAAAACCACTGTAACGATTCAGTGGAATTATTTCACTAATTCTTTGCGACCTTTTTGACGACGTCTATTAATCACATTCGTTTTCATACGTGCAAAAAATCCATGTTTTTTCGCTCTCTTACGATTATTTGGTTGATAAGTTCTTTTCATATTTCCACCTCCAAATAGAAATCTACCCCATTATACCCGATTACTAATAAAAAAGTCAATCGTTTTCGATAAAAAGTTTTCCACAGGGTTTTCCACACCCTTTTCCACAATTATTTTTTTTCCACAGAGTTTTCCACAGGACAAAATAATTAATTAGTCTTATATTTTGGTAATTTTAAAAGTTTTCCACAGGCTGTGGAAAAGAATTATCAACATGTGGAAACGAAAGATGTTGAAATCTGTGGAAAACTCATTTTTTTCATATATAGAAAGACTTTGAGCGGTGGAAAACCCTGTGGAAAACTTTTTCAATTTTTTTTTCCTTTTTGCTCTTTCTTTTTAAAGAAAAGTAGGCTACAATAATAGTACTTTTTGATATTTTCGTGAAGGGAAGTGGTACTATGGATGTTGATACAATATGGGAAAAAGCTCTAAATATAATAAGAAATGAAATTACCTCCCTTTCCTTTGATACTTGGTTTAAAGATACAAGATTGCATTCTATCAAACAAGGCTTAGCTATTATAATTGTGCCGATGATGGTTCATCAAAAACACTTATATGATAATTATGAAACATTAATTATTGCAACTTTAAAAAATATTACCAATGAAACATATGAACTTACTTATCTATTAGAAAATGAAATTATCGAGGACAGACCTACGGAAAATAAAGATCCCACCATCATACAAAAAGAGATAATTTCTTTAGAAGAAAAAAATAACATTAATAAAAATTATACATTTGATAATTTTATTGTTGGAAACAGTAACAAATTTGCACATGCTGCCGCTTTATCTGTAGCGGAAAACCCAGGAAAAATGTATAATCCACTATTTATATATGGAAATAGTGGGTTAGGAAAAACTCATTTGATGCACGCCATCGGTAATTATATTCTTGAACATACAGACAAAAAGGTTCTTTACGTCACAAGTGATCAATTTATTCAAGACTTTATTAGTCTTAATAAAAAAGATAATAGTGGTAGTAATCTTAATTATATAGATTATTTTAAAAATAAATACCGAAATGTAGATGTCCTCATTATTGACGATATTCAATTTCTCGGTGGAGCAACACAAACACAGCAAGAGTTTTTCCACACATTTAATACATTATATAGTGATAGTAAACAAATCATTATTTCTTCGGATCGTTCTCCAGATGATTTAAGACTTTTAGAAGAAAGATTACGAACCAGATTTTGTTGGGGATTAACTGTGGATATCTTTCCACCAGATTTTAGCTTACGAATAGCCATATTACAAAAGAAAATATCCGCAGGAAACATTGAAAAAGAAATACCTGATGATGTTATTGAATACATTGCTTCAAATATGGCAAGCGATGTAAGGCAATTAGAAGGTTCAATTACAAGATTAATTGCTTACTCTACCATTATGGGTGGAAGTGAAATTACTTTAGATTTAGCTATTGAAGCCCTCACAGACTATATAAATAAAGGGGTTAGTGAAAAAGACGAAGTACGAAAAATTCAAAAAACAGTAGCTGAATATTTTCAAATATCATTAGAAGATATCAGATCAAAAAAAC
>CASRZP010000078.1 GCA_949440065.1 uncultured Bacilli bacterium
TTTAAATATAATTCCTATTTTACTCTAACTTACTTATTTTCGTTCTATCTTTTCTATACCGCCCATGTATGATTGTAATACCTTTGGAATTTTAATAGAACCGTCTTTTTGATAGTTGTTTTCAATTACAGCAATTAATCCTCGCGGAGTAGCCACTACCGTATTATTTAACGTGCTAACATAGTAAGTTCCATTTTCACCCTTAGTTCTAATACCTAAACGTCTAGCCTGTGCATCTCCTAATGTTGAACAAGAACCAACTTCAAAATATTTTTGTTGTCTGGGACTCCATGCTTCAACATCACAAGATTTTACTTTTAGGTTTGCTAAATCACCAGAGCAGCATTCTAATGTTCTAACAGGAACATCTAGGCTTCTAAAAAATTCTACCGTATAAGACCACATTTTATTATACCACTCCATTGCTTCATTAGGCTTACACAACACAACCATTTCCTGTTTTTCAAATTGATGAACGCGATATAAACCACGTTCCTCAATACCGTGGGCTCCTGTTTCTTTTCTAAAACAAGGAGAATATGATGTTAGAGTAATTGGTAATGATTCTTCCTTTACCATTTGCCCTTGAAATCTACCAATCATTGAGTGTTCACTGGTACCAATTAAGAATAAATCCTCCCCCTCAATCTTATACATCATCGCATCCATTTCTTCAAAACTCATGACACCAGTTACTACGTCACTACGAATCATGAAAGGAGGCACACAATAGGTAAATCCTTTATTAATCATAAAATCTCTAGCATAAGATAGTATAGCTGAGTGGAGCCTTGCCATATCGCCCATTAAATAGTAAAAGCCATTTCCCGTAGTCCTTCCTGCTGAATCTTTGTCTAGTCCATTTAACCTTTCAATAATATCAGCATGGTATGGAATTTCAAAATCAGGAATAATAGGATCACCAAATTTTTCAATTTCCACATTTTCACTGTCGTCTTTTCCAATAGGAACACTAGGATCCATAATTTGTGGAATCATCATCATTTTTTCCTTAATTTCTTTTTCCATCACCGCTTCTTCTTCTTCAAGTGTTTCTAATTGCTGATTAATTTGCACTACTCTTGTTTTTCTATTTTCCGCTTCTTCCTTTTTTCCTTCACGCATCAAAGTACCAATTTCACCACTAATTTGATTACGATTCATTCGTAACTCATCACCAGTCTTCTTTAATTCACGGACACGAACATCTAACTGTTCAACCTCATCTACCAAAGACAGCTTCTCATCTTGAAACTTATTTTTTATATTTTGTTTTACTAAATCTTTGTTTCTACGAATTAATTCAATATCAATCATTTTTCTTCCTCCAAATAAAAAGAATGATACTAAGGAGTCCAACAATGCTAGACGGTACCATCCTTTATTTTTCTTGATTTTGATAACGGTATTCCCGGAGTGGATTAAACTCATCTATAGAGTAGATTAAATCAATTCCTCTTATCCACTTTCACCAAATGTAGACTCTCTAAAAAGATTTCTTGATTATATTCTCTAATTATGGATTTGCTATTATTATAAAATAGTTTTTCTTAAAATTCAAGTGGGAAAAAAATAAAAATATCGACAAAATCTAAAAAATGGTATTGAATTAAAATCAGTTACAACGGCTTAATATATTTTATAAAAAGTAAAGATAGACTAGAAACTGTTGATATTTCAGAATTCCTATCAATATTTCTTTTCATTCCTAAAAAAATTTTATATAATAATACTATGGGAAGTGAGACAAATGGAGAATATTTACAATTTAACATTATCGTCATTAGAAGAATATTTTCTAACCCAAGGTGATAAAAAGTTTAGAGCAGTCCAAGTGTTTGATTGGTTATATAAAAAAAGAATTACTAGTTTTGATGAGATGGTAAACATAAAAAAAGATTTACTAGAAAAAATAAAACAAGACTTTACCTTAAAAAATGTAGTTATTGAAGCAAGACAAAGTGATCACGATGTGGAAAAGTTTTTATTTCGTTTAGAAGATAATGAAAAAGTAGAAGCAGTACTCATGTTACATGATTATGGAAATAGTATATGTGTTTCTAGTCAAGTAGGCTGCAATATGGGATGTGCCTTTTGTGAATCAGGTCGAAGAAAAAAGGTGCGTAATTTAAAGTCAGGAGAAATGATAGAGCAAATCTTATTGGTAGAAGAAGCCACCAAGAAAAAGATTACCCATATTGTGGTAATGGGAATAGGAGAGCCATTTGATAACTATGACGAATTAGTAAAATTTATTGAATTATGCAACCATCCTAAAGCTCTTGAAATAGGTAGTAGACATATTACCGTATCCACCTGTGGCATTGTTCCCAAAATTTTAGCATTTGCTAAGCTTCCGTATCAAGTAAATCTTGCCATTAGTTTACATGCACCAAATGATGAAATTAGATGTCAATTAATGCCAATTAACAAAGTTTATCCAGTAGAAAAATTAATGGACGCTATAAGAGAATATCTAAAAATGACTAATCGTCGCGTTAGTTTTGAATATATTTTACTAGATGGAGTAAACGATAGAGAAATAGATGCTATAGCTTTAGCAAAGTTATTAACAGGAATTAATGGTTATGTTAACTTAATACCTTATAATGAGACAAATCATTTAAAATGGAAACGAAGTAGTAAGATAGCTATTGCTAAATTTTATGATACCCTAAAGAAAAATCATACCGCAGTAACGATAAGACGAGAGTTTGGAAGAGAAATTAGTGCTGCCTGTGGTCAATTACGTAGTGAGAAGGAGGAAAAATGAAAGCATTTTGTTTAACTGATACTGGACTTATTCGTTCACATAACGAAGACAGTGTTCTTTATATTACAAAAGATCAAGTTTCCTTATTAGCAGTAGCCGATGGAATGGGAGGGCATTGTGCAGGAGAAGTAGCTAGTAGTATAGCTATATCTTATTTAGAAAAGCACTTTCAAGAAACATTCGATCATTTGGATAAAGTTACCGCGGTAAATTGGATTCGCGATACTGTATCAGAAATCAATACCTTAATTTTTCAACATGAAAAAAAACACCCTGAAAGTAAAGGAATGGGAACAACCTTAGTGTTAGCTCTTGCCACTAAAGATTATATTTTATTTGGAAATATTGGTGATTCTAGTGGTTTGGTAATGAAAGATAGACAATTGCACAAAGTAACTTATGATCATACCATGGTTAATCTTCTGGTTAGTGCGGGAGAATTAACTAAAGAAGAGGCTAAGACACATCCTAAGAAAAATGTACTGATGAAAGCCTTAGGGGCAAACGATCCAGTAGATGTTGATATATTTGATTGTGATACTAGTGTAGATATTATATTACTTTGTAGTGATGGACTAACGAATATGTTAACAAAAGATGAGATTAGTGAAGTTTTAATAAAAGAGAATGATGCGGAATTTATGGTTAGAACATTGATTAATATGGCTAATGATAAAGGTGGAAGCGATAATATTTCTGTATCCATTTTAATTCGTGATAAAGAGGGTGAAAATTAATGGTAGTAAAGGGTCAAAAAATTAGTGATCGTTATGAAATTATCAGAAGTATTGGTGAAGGTGGTATGGCTAATGTTTATTTAGCTCACGATGACATTTTAAATCGCGATGTGGCAATCAAAGTATTAAGAGGGGACTTATCAAGCGATGAAAAATTTGTAAGACGCTTTCAAAGAGAAGCCCTAGCAGCATCAAGTTTGTCTCATCCAAATATTGTTGAAATGTATGATGTGGGCGAAGATAATGGCAATTATTATATTGTTATGGAGTATGTGGAAGGAAAGACTTTAAAACAATTATTAAAAAAACGTAGTAGCCTAACTTTAAGTGAAGCTATTGATATTATGTTGCAATTAACTGATGGGATATCACATGCTCACGATAGCTACATTATTCATCGTGATTTAAAACCTCAAAATATTATGATTACTGATGATGGTGGAATTAAGATTACCGATTTTGGTATTGCTATGGCATTAAATGGAACCCAATTAACTCAAACGAATTCGGTAATGGGGTCAGTTCATTATCTACCTCCTGAACAAGCTAGCGGAAAAGGTTCAACAATTAAAAGTGATGTTTATTCAATGGGAATTGTTTTTTATGAACTTTTAACAGGAATCTTACCTTTTAAAGGAGAAAATGCTGTAGAAATTGCCCTAAAGCAAATGAGAGAGCCCCTACCTAGTGTTAAAGAACAAAATCCATTAATTCCCCAAAGTGTAGAAAATGTCATTATCAAAGCCACAGCCAAAAATCCTAAAAACCGTTATCGTGATGCTAAGGAAATGCATAATGATTTATTAACAGCTTTGGATGATAGTAGAAAAAACGAGCCACGATATATTTATCCATATCCTGAAAATGAACAGGAAGAAAAAGCGGAAAAAGAAGAAGAGGATGAAGGAAAGACAAAAGAAGTTATTGCCTTAGAGAAAACGAGTGATATTGTAACACCGATTGTAGATAAAGAAAGTAAAAGAACTTCCATTTGGATGTGGATATTAATTGGTGTAGTAACCTTAGTGGTAGGAACTATTTTTGCCATTTTTGTGATTATTCCTCCATTAACAGAAATCCCTGATGTGAAAATTCCTGATGTTACCAATATGAGTGTAATTGATGCAGAAGAGAAATTAAAAAAAGCAGGATTTATAGTAAAAGTTGAGATTGAAAAGGTGCCTAGTGATAAAATAGAAAAAGGAAAAGTTGTAAAAACATCTCCTGATATTGGGAGAAGTATAAAAAAAGGCAGTGAAATTACCTTATATGAATCACTTGGTATGCAAAGTATTGAAATAGATGATTATACAGGAAAAAATTATATTCAAATTAAAACGATTTTAGAGACAGTGAATGGGCTAAAAGTTACTATTGAAAAAAAAGATGTTGATTTAAGTGAAAGAGATTATGACGATCAAGAGCTTGTTGATCAAAGTGTTAAACCTGGTGAGAAGCTAGTTAGTGGCGATGCTATTATTCTATATATTCCAAATATTGTGGAAACGTACCCTGATATGGTAAAAGAAGGATGGACTCTAGATGATGTAAAGGTGTTTGTAGAACAATACCAACTAGTGTTGACTGTGGAGGAAGAAGAGACAAGTCAATATAAAAAGGGTACCGTAATTAGACAATCTCGTGGTAGTGATGTTCCTGTTGTAAGGGGAGCTCCGTTTAAGGTCACTATTGCGATAGAACCTAAATCAGGAACCAATCCAGGTGCTCCAGAAGGACCATTATTCCCTGGGGGAAATGGGGAAGAGGTAACGCCTGATCAGGATAAAGAACCAAGTGATAAAGAGTAAATTACTAAGATACAAGAAGTGCAAGGAGTGTTCTTAGTGGATAATTTTGACAAAGAGAATAGAGAACTTACCAAAATTGAGCAATTGGAATGGTATCGATCTTATTTAGAAGATCGAATTGCAAGATATCTATATTTGCTAGATAAAACAAAAATTGAATTAGAAGTAGAAAAGAAAAAAGTAAAACGATCAGGAGGATTTTCCGATGAAAATTAACAAAAAATTAACTAG
>CASRZP010000079.1 GCA_949440065.1 uncultured Bacilli bacterium
TAAAGTATAAAAAAATTATTTAAAAACTATTGATTTTTATTAGCAAGTTTTTATGATAGAAAATCGTGGAATGATTGATTCATTCTTTTTAATTTGATATAATGTATACTAGCTAGGAGGGGTAAAATGTTTTATCTTGTTATTTCTATTATTGTCCTTATTTATCATGACGATTTATAATAAATTTCAAATTATCATCATTAAAATCAATAAGGCAGAAAATAATCTAGATTCGCTATTTAATAAACGAAAAGTACTTCTTTTACGCATGATTTCTAGCATTGAAGAAAACGATGAGTTGGAACAAATGAAAAATGACTTAGATTTTGATATTGTTTTAGAAAACCATTTTGAAGCAAAGAAGACTTTATTTCGTTTATCTAATGAATTATTCAATTATTTAGAAGGCATTACGAAAACGAAAGAAATCGATGAATTGTCTATCGACTTTGAACGTAATGATTTAGAAATTGATAGTGCTATTTCTTATTACAATGACCAAGTGGTAAATTATAATCGCTTAGTACAATGCTTTCCTTCTAATTTAGTTAGTTTGATTTTCCATTATCAAAAAAAATCTTTTTATGAAGGAGAAACTAAGGAAATAGATGAAATTATCGTAAGGAGCTAAAGCTCTTTTTCTTTTATCTGCCAGTCAATTGGACTTAATCCTTGACTGGTTAAAAATTGGTTTGTTTTTGAAAAAGGTTTACTGCCAAAGAAACCATTATATGCCGATAAGGGTGATGGGTGAGCAGATTCTACTACGTAATGAATAGAATTGGTAATTAATTTTTTCTTGCCACGAGCATAACTCCCCCATAAGATAAATACCACTGGTGTAGTCTTTTTGTTGACAATCTTGATAACTTCATCGGTAAATATTTCCCATCCTCGGTCTTTATGAGATGCTGGCTTTCCCTCTTCCACGGTTAAAACAGCGTTTAATAGTAATACTCCTTCATTTGCCCATTGCATCAGTGATCCACTGGATGGAATGCTACATCCTAAATCATCGTGTAATTCTTTAAATATATTTTGTAATGATGGTGGTTTTCTTATCCCATCTTTAACGGAAAAAGATAATCCATGAGCTTGCCCTATTCCATGATATGGATCTTGTCCTAAAAGAACAACCTTAACATCTTGATATGAGGTCATTTTAAAAGCATTAAAAATATCCGTTGATTTAGGATAAATCGTCTTTGTTTTGTATTCTTCTTTCACAAAATCTATCAATTTTTGAAAATATTCTTTTTTTAATTCCTCATTTAATAAATTGTCCCAATCATTTCCAAACATGCTACTACACTTCCTTGCTTTCTATTATATCATAATTTTCCTTTATTTTTTATCGATAAATGTGAAAATATTTTATCTTTTAAACAAAAAATGGTATACACATTTAATATGGCCATCATGGCTACTAAAATATCGACTAAATTCCATAAAATAGAAGGACTTGCTACACTACCAAAGACTAATAAAACAAGGGTAAGTAACAATAAAGTTAGTCGATACTTATGAAAACGCTTATTTCATGTTACTTTCTCCATAATAATAACCCGTAATAATGGTAGAAAAAGAGAATAATACAATGATAATAATTAAAAAAGTGTTACCAAAACTACCAAAATGTTCACGAAAAGCAAATTGAGCAAGTTCTATACCATTCATATTAGGAAAAATTTGTCCTTGATAAGATGAGGTCATAATAATTAAAGCCGTAGAAGTACAAATAACTAAACTAGTAAAGTAAACACCTACAATTTGTACTAATCCTTGTCCTATAGCGTTATTGGTATCCGCTGTGGAACTTGCTATAGCAGAAGTTCCTAAACCTGCTTCATTAGAAAATACCCCTCGCTGAATTCCTATTAATAAGGTACTCATAAAACCAATACTAGCACTTTTTACATTTAGTCCTGCTTTAATAATTGACACAAAAATCATAGGAAGTTCATAAAAGTGCTTTACAATTACAATAATAGTCACTAATAGATATCCACAACCCATAATTGGCACAAGTTTATTAGAAAATTTACTAATTCCTTTTAGTCCTTTATAAATAATGAAAAAAGTAATGATTGCTACTAAGATGCCACTAGCAAATGATGGGATATATTCTTCTAAACTTTTGGCAATGGTATTTGATTGAATGGTTAAAAATCCTAAAATATAGGCAAAAAAGGTTAATATGGCATATAAAGAAGCTATTTTTTTTTGTTTTAACCCGTGATCCATGTAATATGCTGGACCTCCAATATAATTATTTTCATCTTTTTCACGATATAAAACGCCTAAACAACTTTCCACAAATGAATTTGGAGCTAATAAAATTGAAGATAGCCAAACCCAAAAGATAGTGCCTACACCACCTACATATATAGCTAAAGCAATTCCTGCAATGGATCCTACACCAACTTTGGCAGCAGTAGATAACATTAACGTGTCAAATGGGGTTATCTCGTTATCTTTTTTATGGTAAAAGCTTTTTATAATTTTTCCTATATTAAATTGTATACCTTTTAATTTTACTGTATAGTATATACCACTTGCCATCATCAATACAGTTGCTACTACCCAAAGTATCTTATTTATGTATTCCATTTTCTCACCTAATGATATCATAAATAAATTTTTTAGAAAAATTTGACGAAAAAAAGAAATATTCATATTTTATTTATGATATTTCTCGTGATTCATAATTGTATATGCTCGATAAATTTGTTCTAGCAATAATACTCTAAATAATTGATGAGGAAATGTTAAAGGAGAAAAGGATAAACTCATCTTCGCTAACTTTTTAATTTCTTCATCTAATCCATAAGAACCTCCGATGATAAAAGTAATTTGTGGATGATGTATTAAGGTTTGTTCTATTAAATGAGCAAATTCATTCGAATTATACATTCTTCCTTCAATTTCTAAAGTAATTATGTAATCTTTTTCGGAAATGACCTTTAATATTTTTTCTTTTTCTTGCCTTTTACATACTACAGGATCATCCGTGGAGGAATCAGGTATTTCGATTAATTCAAACTTCGTATACTTCAAAAGACGCTTTTCATATTCTTTTACTAAATGGGAAAATAGTTCCTTTATTTTCCCTACACATATGACTTTAATCATATTATACCTCAATTAACTCGCTACCTTCTAGCTGCGTTGCTATATAAATCTTAGGTAACGGGATTTCCTTGCTTTTAAATTCTTCAATTACGGCTTCTAGTGCTAGCTCCTCTTTATTATTTGTTTCACTAAGATGTGCTAAAACAACATATTCAGTAGCACTTCCAATGATAGCAGATAAATATTTTGCTGCTGCATGATTTGATAAATGCCCAATGTCGCTAATTACCCTTTGCTTTAAATAATAAGGATATGGTCCTTCCATCAACATTTTCTCATCATGATTGCTTTCAATAATATACATATTTTTATTTTGTATTTTTTTTAAATATTTTCGATTAATGTATCCTGTGTCAGTAATATATACTAAACTTTTTTCCTGATATACTAGCAAAAAACCAACAGGGTCAATTGCATCATGAGAAATATGAAGCAATTCTCCTTCTACGTCACCTAATGTAAACTTATCGGTTAACGTTTCTATTTGGTTTTTGTTAATGATTTCTCCTATTTCTCTTTGATTGTCTTCTGTCACTAAAATTTTGCAAGATAATTTTTTCACAAAGGAGACTAACCCTTTAATATGGTCCTTATGTGTATGGGTAATTAATATATACTTAATCTTAGTTAAATCAATATGTAATGGTTCTACTCTTTGTAAAAAATCATGGTATGTTATGCCAACATCAATCAAAAAATACATATCTTTACACATAATTAAGGTAATATTTCCTTTAGAGCCACTCGCTATTACTTTAACTTCCATAAAATACCCATGGACTTACATGAGTCCCCCCGTAATACGGGAATCCTTTCCAAATTCCAAAATGCAAATGTGGTCCAGTTGCCCATCCAGTATCACCCATTGTTCCAATTACGGTTTTTCCCATTTCCACATGTTGTCCTGCTGATACATATCGATTAGCTAAATGAGCATAGATGGTGTAATAACCATTATTGTGATTAATTACAATGTATTCTCCATTAATAGAAGTGTAAGAAGATACGGCAACCACACCATTATTTGCAGCATAAATTGGTGAACCATAACCTGTTCCTGAAATATCAATTCCATCATGGAATGAACCCCAACGCCAACCATAGTTACTTGTAATAATGTATGGCGTTCTAGTAGGCCATGCCCAAAGATTTACATCACCATAACTTGTACTTTTTCCACCACGCACAATGACCTCATTTATCGCAGGTTTTACAATATCATTCTTAGATACTTGCGCATATTCTACTTCTCCATTATTAGCCATTACTCGTTTCGTAACCTTTTGTAAACCATTTTCCCCTTTTTGACGTGTTTCACTATATCCAATTAATAAATTATCATCATAAATGATCTCTGTTTTATACTTTATTTCTTCTAATTCCACTGTACGATATTCTTCTACTGTTTTAAACTTTGGTTGTAAAATTCCTAAAGTTACTTGTTGCCCTGGATATAATAAACTTGACGTACTGGTAAATTTAGGATTAGCAATTAAAAATTCTTCCTGGCTCATTTTATTATTAAACGCAACATCTTCTATTGTATCCCCTTCTTGAACAGTATAATTTTCTTTTATATCTAGCGTCCCAAACAATAAATAGCGACTTAAATCATCTACATTCGTAAAGATCATTTTATCTACGGGAATATTTTCCTTTTTTATCGTAATATTATTTTCAATGTAAATATCTTCCACATACTTACCAACATCCACAATTTCTTTTTGGGTGGAATTTAAAAACGCATCATACTCATTACTATCAATGAAAGAGCGAATCGTTTTATCCGCAGCTTCTGTAAATACATTTTCATCTAGCACATACACATATTCTGTTGGTGTCATTCCTTTTTCTCCACTTTCAGAAACTTCTTCTATTCCATTAATCGTAATTTTATAACCACTAATGGTAAAAGGAGAAATATCTTTAATTTTATCGTATATTTTATCAACAGAAGATATTTTTTCATCGAAAGTAATTTCTTTTACAATATTTAAATCCGTCGGAACATATACCTTATCCACCTTGTATTGCTCCTTTAACATTTGTTGCTCTTGATCGATATATCGTTCTAGTTTCGCTTTTGACTCAATTAATCCTAATGATTCTCCTTTTAAATACACCCGATAAACATCTTTAGGAACATTGGTTTTAGACTCTGGAAGTCCAAAAATTAAGCCTAAACTTAAAACAGACGATAATAATATTGAACAAATTAATTTCACTTTCATTACTTTAAGCTGCCTCCTTTGTATCATCTTTTTGGAAATTTAAAAAAGTACTGGTATCTCGTTTATATAATAATTGAATGGTCTTGGTAGGTCCATTTCTATGTTTTCCGATAATAAACTCGGTAATACTGGTGTTATCATCCATTCTTGCTTCTTT
>CASRZP010000080.1 GCA_949440065.1 uncultured Bacilli bacterium
AGCTTTAACAATGGCTCTAACGATAGCGTCCAATAAAATGGCCAAGAAAAATGTTGTGGTGAGAAAATTAAATTCAGCAGAATCGTTAGGAAGTTGTACTGTAATTGCTAGTGATAAAACAGGAACATTAACCGTGAACGAGCAAACGGCTAAGAAAATTGTGCTTCCTAGTGGAGAAGAGTTTAAAGTAACTGGTGCAGGAATTAATCCTAAGGGGGAAGTTATAGGAGAAAATATTGACTTGGCTAAAGATCTTGCTACTTTAGGTGTGATTAATAATGAAGCGATGATTCATGGAAAAAAGGTAATAGGTGACTCTATTGATGCTGCTTTTTTGATATTAGGAAAAAAGTTGAAAGTCGATACGAAGCCAATAAAAATTTTAGATAGAATTCATTATGAATCTGAAAATAAGTACTCGGCAGTGTTTTATGAATTGGATGGGAAAACGTATTGTACCGTTAAGGGTTCCCTAGAAGTAGTAAAATCATTTTGTAAGGATATTCACTTAGTAAATGATGCAATAAATTCTAATGTATTAGAAAAACAAAATACAACCTTAGCTAAGGATGGATATCGTGTGATTACTTTGGCCAGCGGAAGAATTCGTAAGAAGACAAAGTATGATGAAGAAGATATTAAAGAATTAACTTTTATGGGAATGGTTGGTTTTATTGATCCGATTCGAGAAGATGTACTCCATTCAATTATGGAATGTTATCAAGCGGGAATTAAGGTACTAATGATTACAGGAGATCATCCGTTAACAGCGTATTCTATTGCTAAGGAACTTCATATGGTGAAAAGTCAAAATGAAGTGACAACAGGGGAGGAGTTAGAGAAGAGATATCATCAAGGCGTAAATACTTTTGATAATTTTATTCGAACAAAAAAAGTGTTTGCAAGGGTTAGTCCTTTACAGAAGCTTTGGATCGTAGAGTCATTAAAACGTCAAGGAGAATACGTGGCAGTTACGGGAGATGGTGTAAATGATGCTTCGGCGTTAAAGGCTGCTAATATTGGTATTGCCATGGGTAGTGGAACAGATATTGCCAAAGATACCGCAGATATGATAATTTTAGATGATAGTTTTAAATCAATTGTTATAGGAATTAAAGAAGGACGTGTAGCATACGCCAATATAAGAAAAATTATTTATTTCCTTATTTCTTGTGGTTGTGCTGAAATTTTATTCTTTTGTTTAGCTATCTTGATGAATATGCCAACACCATTAGTTGCCATTCAATTACTATGGTTGAATGTAGTTACTGATGGTATTCAAGATATTGCCCTATCTTTAGAAAAAGCGGAAGATGATATTTTATTAGAAAAACCAAGAGATCCTAAAGAATCTATTTTTAATCGAAGTTTGCTACAAGAAATTATATTTGCTGGTTTAGTGATTGGCATTTTTGTTTTTATCGTTTGGAAAATCTTACTTCATCACTTTCATATGGAAGTTGGTGTAGCTAGAGGTTATATCATGGCATTAATGGTATTTATTCAAAATATTCATGTCTTTAATTGCCGTAGTGAGAAAAAATCAGCATTTCGTGTGCCGTTATCTCATAATTATTTTATTGCCTTTGGTATAACAGGAACGATTCTTTTACAAATTATTGTGATGGAATTACCTTTGTTATCTCATTTACTCCAAACCGATTCCATTCCTATTATCCATTTAATTGCCTTATTTGGTATATCTTTTGCTATCTTATTTGCTGTAGAGTTATATAAACTAATAGGAAAACAAATAAGAAAATTAAAGAAAAATTAAATTTTAGAAATTAGCTGTCATTATTTTAAAAAAATTGAAAATGTTAGGAACTTTCTTAACATTTTTTACTTATTTAATATAAAATAGTAATTTTTCTATCTTCTTTTTGGATAAAACCTTCTTCCACTAAATTTTTTAACTCCCGCATTAGGGCACTTCTATCAATGTTTAAATAATCCGCTAAATCAGTATAAGATAAGGAAATGGTAAATGTTCTTTTCATTTTATGGTGTGACAAATGGTCAAAATAACTAAGAAGTTTTTCTCGAATACTTTTTTTGGTAAGAAATTCAATATGTTCATTTAGGGCAATAATTTTTTTTGCTAAAAGATGGACAAATTGTTCTACTAATAAATCATGAATACCACAGTTACGACTGCATTTTTTTTCCATGCAACTAGCATTTAAAAAATAGACTTCACATCGTTCTACAGCAATGACAATCAACTCGTTATTATGATGGATTTGATGGAAGATTTCACCAAAGATATCATGCTGATAAAAATGTTCAATGATTGTTTTTCCCCCTTCATAATCAAAGCGAATGAGTTCTGCCTTTCCTTCTTTAATCATCCCAATTTTATCGCGTTTTTCTATATAATTCATGATGACTTCACCTTTTTCAAAAACACGCATTTGCACTTGTTTACATTGGCTTGACAAAGTGAATAAATTTACATTTTCCTTTAAATTCAGCATAAAAAATCATCCTCATTTCTTATTAAAAATTATATTTTAATTTTGTGGCAATTGCAACAACTTTTTTTAAAGTTCGTTTGCTATAATGAAAGTGTAAGAAGAAAGTTGGAGGTAGTAAAAATGAAAGTCATTAAACGTGATGGGCGTGCGGTAGAATATAATAAAGATAAGATTGCAACAGCAATTGAGAAAGCAAATAGAGAAGTAGCAGTTAATGAGCACGCAAAGAAAAAAGATATTAATATCATTATTAAATATATTGAAGGATTGAATAAAAAACGTATGCTAGTTGAAGATATTCAAGATATCATTGAAATGAAATTGATGGAACTTGGAAAATTTGAATTAGCAAAACGTTACATTGTTTATCGTTATAATAGAGCTTTAGTTAGAAAACAAAACACTACAGATGAGTCTATCTTAGGGTTAATTAAAAATCAAAACAAAGAAGTAATGGAAGAAAATTCCAATAAAAATGCAATTATTGCATCAACACAAAGGGATTTAATTGCTGGGGAAGTATCAAAAGATTTAACGAAGCGAATTTTACTGCCTGAGAAAATTACGAAAGCACATGATGAGGGCATACTTCACTTTCATGATGCAGATTATTTTTTACAACCTATTTTTAATTGCTGTTTAATTAACATTGGGGATATGCTAGATAATGGTACAGTGATGAATGGAAAGCTAATTGAAAGTCCTAAAAGTTTTCAAGTAGCGTGTACAGTTACTACCCAAATTATTGCAGCCGTTGCTAGTAGTCAATACGGTGGACAATCGGTTGATTTAAAACATTTAGGAAAATATTTACGTATTAGTTATGAAAAATTTAAGAAAGAAATTGTGAAAGAATTTAAAGGGAAGTTAGATGAAAAAACGATTGAACAATTAGTACAAATTCGCCTAAAAAGTGAACTATCTTCAGGAGTGCAGACAATACAATATCAAATTAATACCTTAATGACGACCAATGGTCAATCGCCATTTGTCACTTTGTTTTTAAATTTAGAAGAAAATGATCCTTATATTGAAGAAAATGCGATGATTATTGAAGAGATATTAAAACAACGTTATCAAGGAATCAAAAATGAAAAGGGGGTTTATGTCACTCCAGCGTTTCCTAAGTTAATCTATGTTCTTGATGAGCATAACTCACTACAGGGAGGAAAATATGACTATCTTACTAAGCTTGCTGTAAAATGTTCTAGTAAACGGTTGTATCCAGATTATATTTCAGCTAAGAAAATGCGTGAAAATTATCAAGGAAATGTATTTAGTCCGATGGGATGTCGAAGCTTTTTATCCCCTTGGAAAGATGAAAATGGTAATTTTAAATTTGAAGGACGTTTTAATCAAGGCGTGGTGACGATTAACTTGCCACAGATTGCTATTTTAGCAGGTAAAGATGAAGAAAAATTCTATCAGTTATTAGATGAACGTTTAGAATTATGTTATGAAGCTTTAATGTGTCGTCATTATGCTCTTCTTGGAACACATGCGAATGTTAGTCCAGTGCATTGGTGCTATGGTGCTATTGCTAGATTAAAACCAAGTGATGTAATTGATCCTTTATTAAAAGGAGGATATTCAACTCTTTCTTTAGGATACATTGGAATTTATGAGACGACAAAATTAATGAAAGGGGTTAGTCATACAGAGAAAAAAGGTCATGATTTTGCGATTAATGTGATGAAAAAATTAAAAGAAGCAACAGAAAAGTGGAAAAAGGAAACGGGATTAGGTTTTGCTTTGTATGGTACCCCTGCAGAGTCATTATGTTATCGTTTTGCTACGATTGATAAAAATCGCTTTGGAGAAATTAAAGATGTAACAGATAAAGGATATTATACCAATTCTTATCATGTTGATGTAAGAGAAAAAATAGATGCGTTTAAAAAGTTATCTTTTGAAAGTGAGTTTCAATCCTTATCTACGGGAGGAGCTATTTCCTATATTGAAATTCCTAATATGACTAATAATTTGAAAGCGTTAGAGAACGTAGTTAAGTTTATTTATGATAATATTCAATATGCTGAGTTTAATACAAAATCTGATTATTGCCATGTATGTGGTTTTGATGGAGAGATTATCATTAACGATAAGTTAGAATGGGAATGTCCTAATTGTCATAACAAAGATAAAGCGAAGATGAATGTAACTAGACGTACTTGTGGATATTTAGGAGAAAACTTTTGGAACGTAGGGAAAACAAAAGAAATTAAAGCTCGTGTTACGCACTTATAGGAGGTTAATGATGAATTATGCAGATATCAAAAAATGTGATGTAGCAAATGGTGAGGGTGTTCGTGTTTCTTTGTTTGTCTCTGGATGTACCCATCAATGTAAGGGTTGCTTTAATAAAGAAGCATGGGACTTTCATTACGGAAAAAAATTTACGCAAGAGGTAGAAAATGAGATACTATCGATGTTAGACTTTGATTATATTGATGGACTATCTTTACTTGGTGGCGAGCCTTTAGAAAAAGAAAATCAAGTGTGCCTTCTTCCTTTTTTAAAAAGGGTGAAAGAAAAATATAAGGATAAGACCATTTGGTGTTATTCGGGATATATATTAAATGATGATTTAACTATGGATAAGGTTCATATGAACGGAATAACAGATGAGTTGTTAGATTTGATTGATGTTTTGGTAGATGGTGAATTTGTTTTAGAAAAAAAGTCACTTACTCTTCGCTTTAGAGGTTCAACAAATCAAAGAATTATTGACCTTAATGAAAGTAGAAAAAAGAAAAAAATTGTGTTGTGGGAGGAAAAGACAGTATGTTAGAGATGAGAATGAAAATAAAAAAAGTAAACGAAAAGGCTACAGTGCCTACCTATGGCTCATTAGATGCGGCAGGAGCTGATTTATATGCTTGCCTAGACAAAGAAAAAGTTACGATACAACCAGGGGAAGTGTACTTTTGTAAAACGGGAATTGCTATAGAGATTACTAAAGGGTATGCTGGGCTGATTTATGCG
>CASRZP010000081.1 GCA_949440065.1 uncultured Bacilli bacterium
TTAACAAATGTAATCATTCCAAATAGTGTAACGAGTATTGGAGTGTTGGCATTTAGTATGAATCAACTAACTAGTTTAACCATAGGAACTAGTGTAGAAACAATGGGAAATAATGCATTTTTTAAAGCTTCTAATTTTAATTCCAAATTAACTCAAATAATCAATAAGACGGGTAAAAGTTTTGATTGGAGAAGTATAACAAACGGTAGTAGTGCAGCAACTTTTGTAACTGGTACTATTCCTCATAGTGATGGTGATATTATTGTTACCGATACCGAATAAAAAGTTAGTTAATATCTTATAAATTAAAGAAAGTTTATTTAAACTTTCTTTTCTTACTCATTGAAGAAAAATGCGTAAATCTGCAAAAATCTTCAATGAATTGAAACATAATATGAATAAATTTCATCAATTATAAAATAATCTAGTTTTTTTCTTCATATGTTATGGTATAATGGAAAAAAGGGTGTGAATAAGATGAGAGTGGTAATATCCGCTGGTGGTACAGGGGGGCATATTTATCCTGCTTTAGCCATCATTAACAAAATTAAAGAACAAGAACCCAGTTCAGAGTTTTTATATATCGGTACACTAGATCGCATGGAAAAAGATATCATTACTAGTAAAAATATTCCCTATCTTGGGTGGAAATGAAAGGAATTAACCGTCGTAATCCCTTTAAAAACATTGCTGTAATTAACTCCTTTCGTAAAGCCATTAAAACTTGTCGGAAGAAAATTAAAAAATTTAACCCAGATATTGTTCTTGGTATTGGAGGATACATTACAGCACCAGTGATATATGCTGCCCATAAAGAAGGATACAAAACCTTTATTCACGAACAAAACTCTGTTCCTGGATTATCCAATAAATTCTTAAGTAGATACACAAGTGCTATTGGTGTATCCCTACCTTCAACGGTAAAACATTTTAAAGGTAAAAACGTCTACTACACAGGAAATCCAAGAAGTGAAGAAGTGCTTAGCATTAAACCTGCTAGAAAAGCTGACTTTGGACTACAAAATAGCAAAAAATTAGTCATCATTGTCATGGGATCATTAGGTTCATTAACAATGTGTCAAAAAATGATGGAAATTTTACCCCAGTTTGCTAATAAAAGTTATGAAGTTTTATTTATCAGTGGAAAAACCTATGATGAAATGTATCAAAAACAAAATCTACCAAAAAACGTAAAAATTGTACCCTTCATAGAAAATTTACCTGCTATATTAAAGCGATGCGACTTAGTAGTAACTCGAGCAGGTGCATCAACCATTGCTGAAATTACATCCATTGGAATTCCCTCTATCTTAGTACCAAGCCCTTTTGTTACCAATAACCACCAATATAAAAATGCGAAAGAACTAGTAGATGCTAAAGGCGCAGAAATTTTAGAAGAAGAAAACTTCAATGGTGAACATCTATTACCAATGATAGATAAAATCTTACAAAATCCTAATCTTTATAAAACAATGAAGGAAAATACCAAAAAATTAGGTGTTAGTGATAGTGCTAGTAGGATATACAAAATAATTAAAAAAACAGTGGAGAGAAAAATATGATCGATGATGTGATAGAACTAATCAAAACAAAAAAATGGGGAAAAATTGTAGAAAATGTGGATCTTTCTAAACATACCACTTATCGTGTAGGTGGATTAGCTAGAGTTATGTGGTACCCTGATACAACAACAAGACTTGCTAAAATTATTCAATTATTAAATGAGAAGAAAATTACTTATCAAGTTTTAGGAAAAGGCTCTAATGTTATTTTTAGTGATCAAAAATACGATGGCATGATTATTAAACTAGATTCTTTTAATCAAATGGTCATTAAAGGAAATAAAGTAGAAGTAGGAGCAGGGTATTCTTTGGTCAAACTATCCTATCAAATGGCTAAGCACGGCTTTTCCGGGCTAGAATTTGCTAGTGGTATTCCAGGTAGCGTTGGTGGAGCCATTTATATGAATGCAGGAGCCTATAAAATGGATATGGGCTATATCGTCAGTCGAGTAAAAGTACTAACCAAGGAAGGAAAAGTGATTACTTTAGCCAATTTAGAAATGGACTTTCACTATCGTAGTTCTATCTTAATGAAAAAGAAAGACTACATTGTTATCTCTGCTGTATTAAGATTAAAAAAAGGAAATAAAAAAGAAATTGAAGAGTTAATGAAAGATCGAAAAGAACGAAGAATAGCAACGCAACCCTTAGAATTCCCATCAGCAGGTAGTGTTTTTAGAAACCCTAAAGATCATTTTGCAGGAAAGCTTATTGAAGACTTAGGATTCAAAGGACTAATTAAAGGGGGAGCTCAAATTAGTGAAAAACATGCCAACTTCATCATTAACTTAGGCAATGCTACGGCAACAGATGTAAAAGAGTTAATTGAATTTATCCAAATGGCTGTATATGATAAATATAAAATCAATTTGAAAGTAGAACAAGAATTCATCAATTGGGAGTGAATATGGAAGAGAAAAAACTAGTAAAACGAAAAAAATTAAAAATTCATCGTTTGTTTTTTTTGCTCATCATCTTAGGACTAATTTATTACTTAGGAAATTATTACTTAGAACTTAGAATTTGTAATATTTTTGTAGAAGGAAACACGATTTTAGCTGATCAAGAAATTTTAAGACAGGCCAAAATTGATGATTATCCATCATTCTACTGGACAAGCTCTAATTCGATAAAAAGACGTTTGTTATCTAATCCTTATATTGAATCAGTCAAGGTAAAAAAAGAGTTTTTCCATGTTATTTCCATTAAAATTGAGGAGTATCAGCCTTTATTGGTAAAAAAAGATGGAAATATTGTTCTAGAAAATGAAACAACTTTGCTTCCAGCACAAAATCCTATGGGACTACCTTTGTTACTCAATTATGTACCAGATGTGAAGTTTTCATCATTTATTCATCAACTAGCAAAAATTAAAAAAGAAATCTTAACTAGAGTATCAGAAATAGAGTATTGTCCCAATGATTTTGATAAAGACCGTTTTTTATTTACGATGGATGATGGGAATTTGGTGTATATTACGATTACTAAGTTAGAGCGACTTAACTATTACTTGCAAATTTATAGCGCCTTAGAAGGAAAAACAGGAATACTTTATTTAGATAGCGGAAATCATTTTGTGCCGTTTTAAAAAATTGGAAAGATGTTTGCAATGAGAAAAATTTAATAGTATAATAAGAATAGAAATTGGAGTGGTGGTGAATGAAGAAGATATATACTAGCATTGATCTTGGAACAGATAATATAAAAATAGTTGTAAGCGAAGTTTATCATGATAAACAATATGTTTTAGCCACTTCAGAAGTTCGTTCAGTAGGCTTTACTAAAGGTGTCATTACCGATATGGCAATGGCTACAAATTCATTAAATTTAGCACTAGAAGAAGTAGAGAAAAGGCTTTCTATGAAAATAGAACAAGCTATTGTTAATATTTCCTTTTTGGATATATCTTTTCAAGCTGTATTAGGAGAGACTTCTGTAATGGAAGAAGATGTGGTTTCTGATACTACTATTTTAAAATTATGGGCAAGTAGTTTAAAAGAACAAATTGATAAAGATGATGTTGCTATTATGTATATGCCTTTAGAATATAAGATAAATCAAAAAGAAGTAGTAACTAATGTATTAGGAAAAACCTATCAGCATTTAAAAGTGAAAGCCTTAACTGGCGTGATAAAAAAAGAACAGGTAAGTCAAATTCAAGCACTTTTTGATTTGTGTCACGTGAAGTTAATGGATATTATTCCTAACTTTTTAGGGGATTATTACATGATGAAGACAGATGAAATAGATAGTAAAGTAGGAGTAGTAATTAACATTGGGTATTCGCTTACTAATATCACAGTATTTAATAAAGGCGTTCCATTAAAACACATTACTTTAGATAAAGGAAGTTCTTATGTGGATAAGGATATATCCTATATTTATAAAATGGATGCAATGACAGCACGAAAGTTAAAGGAAACTTTTGCCTTAGCTAAAGCGAAGTTTGCTAGTTTAGAGACAATAGAAATGGATAGTAATTTAGAAGAAAAACTAGTGGTAACAAGGAAAGAAATCTCAGAAATTGTTGAAGCTAGACTTGATGAAATGTTAAAAAATATGAAAAAACAAATTAATCTCTTAACAAATCGCAAAATAGAGTATATAATGGTTACAGGAGGAATTACTGAGATAGCCAATTTTTCTTACTTAGTAGAAGAAATTTTAGGGAATAAAGCAACGGTATGTGATATGAGTACAACACTTGGTGTTAGAAATAATAAATATTCTACCGTGGTGGGAAATATTTATTATTATGATCAGAAGTTATCCCATTTGGGGCAAAGTAATTCCATGATAAATGATGAAGAATGGATAAGTCAGCAACTATAGAAAATCTACTAAAGTTAGTAGGTAAGTTTGATAAAGGAGGAATAGTAGCGTATGTTAGGCTCATTAGAAATGGATCAATTAGCAAAAATTAAAGTAATAGGAATCGGTGGCGGTGGCGGTAATGCAGTTAACCGAATGGTAGAATCAGGCGTTAAAGGGGTAGAATTTATTGTTGCCAATACGGATTTACAAGTATTAAATAACTCTAAAGCCGATATTAAAATTCAAATTGGATCATCCCTAACGGATGGACTAGGAGCAGGTGCTAAACCAGAAATTGGAAAAGAAGCTGCCGTTGAAAGTAAGAAAGAATTGGAAGAAGCTCTAGCAGGTGCAGATATGGTATTTGTAACCTGTGGTATGGGTGGTGGAACAGGAACTGGAGCAGCTCCAGTAGTAGCAGAAATTGCCCAGAGTTTAGGAGCATTAACCGTTGCTATTGTTACCAAACCTTTCTCGTTTGAAGGAAAAAGAAGAATGGAAAACGCTATGCAAGGGTTAGACGAATTAAAGAAACATGTGGATACTTTGATTGTCATTCCAAACGATCAATTGAGAGAGATTATTGATAAGACAACTCCAATGTTAGAAGCATTTAAAGAAGTAGATAATGTACTTCGTCGTGGTGTTCAATCAATTTCTGATTTGATTGCTGTTGTCGGTTTAGTTAACCTAGATTTTGCTGATGTACGTGCTGTTATGGAAAAATCAGGAAATGCTATTATTGGTATTGGTATGGGTATGGGTGAAGATCGAGCAATTGAAGCAGCCAAGCAAGCGGTATCTAGTCCACTTTTGGAAACTTCTATTGCTGGAGCCACAAATGCGATTATTAATATCACTGGTGGTGTTAATTTAACTTTATTTGAAGCAGAACAGGCAGCAGAAGTAGTTCGTGCAGCAGCGAATACCGATATTAACACGATCTTTGGTTCAGTAATTAATGAAAATTTAACAGATGAAGTTATCGTTACTGTTATTGCTACTGGATTTGATCATCGCGATGAGGA
>CASRZP010000082.1 GCA_949440065.1 uncultured Bacilli bacterium
GAATATTTTGATGGAAAAATGAGATGGTTCTTTAAAATGGTTGGATGTATTCCTGTAGATAGGAGTAAAAAGGACGAAGCGGCAAAAGCATCAGCCCTAGAAGTGTTAAGAGAAGGGGGGGCTATTGGGTTATTTCCAGAAGGAACTAGAAATAAAACAGAATCTTTTTTGCTCCCATTTAAGTATGGAACAGTATCGATGGCCTCTAAGACAGATGCGACAATTGTTCCTTTTGGAATAACAGGAGATTATAAATTTAGAAGTAAAAATTTGATAATGCGTTTTGGAACTCCTTTCAAGGTAGGAGAAATGGATTTAGAGACTGCTAATAAGAAGCTTTATGAAGAAGTAAAAAGATTAATGGAAGAAAATTTAAAGGAAGAAAAAATAGAACGGTAAAACCGTTCTTTTTGTAGATAAAAAGATTCTTTCTTGGTACAATGATAATAATAGAAGGTGTTTATATGGCAAATGATTTTATGACATTTCAGTTTGATGATAATTGGTTTACTCCTAAAGAGGATAATAAGAAAATAATGATAGTAGAAGATTATCTTGCCATGGATTACGATACTTTAAAAGAGTATATTTATAAAAATCCAGATACTCCTTTATTAAAAGAATCTTCTATTAAGAAAAAATTAATTGATAGTCCTAGAAAATATGATTTTATTTGGTTTGTTCAAGATGCTAATGGGGCAATTCTTGCTAGTCTTTTAGATGAGGAAGGAATTCATATTTTACAAAGTTCTACGGATGTAGTAGATAAATTAAATGCTATTATAACGTGTGAAACTTCTTGCCATTTTGCTTTTCAATCTGATATATTTTGCGAGATGGTATTATTAAATTGGTATGGCTTAGATACCCCTTTCCATAGTTTAAATGAAAAAGAAGCCATTTCTTTTTTACAATACCTAGATAGAAATTATCCTAAAAAGGTATTAGATTTATTTCCAAAACTTAGTGCTAAAACGCAGGTAGAAATATTAAAGACAATAAATTTTTCTTTAGATAGAATTGGTAGTTTTTTAAGAACAGGAAGGAAAGAAGCCATAGAGTACATTCTTACAAATGATTTTAGAATTCATACTTTAAGTGATTTTTCTTTCTCAGAACTTTATACTTTAGCTACTAAAAAGGTTGCTATTCCATTTTCTTTATTCCATCAAAAAAGTTTCATAGAAAAGATAAGCACAATAGGAAATGTGAAAGATTATCGTTATTTATTAAATGCACTTTCAGCATCAAATGATGTTTCTGAAATAGAGTTGGCAAGAAAAGAGTATTATGAAAGACAATTTTCCAGTTATGATAAAGAAGAACAAATGCTAAAACTTCATCTTACTTGGTATCAAGAAATTTCAAACAGAATGGAAAGCGGAGAAGAATTTTTTTCTTTTCTAGATGCAAATCTAGTGCCATTTTATGGAATGGGTTCAGAAGAATTTAGTATACGAAATAAAATATTTAGTTTTTATAGCAATAAAGATAAAGAGGGATTAAAGAATTTCTTCAGGCAAGAGAGTAGACTACAAATTACCAATATGGTTATTGATTATCATTTTGCTGAAATTCCTTATAATTTCTTTTTAGATTTAAGAGAATTAGTTCATTTTCAAGAAGGGGAAGGTAGAACTTTATTACAAGAAGAAATAGATGCTTATTCGAAATTATTAAGCTTAGATGATTTATCATATGAGGAAGTAATGAAGATACATGCTCATTTGAAAGAATATGATATGATTGAAAAGTATTATGACCATTTTAGAAGCGCAAAAGATAAGCAAGCTTCTTTAATAGAAGAGGCAATGCTTACAGAAAGTTCTGTTCAAAAATATAAAAATGAAATCTTATCAGCACAGGCAGGAGTTCCTGTTTATGTATTAGATGGGGATGAATTCTATGCTTTCGTAAAAAGTAGTCATACTTCTAAAAATATGCCATTAGATAGCAATTACCGTACTTATAGTGGGGATGGTGGTTCCTATTCCCTAGATGGCTCTAATAAATTAAAAACGTTTAAAGACCCAAGGGAGATATATAATTTTATTTATAAAAGTATTCCAAAGAGTCAAATTGTTCATACTTATCCAGCCGATTCTTATAGCTTATATAAAAGAGACTTGGATACTTCAACGAAACGTATTTATGAGCTTCTTACTCCAAAAGAATTGGTTGGTAAGAGTAATAGTTATAATGAGATTTTAGTAGCAGTTCCAAATCCTAGTAAACCACAAGATGAATTACAAGCATCCCTAGAGGCACCAGAATTATTAGGAATCTATTGTTATGATACGATAACAGATAATGATATTATAAGCGCTAAAAATATGGGAATTGGAATTGTGCTCGTAAAGACGAAAAATTATCAAATAGATACTAGTAATAGGATGCGTTTAATGGACACTCACTTAAATGGTGGAAGTCAAAGTAAATATGACTATTTACAAAGTATTCATGAAAATGATATGGAATCTAGAAGAAAATGAGTGTTTTAAAAACACTTTTTTTCATATAATGAACTGGTGATTCTATGTTTGTAAAGAAAATGAATGCACGTATGAAGTTTGTATTAATTGTTTTGATTTTGGCTTTTGTTATTATTATTGGAAAAGTTTTCTATATCCAAGTAATTAGTTATGATAAATTAAATAATTATGCAACAGGATTATGGAGTAGAAATTTACCTTTAGAAGCAAATAGAGGAATCATTTATGATCGAAATGGAACGGTTTTGGCAGGAAATATTACGACAACTTCTTTGGTTCTAATTCCTAATCAAATAGGAGATAAAGAGAGTACAGCTAAATCTTTAGCAAGTATTTTAAATGTTAGTTATGAGGATATGTATTCTCATGTTTCTAAGAAAACATCAATAGAAAGAGTTCATCCAGAAGGAAGAAGGCTGTCAAATGAAATTGCAGATAAAATATCAGCATTAAAACTACCTGGTGTTTATTTAGTAAAAGAGTCGAAAAGAGAATATCCTTATAATACTTATTTATCCCATACCTTAGGGTTTGTAGGAATTGATAATCAAGGATTAAGCGGATTAGAATTAATTTATGATAAATATTTAACAGGTAGTTACGGAGCTATTAAATATTTCAGTGATGCGAAAGGAAACAAATTAGAGTTAAGTCAAATTTATGAAAAACCACAAGATGGAGTTAATATGACATTAACTATCGACTTTGAATTGCAAGAGGCTTTGGAAAGGGAACTAGATAATGCAATTTCTATGTACCAAGCGGAGCAAGCTTTTGGACTTGCAATGGATCCTAATACAGGAGCTATTTTAGCGATTTCTTCTAGACCTAATTTTTCTCCAACCCATTATCAAGATTATACAACTGAAGAAATCAATCGAAATTTACCTATTTGGATGACTTATGAACCAGGTTCTACATTTAAAATTATTACTCTTGCTACCTCTTTAGAGGAAAAAATAATAGATTTAGAAAAAGATACTTTTTCAGATAGTGGGGCAGTAACGGTAGAAGGGGCCACGTTACATTGTTGGAAACATGGAGGCCATGGCTTACAAACCTATTTAGAAGTGGTTTAAAATTAGGAAAAGAAAAATTATTTACCTATATTAAAAAATTTGGCTTTGGTACAAAAACAGGAATAGAATTATCGGGAGAGTCTAGTGGCATTCTTTTTGATGTTGGAAAAATAGGTGATTTGGAACTTGCAACAACCGCATTTGGTCAAGGAGTTGCAGTAACAGCGATTCAACAAGTAGTAGCTGTCAGTGCGGCTATCAATGGAGGAATTTTATATCAGCCTTATATAGTAGAAAGTTTAAATGACCCAGAAACAAATCAAGTGATAGAATCTCATCAAGAAAAAATTGTTAGAAAAGTTATTAGTGAAGATACTAGTAAAAAAGTAAGATATGCATTAGAAAGTGTAGTAGCACGTGGTACAGGGCATAATGCCTACATTCCAGATTACCGAGTAGGAGGAAAAACAGGGACTGCTCAAAAAGCTGAAAATGGGCATTATTTAACAGGTAACTATATTACTTCTTTTATCGGTTTTATGCCAGCGAATGATCCTAAAGTAGTGATTTATATTGCCGTTGATAATGCAAAAGGTGTAAGCCAGTACGGAGGTACAGTTGCGGCACCGATTGCTAAAAACTTTCTTTTATCTGCTATTCCTGTATTGGGAATAGAACCACAGAAGGATGAAATCGAAAAAGAATATATTTATTTAGATAAAACTTATACAATAGTTCCAGATGTTACAGGGAAAAATTTAAAGGATGCTATGAAAGAATTAAAAAATTTTAAAGTAGAATATGAAGGAAAAGGAACAGTACTTTATCAATCCCCAAATCCAGGAATTAGAATTGCCGATGGAGAAACAATTAGACTTTATTTAAATGCTTCCTAGTGTTATAATGGGTAAGAGGATAGTGATTGTATGTTTATAAAAATAATAATATTGATTTTATTAATTGTTGTAAATGGGATATTTTCAGCAACCGAAATGGCTTTTTTTGAACTAAATACTTATGAGCTTCATAAAGAATTAAAAAGGAATAATAAAAAGGCAAAGAGAATATTGTCTTTATTAGAAGATTCTAGTACCTTTTTATCCGCTATTCAAATAGTTATTACTTTATCTGGATTTTTAGCAAGTGCATTTGCAGCAGATAGCTTTGCTCGTGAAATTGCTATGCTTATTTCTCCAACATGGATCTCTATGGAAGCTCTTATCAATATACTGATTATTGCCATTACGGTTATTTTATCTTATTTTACATTGGTATTTGGAGAATTAGTTCCAAAGAGAATAGGTCTTACTTATCCAAAAAAAATATCTTATTTTATGGTGAATGTTTTATATGCTATTATTTTCTTTTTTAAACCATTTATTATTATTCTTCGTTCTTCTACTAATTTTATTTTAAAATTATTGAGAATAGAAAATAAAGAGGAAGAGGTAGAGGAAGAAATTAAAAGCAATATTTTAGACGCTAATTTAGAAGAATTAGAGAAAAAAATATTGTTAAATGTATTTGAATTTAATGATACTACGGCGGAAACTGCTATGACTAGTAGAGAAAATGTTGTGGTATTAGATATTCATGATAGTAAAGAAAAAGTGATGGATACTATTAAGAAAACCAAATACACACGCTTTCCTATTATGGAAAATGGAAAAATTATTGGTGTTTTAAATGTAAAAGATTTACTTTTAAAGAAAAAAATGTTTTTTTCTTTAAAAAACTATATTAGAAACATTGAAGAAATCCCTTATGATATGATTATAGATGATGCCTTCTTTTTATTAAATAGAAAACATGTTCCAATTGCAAAAGTTGTAAAAAATGATAATTGGGTTGGTGTTATCACT
>CASRZP010000083.1 GCA_949440065.1 uncultured Bacilli bacterium
AACCAATATCTTTACCAATGAATGGACACTTAATACCACAAGCTAAAAAAGAAAACAAAAATATATCTAATATTTGGAAATATAATCAAACAACAGGATCATCTACCTTTTGTGTAACGGGAGAAGAGTCAACCTGCTTGCCCATTAACCCAGAAGTATTTGAACCAGGAACCATTATCAAATATAAAGTAAATGATAGTCTAGAAAAATATTTTTATGTCGTTAGTGATAACGGAAATACGTTAACTTTACAACAGCGAGAAAATACCGTGAGTGCTACGATGTGGTATACGGCAAAAGATAACACTAAAGGTCCAATAACAATACTACCAGCATTAGAATCAGCTACTACTAGTTGGATCAATGTTTTAAATCAAACGTATACTCTTGGAACCACGGTGTTTAAAGATAATCCTTATATGGGATGTAGTTATGCCTCCGTAACCAAAACTTTTAATTGTACTACTAATCCTTATAGTATAGGAACAAAGACGGCTAAAGCAAGACTACTTACTGTGCAAGAAGCTTCTAGTTTAGGTTGTACTATCGATAGAACTTCTTGTCTAGTATGGATATATAATTATTTAGCACTTTCAGCTAGTTTTCAAGGAACCGTTAATCAAACGCTTGATTTAGCATATTGGTTAGCCAATGTGTATGCCGCAGATACCATATATTCTTGGACAATTGATTATACTGGTAATATTGGAAGTAGTAATCCCAATAAAGCACAAGGAGCTCGAGCAGTGGTTTTAATTGATAAATAAAGGATAGAACTTACTATCTTTTTCTTTTGTCTTTAAGGGTTTTATGTTATAATAAGAGAAGTTTAAGGGATGTGAAATAAATGAAGTTAACTTATGAAAAATTAAAAAACGAAAAAGATACTTTAGCAAGATATGGTATGATTCATACCGATTATGGTGATTACGAAACACCAATGTTTATGCCTGTAGGAACGAAAGCTACCGTAAAAATGCTTGATCCAAAAGAGCTATATGATGTACATGCTGGAATTATTTTAGCGAAT
This sequence comes from uncultured Bacilli bacterium, assembly GCA_949440065.1. Taxonomy (GTDB): domain Bacteria; phylum Bacillota_I; class Bacilli_A; order RF39; family UBA660; genus CASRZP01. The sequence goes on from CASRZP010000083.1 coordinate 1,031, forward strand.
ACTTATCATTTATGGTTACGTCCAGGTGAAGATTTAATTAAAAAAGCTGGAGGACTTCATCAGTTTATGAACTATCATGGACCAATTCTAACCGATAGTGGTGGCTTTCAAGTGTTTTCTCTTGCTAAAAATAAAGAAAAAGATATTACCGAGGACGGGGTACATTTTAAAAGTCATATTGATGGTGCGAATTTATTTTTAACACCAGAAAAGTCGATTGAAATTCAAAATAAATTAGATAGTGATATTGCTATGAGTTTTGATGAGTGTCCTCCGTATCCCGTTAGTTATGATTATATGAAAAAAAGTGTTGAGAGAACACTACGATGGGCTAAAAGGGGAAAAGACGTTCATAAAAACGATCATCAATGTTTATTTGGAATTGTTCAAGGTGGAGAATTTGAAGATTTAAGAAAATGGAGTGCTATCGAAACCGTAAAACTTAATTTTGATGGTTATAGTATCGGTGGTACTAGTGTTGGTGAAGATAAAACAACGATGTATCATATGATTGATTACTCTATTAAATATTTACCAGATGATAAACTTCGTTACTTAATGGGAGTAGGAGATCCTATTGATTTATTAGAAGGCGTAATTCGTGGAATTGATATTTTTGATTGCGTTTTACCAACTAGAATTGCTCGCCATGGACAAGCGTTTACTAGGCATGGTAAGATTAATTTGCACAACTTAAAATTTAAGGAAGACTTTACGCCGTTAGATGAACATTGTGATTGTTCTACTTGTAAAAATTATACCAAAGCTTATATTCGTCATTTGATTACCTCAGATGAAGGTCTAGGAGGTAGACTTTTATCTGTTCATAATATTCGTTTTTTAATTCAAATGATGGAAGAGGTTCGTCAAGCGATAAAAGAAGATAATTTGCTAGCTTATAAAGAGGAGTTTATTCATATTTACGAGCATAAGGATAAATCGTGAAAAATAAGTATAAAATGACAAAAGTGGGCAATATCTTTTTTGCGAAGAGAAGATTAGTAGATAATATTTATAAAAGTGCTAATTTGGAAGGAATAAAAGTAACTTTTGAAGATACTTATTTCTTTATGAACAATGTAAATACAGGAAAGATTTCTGTTGATGATATGTTAAAGTTAAAAGGATTAAAGGATAGTTGGGAATATATTTTAAGTACAGTCGATGAAAGTTTGACCATTGATTACATAAAAAAAATTCATTTTCTTGTATGCAAGGGACAAAATATTATGCCTTTAGGTGATTTTAGGGATAAAGGGGTAGGAATAACAGGTACTTCTTGGCGTCCTAAACTTCCTAGTGAGTGTAATTATGTTGAAGAGTTAAAAGAAATTCTTTCTATTTCTAGTGAATTAGAACGTTGTATTCATCTATTTTGTTGGACACAACGTAGTCAAATGTTTTTAGATGGAAATAAAAGGGTAGCCAATTTAATTGCTAATAAAGAAATGATCAAATATGGTCAAGGAATTATTTCTGTTCCTGTAGAGTTAATTGGTGTGTATTTGACTAAGTTGATTCACTATTATGAAACAAATGATATAGTAGAAATAAAAGATTGGATATATGAAAATTGTGTCGAGGGAATTGATTGATTTTGCAAGATAATTCAAAAGCGGGTGATGCCAGCTGTAAATGGTAAATAAAAAAGGATTAGAGAGCTACTCTAATCTTTATTTTAAAGAGAATATAACTTAAAATAGTAAAGATAGATTATCAATTGTTAGAAGATAAATGTATGATTTATAACGGTAAAAGAAGCGATTAACTTTTTTTAATTTTGCCTTTTAGGAAAGTTGATTCCTAACATACTACCAAAAATAGAGCTAACCATTAAAATTACATCAAATAGCAATTGCTTAAGTGATAATCCTTGATTAAATGCTAGAAAACTAAATATAAAGAAGAAAACAACAATGATAGCACCAACTTTGATCCCTTCTAACCAACCTTTTTTACTACTACGCCTTCCGACAAAAAAACCAGCAATCATCAAAGCAAGCAAAGGAACAATTAAAGTTAGTGAGCGATACATTGTTGGATTAATCTTATCAAAATAATAAAAACAATTAATGAGTAAGCTACATACTAAAATCGTAATAAGACTATATAATAAACCAAACCCATATTTTTTCAAATTTAACATTCTACCACCTAGTAAAATGTATGATAATGTTTATTTGTTATGTATAAAATGAATTTTTTCTTATCATAAAAATAATGGGTGAGTTGTCTTATGAATATTTACTTTCTTATTCGTTTTTTTATCATCGTTGGTATTTTAGCTTATCTTCTTTATTTCATCTTTACTACGAAAAATCTTCGCTTTCTTTTTGCTAAAAGAAAACAAAAAAAAGATTGTATCTTAATACAAGACGGGAAAATCAATCTTATCGAGTTACTCAATCAAGATTATTCCCTAAGGACACTAATGAGAGAACTTCATCAAGCGAATGTTAAACATCTAGAAGAAGTAGCTGTTGCTATTTTAAAAAAAGATAAAACGCTATCTATTATTTTAAAAAATAAACCTACTCCTTATCAAGAAACACTTGTGATAGAAGGAAATATTGTTTTTGACACATTAGTTAAAATTGGTAAAAATGAACAATGGTTAAATGATATTTTAAAGGAGAAAAATTTAACGTTAAAAGACATTTTTCTTGCGTATTATCGTAAGGAACAATTAGTAATTATTTGTAACGATTAATTATTTAGCGTGTTAACGATGAATCGACAAAATCTCTTCTTCTAATTTTATATCCTAAAACATATAACATGTTAGGTGAAGAAGATGAAAAAATGGGTTATTCTTATGGTGGTAGTTGCTCTTTTAACATTAATGAAAATTGATTTTGGGAAAAAAAAGGAGGGTGAGGAAGTAGTACTTGAAAGTAGTGAACGTCGTGCTGTATTTGTATCTTATTTGGAATATAACACTTATCTTAGTGGACAATCAGTGGATAAGATGAAAGAGAAAATTACATCAATGTTTGATCAGCTGAAAGAAAATGGTTTTAATATGATTCTTGCTCATGTAAGATCACATGCTGATAGTATCTATCCGTCGAAGTATTTTAAAAAGGCTAAATTTTTAGAAAATACAGATTTTGATCTGTTAGAATTTATGGTTGATGAAGCACACCGACGAAATATGGAGTTTCATGCTTGGATTAACCCTTACCGTATTAGTGGGGATAGTAAGGTAAGTTTTACGAAAGAAGATATGTATCCTTATACTTGGCAAAATACCAACAAGATTAAACGAATTGAAGGAAAGGGTGTGTTTTTTAATCCAGCAAGTAGTGAGGTTAGGGATTTAGTAAAAAATGGTGTTTTAGAAATTATTGAAAACTATAAAATAGATGGTATTCACTTTGATGATTATTTTTATCCAAGTAATGATATTGATTTACTAGAGTATTTAGAAGCCAAAAGATTAGGAAAAACAACAGATTTAGAAAGTTTTCATTTTGAACAAGTAAATCTTTTAGTGAAAGAAGTATATCAATTGATAAAGACGAAAAACAATAAGATTTTATTTGGGGTATCTCCTGAAGGAAATATGGAGAATAATTATCAACTTAATTTTGTGGATGTGAAAAAATGGGCTAGTGAAGGAGGGTATGTAGATTATTTAATGCCCCAGATTTATTTTGGATTTGAAAATGAAAGGAAACCCTTTGCGAAGGTTTTACAGGAGTGGCAAGATATTATCACCAATGATAAAGTAAAGTTGATGGTGGCTTTAGCGTTTTATAAAGTAGGTGCAACAGATACTTATGCGATGAGTGGGCGCGATGAATGGATTTTAAATGATGATGTGATTAAAAAGGAAATTATCATGAGTAGAAATATTAAAAATTATTTAGGATTTTCGCTATTTCGCTATGGTTATTTGTTTGATGATTCCTTAAAGACAAAGACAACAGGAAAAGAACTAGAGAATGTTGTCAATTTGTTAATACAAAAATAAGTCTGTTGATAAGATATAGGATAAATGCTATATCTTTTTATATGGTAAAAATTGTTAAAGAAAAAACAAATGGAATTAAGTTAAACTAAAAATAGTTGATAATTAGTTAACATTTGTGTTTTTTCTTTTGGTTTTGTGGTAAACTAAAAAGGAATAATAAGGAAAATAGGTGTAAGAAATGAAAGTAAAAAAACTAATTTTACCCATTGTGATGTTGCTTTTATTGATTGTAGCAACCATTGGGGTAACGTTTGCAGCATTCACGTTTACGAAACAAGGAACAGTAGAAAATATCATTGAATCAAGTACGATTATGTTAACGTACACGGAAGGAAAAACAGGAATCATGTTAAATGAAGCGTATCC
>CASRZP010000084.1 GCA_949440065.1 uncultured Bacilli bacterium
TACATTTTTTAACGGTATCATCATAGATACACCCCCTTTGAAAATAATGATGATGACAATATAACAGACTTCTTTTCCTTTGTAAAATCTATCCTTTAACAAAACCACAACAAAAAAAGACATCAATTTTTTCTTTTTCCTTAAAGGAAATTTCCTAATTCATGCCTTTTTCTTCTTCAAAAACCTTTTTTACTACTTTTTTCATTTTTTTTAAACGAAAAGAACGAGAATCTTTCGTCCTTATTCACTTTTATACTTATCTCTAAAACCTTCGTACCAGTCTTTTACCTTATCTTTTCCAGCAGTAACGACATCTTTAATCACTGAACCAGCATTTTTAAAGCTATCTACTAATTTAGAACCATCTTCTTGCAATTGTTCATAATTCTCATCACCGATATGATCTTTTACAAAATCTTTTCCCTTCTCAATACCTTCTTTAATTTTTTCACTAGCACTACTATACACTCTAGAAGCAGTATCTTTTATATTTTCCTTATAATTAGGAAAATACTTTTCAATTTTTTCATCGATTACCTTAGCAATAGCTAAAACCTTCTCCTTAGCAGCATCGGTTAAATCATGAAATCTAACACCACCAATGGTACCATCATAAAATAAGAAGTCCACAATCGTAATAAACGTATTCGCTAACTTTTCTTTAATCGTTTCACTTTTTTCTTGATGAGCAAAATAATCAATTTGATCGTTTACTGTATTAAAATAAGAAATAACTTCTTCATCATTATTTAATTTTATCGCAGATGGTACAATTAAGGAACTATTAGTATTCACATTAGTATCCATACCTTTATCCATTCCTTGCTGTTCAATCACCTTTAATTCTTCTTGATCCAAAACAGGATTCTCAATTGCTGTTTCTGTTGTTTTTTCTTTTTCCTTTGGTGAATTGATATTAATATTTAACGTACAACCCGTTATAAAGTTCAAAAGAATAATACTAAGACAAAAAATTGCTATTCTTTTCATTCTACCCCTCATTTCCATGCACATTATACCACATTTTATGCAAAATGTCAAAAAGTGACTGAGAATAAGGAGAATTTGTTTTGTCTTAAACCTAAACACCACCGTAGATACCTTTACTTCTTAGATATAATTTTCTTATCCAATCAATGGGAATTACGCTAAAAGCAAGTAAAATCATAATTTCAAGTTCTCTTAATGTAAGCCCCGCAGTTCTAAATAGACTTCCTCCATAATAAATCAAAACTAACTGTACTACGGCAATAAAGATAATGGTGATAATAAAAATACGATTCAATCTAATATAAGCTAGCAAATTTAGACGATTGGTTCTAGCATTAAAACTATTAAATATCCCAATAAAGATGAAAAGTCCAAAAAAAGCGGTGAGAAAGTACTGATCATTAGGTCCCGTTCTAAACATTTGATGGAAAAATGGGCTTTTTAGAAAAAATACACATAAAAAGGCCGAGTAAATTCCAGTAAAAATAATTTCATCCATCATATAACGATTAATAATCGCTTCATCTTTCTTCTTCGGTTTTTCCTTCATGTACTCTAATAACGGAGGCTCATAAGCAAAAGCAATTCCTGCTAAAGTATCCATTACCATATTAATCCATAACATTTGAATTACCGTAACAGGAGTATCTACCCCGATGAATGGTCCTAAAATAGATAAGCTAATCGCACAAAGGTTTACCGTAAGTTGAAAGATAATAAATTTTCGAATACTTTTAAATATGGTTCTTCCAAAAAGTATTGCTTTAGCAATAGATGCAAAATTATCATCTAAAATTACCACATCACTTGCTTCTTTAGCAACTTCAGTCCCTGACCCCATCGCAAAACCGACGTCTGCTCTTTTTAATGCTGGAGCATCATTTACTCCATCACCTGTCATACCTACTACCAAATCTAACTCTTGTGATAACCTTACTAATCTTGATTTATCTTGAGGTAAAGCTCGTGATAAAATACTTAATCTTGGCAAAATTTGTTTAACTTTTTCATCAGATAGCTGACTAAATTCATCGCTGGTTAAGACAATATCATCACTAGAATTTAAAAGTCCCACTTCTTTTCCAATGGCAATGGCTGTATCCTTATTATCTCCTGTAATCATCACTGTTTTAATTCCTGCTTCACTAACTAACTTAATTCCTTCAACTGCTTCACTTCTTACCTCATCTTTAATATAAATAATGCCCACTAAACTTAAATGGGAAAAACTACGTACCCTTCTCCTATCACGACTAGTAGCAAGTGCTAAAACACGAATTCCTTCCTGTGTTTTTCTTTTTACTTCTTCTTCTACCTTCTTACTATGATAAAAAGGCATTCTTTTTCCCATTTCGGTATAATAACTATCACAAAAAGGAAGAATCTTCTCAGGTGCACCTTTAATCAAACATAACTCTTCCTCATCTTTAATGATACAACTAGAGTATTTCATTTTGCTATCAAAAGGAGTGCTATCTAAAACCTGTACCTTATCATTTAAAGGCTTTCCTAAAAAATGTAAAAGAGCTCTATCGGTTATATTTCCTCCGATAACTTCTAAATTCTCACTAAAACGAGCCCCATTATTATAATAGATCGATTGCCTAACAATTTTTTCTAACCTTGGATAACGTCTTACCTCATCTATAGTACGATAAACTTTAGCATCTCCTAAACGAATACCAACAACTTCTAGTTTTCCCTTTGTTAAGGTTCCTGTTTTATCCGTAAATAAAATATTTAAATTTCCCGCGGTTTCAATTCCCATAAGTTTTCTCACTAAAACTTTATTTTTAAGCATTCGCTTCATATTGGATGATAATACCAAGGTAATCATCATCGGTAACCCTTCAGGAACAGCAACGACAATAATGGTTACACTTAATGTTAAAGCATAAAGAATATGTCCAAAGAGAAAAGGAAAATTGGTAACATCTTCTATAATTTTTGCCATATTAAATTGATTATCAATTACCAAAATAGAAAATAAATAAGAAAATGCCACCAAAAAGGCTCCAATGTATCCGATACGACTAATGATTTTCGCTAAGTGACGAAGTCTTATTTTTAATGGACTTTCTGGTTGCTTTTCTTGAAGTTCCTTAGCAAGCTTCCCATAAAAGGTTTCACTTCCTACCTTTTTTACTTCCATTATTCCTTCTTTAGCATACACCACACTTCCACGATAAAGTAAATTTTCTTCTTTAGGATTTACTCCACCAACAAAAGGAATTTTATAAGATTCTTTGGCTTCTCCATTTAAACTAGACTCATCAATGGTAACCTCTCCATCAACTAACACTCCGTCTGCTGGAACTTTATCTCCTATAGATAATACAACCAAATCATTAACAACAATTTCCTCAATAGGAATTTCTAAAATTTTCCCCTCACGTATTACTCGGGTTTTAATTCTTTCTGCTTCTTCTTGTAATTTTTCAAAAGCTTTTTCACTTCCATACTCAGAAATAGTGGAAATAAAGGATGCTAAAAAAATAGCTATCACAATACCTATTGTTTCAAACCAATCAAATTCTTGAAACAAAAACACCGTTTTTATTCCTAAAGCGATTAATAAAATACGAATAATCGGGTCTCCTAATGTACGAATAAATTGCTTAATAAAACTATCTTGAACTATCTTTTCTAATACATTCTTCCCATACTTTTTTCTGTTTTCTAATACTTCCTTTTCACTTAATCCACTAAAATTTCTTTTTTCATACATAGAATAACCTCCTATACACTATATGAATAGAAGGCTTTGACTAAATCATTTATTCATTTACAAAATTTGGCAATTTTTGCTATTTTAAATATGTTAAACATGAAATAAATACTCTTTTAAAATGCTCATTGCCGTTGGCCATACGCTTAATTTTTCCTAAAAGTTTGGGGCTTTTTCCTAAAGGTGTTCCTAGAATATCTTGTATTTGAAAAATATAATACATCAAATTCATTGCTTCATTTTCACTTTTACAAGATGGAATATTTGCTTTAACATAAGTAATATTATTATTGATGATTTTTTCTTGATAAGAAGAATCAAACTCACTTGCGTGATTGTTTAAAACTTCTAATCCCCCTTGTAAGTAAAAGTTAAATAAACGTTCTAAATCTTTTTCTTGTTTTATCACACGATAATAATCATTTACATTATGATTAAATAAGGCTTCTAAATATTTTTCCTTTTTTACTTGAAATTTTACCTTTGATACATTAGATTTTAATATATTGTAGCAATCATAAGTAGGTGCTTGATAGAAAATAAACTCTGCCAAATCATTAAATTTTGCCTGCTCATTTTTATTCTGATATAATTCTAATAACAAATAAGCATGTTCTTCCATAAGGTGTTCTTGTTTTCTTAATTCCTCTAACTCTACAATGACTTCTTCTACTCTTTCTTCTTTTATCCTTTGATGGATATAATAATCTAACACACTTGTATATTCATCCTTATAACCATTAATCATCTTTAATGCCTCACTTTTATCTAGATATTCGTAATTCAATTTGATTTTTGCTAACAAATAAGTTTCATGATTTTCTAAATTTCCATCTTGATTAATCCAATTTAATAAATCCATTAATTTTTCTGCTTCCAAATAAGTCGACACTTTATTTGCCATTAAGGAAAAAATATCTTCTAAAGTAATGGCAAAATTGTATTTACTATACCACTTGCTAGATTCCATAATGAAATCACTGTGGTTTACTAGTAAGCTCCTTAAAATACTATTTAGCGATAAGATATTTTCAGATAAACTATCCTTTAATAAGTCTATTTCTACTTGACTAAGCACACTAAATAAATAAAAGACTTTTTGACAAACTTCTTCCTCATTATCTAATAAAGCATCATCTAAAAGGGCTAACTCGCGTTTAAAAAAATCTTGAAAAGCATTATATGGTTGATAAGATTGTTCTGCTTTTTCTATTTTCTCTTCTACTTTTTTTACATATTGCTTAAATGTTTTAGGAAATACTTTTAAATCAATTTCAATAGGAGTAATTTTTTCTTTATCTTTAATCGCACAAGCACACGCAATAATATGTTTACAAGGACTTGATATTAAATCAGGACAGTCACAGGAAAAATTAATTCGATTGGTTAAAAAATCGATCATTACCTGATGTATTCCTTCTTCATCTTGAGTAACACCTAAATATCGATCATTATCTTTAATGATTTCTTTTACATGTCCCGTTTTGTAATACAAATATCCACTTTTTAATAAATGATTAGCAAAAATATCCCTTAAATTTAAATGAGCTATTTTTATATTTCTCAAATTTATCACCACTCTTTATTATTTTTCATTTTCTAAATTAGTTGTTGTTTTTATTGTTTCAAACCCTTCTTTTTTGA
>CASRZP010000085.1 GCA_949440065.1 uncultured Bacilli bacterium
GGATTATGGAAAATATTTTAATTTAAATTATATGTTAGCTAAGGAAACGGTAAAAAGCAGGTTGGATATAGGAATTACTTATACAGAATTTTCTTATATGATTATGCAAGCTCTTGATTATTTGCACTTGTTTGAGACTAAAAATTGTACTCTTCAAATCGGTGGGCAAGACCAGTGGGGTAATATTACTTCAGGAATTGAACTAATTCGTAAAAAAACAGGAAAAGAAGTGTATGCTTTTACGATGCCGTTATTGACAAAAGCTGATGGTACTAAGTTTGGAAAAAGTGAAGGAAATGCTATTTGGTTAGATAAAGAAAAGACGACACCATATGAAATGTATCAATTTTTCTTAAATGTGGAAGATGAAAAGGTCATTGATTATTTAAAGTATTTAACTTTTTTATCTAAGGAAGAAATTGATGCGTTGGCATATTCTCATGAAGTAGAACCACATTTAAGATGCGCACATAAGGCACTAGCTAAGGATGTGATTACGTTCTTACATGGAAGTGAAGCCTATCATACCGCGGTTAAAATTAGTGAGGCTTTGTTTAGTGGAGATATAAAACATTTAACTAAGGATGAAATTGAACAAGCGATAAAGGGAATTCCTACGATGGACTTAGCCAGTGAAATTTCCTTAGTAGACTTACTTGTGGATGGTACTTTATGTAGTAGTAAACGTGAAGCGAGAGAAATGATTCATCAAGGTAGTATCACATTAAATGGCGAAAAAGTGACTGATGATACATTTACGGTAACCAAAGAGGAAGCAATGTACTATCGATATGTCATTTTACGTCGAGGAAAGAAAAAGTATTTCTGTGGAATATTTCAATAGGTATCAGTTTGCTTGAAGATTTTATTCTTCATCGTATAATTTTATTTCTCTTGGTAAGTGAAGTTGCCTTAGTTTAAAAATAGTTTCTGAAACTTACGAATCAGGAACAATCATCAAATATAAAGTAAATGCTAAAGAGAAAAAATATTTTTATGTAATGTTTGATAAGGAAGCTACATTGACGTTACAGCAAAAGGAAAATCTTATATACAATACAGCATGGGAATCTAACTATATTACCCATATTAGAAGATGCACCAATGGGCAAGTGTACTTGATTAAACATATACTATGGAATCAATTATGGTTATTGGACAATGAATGCTTCTAGCAGTAGCTCTACAAATGCTTGGTTTGTTGAATATTCGAGAAACATATATGCAGAAAGTGCTAGTTTAAAAAAAGGTGCTAGACCTGTTGCGGTAATTAAAAAATAGGTTATTTGAAAAGAAAAAAATTGAATGAAAAAGTTTGCAGATAAAAAATTTGTGAACTTTTTTTCTTTGACATTTGCATGTAAACATTATATGAGAAAGAAGAACTTTACTAAACATGAATATTTAGTTTGTTCTGGAAATCGTGATGGCTATAAGATATGATGAATTAGAAAAGATAGTATTAGATGCAATAAATGGTAAAATAAGTGAATATTACGACGTAATACAATGGAAAATTTAAGCAGAGTTATTGTTGATGAGTTTATAGATAAAATCTATATCGGTAAAGTAAATAAGATATAAACACAAGAAATATTCAAATTAAATGGAATTCTGAATAAAATTTCAAAAAAAGAGGGGAATCGCAAAGTTATCGATAATAATATAAGTAGAGGGATAAAGTTATCTTTCTACTTATATACATAATAAAAATATAGTAAAGGATGTGATAATTAATGAAAGAAAACAAATTAGAAACAATTTCAAATCTATTTGATGGTAATGAAATTAGAAGTATTTGGAACAGTGAAAAGGAAGATTACTATTTTTCAGTTGTTGATGTAATATCTGCTTTAACTGATAGTAACAATCCAAGGAATTATTGGAATATGTTAAAAAAAAGAATGACCGAAGAAGAACAAAGTGAGTTGTCCACAAAATGTGTACAACTGAAAATGAAATATAAAAAGGATGGAAAAAGTTATTCTACTGATACCTTAGACACTAAAGGAATATTAAGATTAATTGAATCAGTTCCAAGTCCTAAAGCAGAACCATTTAAAATGTGGTTAGCTTCTTTAGGTAGTGAAAGAATTGATGAGGTGTTTGATCCTGAAATAGCAATTAAAAGAGCAATTAATTATTATCGAAAAAGAGGATATTCTGATAAATGGATTGAAGCTAGATTAAAAGGTATACTAGATAGAAATAAGCTAACTGATATATGGAAAGAAGGAGGTATTACCGAAAATTATGAATATGGGATACTTACTAATGAAATATATAAAGAATGGTCTGGAATGAAAGCAAGTGAATATAAAGTATATAAAGGTATTAGAAAAGAATCTTTAAGGGATAATATGTCTGATATCAAAGTTGCACTTACTGATTTAGGAGAAATTGCTACTCGTGAACTTGCAAAAGAACATAAGCCTTATGGATTAGAGCAAAATAAAAAAATTGCTAAAATGGGTGGTCATGCTGCAAAGGTTGCTAGAGATGATATTGAAAAGAATTTAGGTAAATCAGTAATTAGTAATGAAAAGACTCTTAACTATCAATATATAGATGAAAATTACAAACTTGAACATACATAACTCTGTCAAAAATAAAGTTAAACTATAGAGGTATTATAAATCAAATTTAAATAAAAAAAAGTGTCTTTGCTACGTTCAAAGAGTAGCTCTACAAATGCTTGGTATGTTGAACATGAAATATAATATGCAGAAAGCAATAGTTTAAAAGAGGCGTGACCTGTTGCGTAATTAAAAAATAGGTTATTTGAAAAGAAAAAAATTTGTGAACTTTTCCCTTTGACATTAAAATAGATAAAGTCTTTACAAAAAAAGCGTAGTAATGGTATGATTATTGTGTTAAGAATGGAGTAGTTATATGAAAAATATGGAAAATAAAAAGATGATGACTATTTTAAAAGTGGTTGCAGTCATTTGTGTATTAACGATTTTTATTGAAATTTGCTATGTGGTGTATCATAAAAATAAGATAGATAAAAATATGACGTATTATGATGGACTAAATTCGATTGTAAAAATTGAAGATGGATACCTTGGTGCAGGTAGTAGTGATTTTAAGCATAGCAAAAAGAATAGTTATACCAAAGTGGGAGAAAATGGAAAGTTAGTAAAGTATGATAATGATGGAAAAGTTATCTGGGAAAAAAAGTATGAAAATGAGTTTGGTAATGGATTTTATCAAGCAATTGAAGTAAGTGATGGGTATTTGGCTTTAGGATTAATGATTAAAGATGAACATCAAAAAGAAGAAGACGAACATGATGCGTTGATGGTGAAATATGATAAAGATGGAAATGTGATTTTTGAGAAGACTTTTAACACTTTAGGAAATGCTGTGTTTAAAAATGCTTTGGAAGTAGAAGATGGATACTTAGTAGTAGGACAATCGATTTATGCTCCGATGGTACTTGGTAATGATGATCAAGGTGGAGCAGTTTTAATCAAGTATGATAAGGAAGGTAATGAAATTTGGAAAAGTTTTTATGCAGGAACCAAATCAGGAATTTTTCATGATTTAGTTATTGTGGATAACTCTATTTACGCAGTGGGAAAAGATGCAGCGAACACGGGAATTTTAGTAAAATATGATTTAAATGGTAATCGGGAATGGGTAAAAAATTATAGTTTTACGGATTCTATTGGATTTTCAAGTATTGCGTTAACCAATGATCATCATTTAATTGTATCAGGAAGTAGAAAGAAAAATGATGAAGATAAGAATGATTATCAGAATATGCCGCTACTAGTAAAGTATGATTTAAATGGTAAGATTTTGTGGAGTAGAACTTATGAGAATACTGTGGATATGGGTAGATTTCATAAAGTTTTAGTAGAAGATGATTCTTATATTTTAGTAGGTCATGTTGCTGTAAAAGATTTAGAAAAATCAACGGATACGACTAATGTTTTTCGGTATAATGGTATCATTGGAAAATATAAGTCTAATGGAGATTTAGAGTATACCCATGAGTTTGGTGGAAGTATGGATGATTATTTTACTGATATTTTAGTAGAAGAAGATAACTATTTGGTGGTAGGATATAGTAATTCTAAGGATAAAGATTTAGCGAAAAGCAAGCAAAAAAATGGAAAAGATTTCTTTACGAAATGGGTTAGATATGATAAAAAAGGCGTTTTAAAAGAAGTAAGATAAAATGTCTTTTTTTTGTTATAACGCCAAAAAAGTAATAAAATATTTGATTTTTTTTGGGTTATAGGAATATATGTGATAAAGAAAAACAAAAAAACCACTTCAATTTGAAGTGATTCATTATTATTTGTTGTAGAATTCAACGATTAGTGATTCATTGATATCTGCACTTAACTCACTACGTTCTGGAAGTCTAACGTACTTTCCTTCGCACTTTCCTTCATCAAAAGTAACGAATTCAGGACGTTTAACATTCTTTTCTAGTGAAGCTTTAACGGCAGGATGTTCTTTAGATGTTTCTTTTAGTCCAATAGTAGAACCTACTTTAACACGGAATGATGGAATATCTACTTTCTTACCATCTACTACTACGTGACCATGGTTAACTAATTGTCTAGCTGCACGACGAGTTGTAGCAAATCCCATACGATATACTAGATTATCTAATCTAGATTCTAATAATTTTAAGAAGTTTTCACCGTGGATACCTTTAATTTTTGCTGCTTCATCAAAAGTTTTACGGAATTGCTTTTCATTTAATCCATACATGAAACGAACCTTTTGTTTTTCTTTTAATTGTGTTCCGTAGTTAGATAATTTTCCCTTTCTTTCATTTCCATGTTGTCCTGGACCATAGGGTCTTTTTACTAATTCTTCACCAGTTTCTAAAATAGAGAAACCAACACGTCTTGCTTGTTTATAGCGTGAACCTGTATAACGTGCCATAATACACATCCTTTCTAAATTTCATATTCCCGAGAAAAATTCATTTAGTCAAATAGAAGGGAGTTATCTTTTCAAATGTTCGGTTGACAGCAACAACGTACTAATTATTTAAGTAACACATTTCTTTTCGCTAAATGCGCTGTTTTTCGTAAATATGTAGTTATAATTATATTAAGAATATGCAAAATAGTCAAGAAAAATAAGACAAATCGTCAAAAAAACTGAGAAATAATAGAAAATCATAAATTACATTTCTCCATAAATCAAAATGTGTTGTAGTTTAAATGTTAAGGAAAAACAAATATAAATGGACTTATAGCACTTATATAGATAAAAATGTCATATAAAATGTCATATAATAGGATATTAATATAAGTGATATGGAAAATCTGCAGTGAAAAAGAGTAAAAATAATTAAAGTGATAAAATTAGATAAAATATAACAAA
>CASRZP010000086.1 GCA_949440065.1 uncultured Bacilli bacterium
GCTTACGGAAAAAACAAAAGTAATTTCAATTGCTCACGTTACGAATGTTATTGGGGATGTTCGCCCTGTTAAGAAAATTGGAGCATTATGTAAGGAAAAAAATATTTACTTTGTTGTTGATGGAGCCCAAAGTGTACCTCATTTATCAGTGGACGTAATAGATAGTAATATTGATTTTCTTGCTTTTTCATCACATAAAATGTTAGGTCCTACTGGAGTTGGCGTATTATATGGAAAGCTATCTTTATTAGAAGAAATGATACCAACGAGATTTGGCGGTGGAATGAATAGTGAGTTTGATGCTACTGGGCTAGTTGAATATAAAAGTGTACCTACTCGTTTTGAAGCAGGAACTCCTCCAATTGCAGGAGTTATCGGCCTAGGTAGAGCAATTGATTATTTATTAGCTATTGGAATGGATAAAATTCATCAGTACGAGTTAGAATTGAAAGAATATTTATTAAAAAGATTAAAGGAAATTCCTAATGTCATTGTGTATAACCCAAATAGTACAGGAGGAATTGTTGCTTTTAATTTGGAAAAAGTATTTAGTCAAGATACTGCTGTGTTTTTAAATGAATTTTCTATTTGTGTTCGTGCTGGCAATCATTGTGCTAAAATTTTAAAAGATGAATTAAAAATAAAAAATACTTGCCGAATTAGTTTTTATTTGTATAATACAAAGGAAGAGATCGATCGCTTGATTGATGTATTAAAAAGGTCAAATGAGATTTTTAAAATCATATTGTAGGTGAAAAAGAAATGGATAAAGAATTAAGAAGAGCAATTATTGTGGATCATTATCAAAATCCTATGAATAAAGGATTACTTGATGATGCTAGTTACTTAAGGGCAAATACCAATAACGAATCTTGTATTGATAATATTACTGTGATAGCCAAAATTATAGATGGAAAATTTAAAGATATTCGTTTTGATGGTGAAGCCTGTGCAATCTCAACCTCAGCTACTTCGATTATGATTCATTTATGTTTAGGAAAAACAGTAGAAGAAGTGGAAGAGTTGATGAGGGAATATGAAAAAATGTTAAACGAAGAAGCATATAACCAAGAAGTGTTAGAAGAATTAGTTGTGTATGAGGATATTTATATGCAGCCAAACCGTAAAAAATGTGCTTATTTACCATTTGATTCGCTAAAAAAAATTATTGAACAGTATAAGAAAAGAGGCTAGTGATGAAACAAGATAATAAAAGTTTAGTACTAATTGAGAGACGTTACTATCAAGAAACAGAAGAAAAAGCTTTACCAATGGGATATTTTCTTGGAAAAATTTATCAAGATTTTCAAGGAGAATTTCATCTAGTAAATTATTTTACTAAGGAAGAATTTTCTAAAGTTTATAAAAACCACCATGAATATGTAACTTCCAAAAATGAAAATCCCATTTATGATACGGTAATATCGGTATTACATTTAGAAAATGAAATGGAAATTATTTCTTGGATACTTGATCAACCTTTGTATTTTCGTGATTTAAGTGAAGTATTATTTTCACGATTCAATCAAGGAAAGTTAGATATTGTTACATGGAAATTGTTAAAAAAGGTGTTTTTATTTAAAAAACAACAAAAAAAGTATGATGCTTTGACAGAAATAAATGAGTTATTAAAATGCGTTAAAGTAAAAGCTAGGTGATTAGATGGAATTCGTTGGAATTAATGAGAAAACGATAGAAGAAATTTCTAAGATAAAAGATGAAGATGAAAAAGTATTAGCATTTCGCTTAGATAGCTATCAAAAGTTTATGAACTTACCATATCCTTCCTATGGACCTAAAAATGATATTGATTTTTCTAAAATTGTTTATTATAAGGAACAAGAACGAACGATTAAGCATGATTGGAATCAAGTGAATGATAGTGTTAAGTGCGAGCTTGAAAATCTTGGTGTTTTAGAAAGTGAGAAACACTTAGATGGTATTGGTGTGCAGTATGAAAGTGAAGTAATTTATCATAATATGCTTTCATATTTAAAGAAGAAAAATATTATTTTTACATCGATTGAAGATGCTATTAAAAATCATCGCGATTTAATAGATAAGTATTTTGGAAAATTAGTGAAAAGTACAGATAATAAGTATGCTGCCTTAAATGGTGCTGTTTTTAGTGGCGGAAGTTTTATTTATATTCCGCCTTTTACTAAGTTAGATAGACCGCTACAAAGTTATTTTAGAATCAATAGTCGTTCTATGGGGCAGTTTGAGCGAACTTTAATTATCGTTGATCATGATAGTGAACTGCATTATATTGAAGGATGTACAGCTCCTAATTATAGTGAATCTAGTTTGCATGCCGCTGTTGTTGAAATTTTTGTGTTAGAAAATAGTACTTGCCGTTATACAACTATCCAAAACTGGGCGAATAACGTTCATAATTTAGTAACAAAACGTGCAATGGTAGAAAAAAATGCAAAAATGGAATGGATTGATGGAAACATCGGTTCAAAGACGACCATGAAGTATCCGTGTTGCATTCTGAAAGGGGATAATGCTAGTGGAACTTGTATTACTATTAGTGTAGCCTCAAAAGAACAACAGCAAGATACTGGTGCTAGAATGATTCATTTAGGAAAGAATACAAAGAGTAATATTATTTCTAAAAGTATTGCTAAAAATGGAGGAAATGCTACTTACCGTGGAACTGTGGATATGAAAAAAAGTGCAACGGGTAGTGAAGCTTTGGTAAAATGTGATTCTTTAATTTTAGATAGTTTAAGCAAAAGTGATACTTATCCTACTAATGTAAATAGAAATAATACTGGTGTTATTGAACATGAGGCGACAGTATCTAAAATTAGTGATGAGAATTTGTTTTACTTTATGAGTCGTGGAATTGATAGAGAAACAGCAATCAATTTAATTGTTCTAGGATTTATTGATAAATTTAAGGAAGAATTACCGATGGAATACGCGGTAGAATTAAATCAGTTATTAAAACGAAATTTGTGAAAAAACTTATCTTATCTTTTATTCAATGCATATTTTATCGGAAAAAGGGAATTACTATTAAGAAAATTCCTTTTTTTTGTTGTTTTATTTTTTAAATTGCCAAAATTCGCCATTTGCGTACTAAAAATTCTTGTGTTACTTTAGCAGCAGAAAGGAGGAATAAATGTGTTAAATCAAGTAAACCTAGTCGGAAGATTAGTCAAGGAAGCCTCTTTACATATTTCTGAAAATGGTAAAAAGTCAACTTTTGTCACTCTAGCGGTGCCAAGAAGTTTTAAGAATATGAACGGCGAATATGAAACTGATTTTATTGACTGCTTATTGTGGGAAAACGTTGCAGAATCAACGGTTAAGTATTGTCATAAAGGTGATATTTTAAGTGTACGTGGACGTCTGCAAACTTATTTAAAAATCGATGAAAATGACCAGAAACGATATCATTTAGAGGTTATTGCCGAGAGAGTTAGTTTCCTTTCAAGTAAAGATAAGGTCTAATAAACCTTATCTTTAGTTTATTATTAGTTAATTTCAAACAAAATTAGTATTGAATTCATTATAATGAAAATACTGATTAGTAGTGAGGTGATAAGATGATATTTAGTAATCGTTTAAGACAATTGAGAAAAGAGAAAGGACTAACACAACAAGAACTAGGCGATTTAATCAATGTAACTAAGGTTAGTATATGCTGTTATGAAAAAGGAACTAGAACGCCAACGTTAGAAACATTGATGGAATTAACAAAAGTATTTAATGTTGATCTTAACTATTTTCTAGGTTACGATACTTTCATTGTTTCTGAAAATGAAGAAAATTATGGAATATTGGTAGCAAAAGAAGAAATTGATGTGATCTTAGAATTGAGAAAACATGTAAATCTTTATGAAAAAGTGTTAAGTGATCCTAAAAGAATGATCGAATTATTTGAAAAGAAAATACGTTAGTAAAAAAAATCAAATTATTTGACAAATTGGAAAAACTATAAAATTTTAACGAAAGATTAAATTCTTTTAGTCGTGGAACAAAAGAAAACTATGTGTAACAAGAAAATAGGCATTAGATATAGTCAATACTTTATGGATAAGAATGGGATATCGTTTTCATTCTTTTTATTGTTTTAACATAAGTTCACAAGAAGTTCCTCATTTTTAAAGTAAAAAATACTTTTAATGAAGAAATATGGTTTGATTACGAAAAGCTTGTGGGAATTCTTTATCTTTTTTGCTATAATGATAGTAGGTGATAAAAATAATGATGCAAGATATGTTTATTGGAGAAAATACTATTATTGATGATAAAGTAAGACTAGGGAAAAATGTAAAAATTGGTGCTAATAATAAAATTACGGGAGATACTATCTTGGAAAATGTAACTATTGGTGATAATAATGTAATTACACAATCGATAATTAAAGACGCTATTATTGGAAATGATAATCAAATTGGACCTTTTACGCATATTCATGAGCAAATAGAAATAAATGATGGGAATATTTTAGGTAGCTTTGTAGAAATTAAGCGTTCCTATTTAGGATCAGGTAATAAAATTAAGCATCATGCTTATTTAGGAGATGCCATATTAGAGGATAATATTAACATCGGTGCGGGAATGATTACAGCTAATTATTGTTTTAAAGATAAAAAGAAGTATCAAACAGTGATCAAAAGTGAGTCGAACCTTGGTGCAAATGCTGTATTAATTGCTCCAATTACGATTGGAAAGAGAGTTATCGTTGGAGCGGGCTCTGTAGTTGATCAAGATATTTTAGATGATTCATTGGTAATTGAAAGGTCAACGTTAGTTGTTAAACAAAGAAAGGATAGAGAATATGATAGAGTTAATCAATAAAAAAAGACTAGGTTTAGAACTAACACGAGGTGAATTAGAAGCATTCTTTTTTGGCTATTTAAATCAGGAAGTAAAAGATTATCAAATGAGTGCAATGTTAATGGCCATTTGTATTCATGGATTATCAGATAAAGAAGTGTTTAACTTAGTCGATATTTTTATTGCGAGTGGCATTTCGCTAGACTTATCTAGTTTAGGAACTACGGTAGACAAACACTCAACAGGAGGCGTAGGTGATAAAACAACACTAATCGTAGGACCAATTGTTTCTAGTTGTGGAGTAAAGGTTCCTAAAATGTCAGGTCGGGGCTTAGGACATACAGGA
>CASRZP010000087.1 GCA_949440065.1 uncultured Bacilli bacterium
AAGTCAGCCATCACCATTAAAGTAGGAACCATGAATGGAACATTAAAGGTAGATGGAACTACCACCAATAAGTTAACACTAGATAAAGGAAAGAAACAAACATTTGTAGTAACGTTAGAAAACTTGAATGCTATCGAAGGAAAGTTTCTTCCTTATTATATAGGAGAATTTCCTGCTGGAGTAACCTTCGGATACTTAGAAGAAACAGGAGTAGATTTACCTATTGAAACAAATCTTAGTAAAAACGGTAAGAAAACGTATTCTATCTATTTAGAAAACAATTCAAGTTCAAGTGTCACCATTAATCTAGGTGTTCAAGGAGGCTTAGCGAATCAACCATTATCTTTACCATCAAACTCTCATATGATTCCTCAAGCAATAAGGGAAAATAGAAATATATCTAATATTTGGAAGTATGATCAAGTAACAGGATCTTCCACTTTTTGTGTAACAGGAGAAGAGTCTACTTGTGTTGAATATACAGAAAAACCCAAAACTTATGAAGTAGGAACCATTGTAAAATATAAAGTTAATGACACAGAGGAAAAATACTTTCATGTAGTAAGTGATAATGGTGATACCTTAACCTTACAGCAAAGAGAAAATATAGTATATGATATAGCATGGTACGCAGGAGGTAGTAATACAAAAGGTCCTTTAACTATATTGCCAGCATTAGAAAGTGCAACGAGTGGATGGACTAATGTATTAGATCAGACTTATACCATGGGGACAACAATATTTAAAGATAACGCCTTTACTGAATGTTCATCATATAATTCTTGTACAACAAATACATATACATTAGGAGAAAGAACAGCCAAAGCAAGGATGATAACTGTACAAGAAGCTCATGGCTTAGGATGTACTGGATCTCCAAAATCGTGTCCAATATGGATGTATAATTATTTATCTTTTTCCAGTAGTAGTGGAGGTTCTGGTAGTGGTGGAAGTTCCAGTAGTAATGGAGGAACAGTCAATCAAACAGGAGGAGAATATGGATCAAATGATGGCTATTGGACAATGAATGCGAATTCGTCCGTTTCGCCTTATGCTTGACGTGTGAACTACAGCGGGAACGTGTACTTCAACTTCGTTACGAACACTTACCACGGTGGTCGAGCTGTCGTTGTAATAGAAAAGTAAGTTACAAGAATATGAATGTTTGACCTTATATTATTAACTGTGTTGTCTATTTTTCATAGTTAATTAATACAAGAATCGTGATAGAAAAAAATCAAAGAAAAAGGGACTGTAAGAAACTAGTTATCTAATTTCATTACAGCCTCTTTTTTATAACATTTGATAACCGTTTTGTGTAGTGTAGTTTGCTTGCTCACTTCCATAAGGTAGTGGCATAATCATTGAGTTTTCAATGCGATTGATGCGATTTTCTAATTTTTGAAGTTGACGTTCGATTCTTGATACTCTATTTTCTAAACGATTAATTTCATTATTACATTGGCATTGTCCTTGACCTTGATTCCAATTACCATCAGGCATTGGTGGCATTGGCATGGGAAAATTGGGAAACATATAAGGATTTTGTTGATTCATATGAATACTCCTTTCTTCATCAATTTTATTATATGTTGATGTACAAATTGTGTGCTTTGTTGTATAATAGAAAAAAGAAAAGAGGAGATTGTATGCGACTTAGAAATATGAAAAATAAAAGTGAGATATTAAATCATTGCTCTTTTCTTGTGCTGAATGGTAAAAATTACAAAGGACATTGGTGCGATTACTTTAACAATAGCAATGAAATTAGAATAGAAATTGGTATGGGTAAAGGTAAATTTTTGCTAGAAGAAGCTATAAATCATCCAGAAATCAATTTTATTGGTATAGATCGATTTGATAATGTATTAGCTCGTGCGATTTTAAAAATTGATAAACCACTTGCTAACCTTTGCATTTTAAGATGTAATGCGATAGAATTAAATGAGTACTTTGACCATGAGGTAGGATTAATTTATTTAAACTTTTCAGACCCGTGGCCAAGGGATAGACATAGTAAAAGAAGGTTAAGCAGTCCTTCATTTTTAAAGGTTTATGAATCAATTTTTATCGATAAATACCAAATCAAAATGAAAACCGATAATAGAAAACTATTTGAGTATTCTATTCTATCTTTTACCAACGATAATTACAAAATAGAAGAGTTATCCCTAGACTTACATAAAGATGATTATCATATGCCAATTACTGAGTATGAAGAGAACTTTATGAGGAAAGACTATCCCATCTATTATGTCTTTGTTAGTAAATAAGTGTACATTTTTATGTAAAAATGATAAAAAAATTAGAAAAATTGTTATAGGTTTGCTATAATATTAATAGAGTAGGTGAAATATGAAAAAAGCATTGATTTTGCTTTCTCTTTTGGCAATGATCATTACGACAACAACTGGGTGTAAAAAGTTAGAAGTTGTAGAGATTAAAAACCAAAATATCGATACTATTTTAGCTAGTGTCTTAGAAGGTAAACAAAAATTATATAATACCTCATCACTTGGATATAAGTTTTATGTACCAAGGGGAATGAAAATATTAACAAAAAATCAATATAATACCGTTATGAAATATCAAAATGATAAATACTATCTATACACAGATTTAATTTCTTATTACTATAAGACACTAGAGAAATATCAACAAAATGAAGATGCTTATTATAGTAAGGAAATCAATTATGATGGTAAAACTGGTTATTTGGAAATTAATGAGATAAAAAATCAATATTTAGTAGAAATGATGTATAATTATGCTAAAATAGAGTCATATGTAACAAAGGAGAATTTAAATTCTGCTATTATTAATGGAATTTACTTGTTAACTTCCGTTAGTTATAATGATCAAGTAATTGAGACAATGGTGGGAGATAATGTCTTAAATTACGGTGAAGAAACATTTAATATTTTTAAACCGAAGAAGGAGTCTAGTAGTCTTTTGGAATGGGGAGAAGATATTTACTATGATGTAGATAATGAATTACCAGATCCTGATAAAATAGTTACCAATAAAGATGAATAGAAAGAGGTGTGAAGGATGAAATTATTTGATAAATTAAAAAATGCACTTTTTGAAGAAGAATATGTAGAAGTAGAGGAAAAACCAGTTAAGAAAGAAAAGGTAGCTGAACCTAAAAAGATAGAAATTGCTAAAAAAATAGAACTACCTCCACAAAAGAAAGCAGTTGAAGAAGTTGAGGTAGAAAAAGAGACAATAGAGGAAGCTGTAGAGGAGTTATTTCAAGAAGAGTCACAGGAAGAAACATACAAGTTTCCTATGGAGTTTGAAGATAGTGACTTTACTCCTGAACCACCTATTTTTAAGGAAAAGGAATCAACGATTCAATCAGGGTACACGGGAAGTGCTTATCGTAATAAGCAATATAAAGAAAGTGGTAATTTATCTAGTGTAGCCACCAGTAGTCAGGACTATCCTATGTATGAGTATGGAACTTATGAGAAAAAGGAGCAAAAGAAGGTATTTCAACCATCACCTGTGATTTCACCAATTTATGGAGTGTTAGATAAAAATTATAAGAAAGAAGAAATTGTTAATAAAAAAGACGTTCGACTAAGCAGTTACACAAGTTCTAGTCGAAAAATGGATATTGATGCTGTACGTGAGAAAGCCTATGGTGATTTAACTAATGAAATAGGTTTATCGATGAGTGAAGAAGAAAAGAAATTGCAAGCAGAGTCACGTTATGAGAAAGAAGATGATGACAATTTACTGTTTGATATGAGTGATGATGATACGACGCCTGCCATTGAAAAAGTGACTATGGGTGATGCTGAAGAATATTTTAATGATTTAGGCTTAGAATATAATGTAGATTACAAAGATTTACGAAAGGAAAAAGCATCAGGTCGCCGTGTAAATAAAGTAGCAGAACCAGTTTCTAGCGGTAGCACAAATGAGGATTCACTTGAGAGTAATTTATTCGATATTATTGATTCAATGTATGAAGAAAAGGAGTAAGTTATGGAACCTGTTTTAAGTATATCTCTTGCTATTTTAGGCATGATATTAATTGTAGTATTCATTGTCTTAGGAATTAAATTAATTGAAATGGTCAATAGAATGAATCGTATACTAGATAATGTAGAAGATAAAGTGAATTCATTAAACGGCTTTTTTCACATTGTAGATACCATAACCGATAAAATGGCTTTCTTAAGTGATAGTGTTGTATCTACAGTAACAGGAGTTATTCATAAGATATTTAATAGGAAAAAGAAAGAGGAGAGAGAATATGAGTAAAAATTTAATGAAAAGTGAAAAGAAAAAAAGTGGAATGGGAAAATTTGTATTAGGTGCAGCTTTAGGAGCAGGGCTTGGAATTTTATTTGCACCAAATAAAGGAAGTGAAACCCGTCGTCAATTAAAACAAAAGATGGATGAGTTAATTGGAAAAGCAAAAGATATCAAGATGGAAGATGTTAAAGCTGCCCTAGAAGATAAGATTGATGAAATTAAAGCAGAGTTAGAAGACTTAGATAAAGAAAAAGTGTTAAAAATTGCGAAAGAAAAAGGTAAACAAATCAAAAAGAAATGTGAAGATTTAGTTAATCTTGCTATTGAAAAAGGAACACCAATTTTAAGAGATGCAGCAGAAGAGGTACGTGAGAAGGCAGCAGATGTTGTTCGTGAAGTATTAGAAAAATTAGAGAAAAAAGAAAGTAAAGCAAAATAATTGACAGAATGAATATTTTCGTTTATAATAAAACGCAAATTGATTTTCGATGAACAATATTAGTAGAATTCTTGTTGGTAATATAGAGATTTAGTATTTGGTGCAAACTAAACAAGATAAGAATTTGAAATACCTATTGGGAGAAAATCGCGAGGATTCTTCGCGTTACCAAAAGAAAGTTGCACTATAATTATAGTGAAATAAGGTGGTACCGCGGGTTTTTAAAAGTTCGTCCTTAACAATTGTTAGGGATGAACTTTTTTCTATGAAAAAGGAGAGAAACAATATGACAGTTTATGAGGATTTAGTATGGAGAGGATTAATTAATGATATTAGTAGTCCTTTGTTAATTGAAAAAATCAATCAAGGAGGACTTACTTTCTATATTGGTACAGACCCTACAGGAGATAGTATGCACATTGGAC
>CASRZP010000088.1 GCA_949440065.1 uncultured Bacilli bacterium
AAGTAACATTGGTTGGTTATCTTGATATCTAAAATAAATATCTTCTTCCATACTATCATCTATAACAGCTATCCATTTATTACAAAGGCCTACTGTAGAACGATAATACGTATCAAAAGTTTTTACTTTATCACTATTAAATAGAAATCCACAAGGAATGTCTTTATTCGTTTCATACTCGTACATTCCCCCATAATAAAAACTCATACCTATTTTTATATTTGGAAGAAGATTTCTTTCCAAAATAGATAATACAGATTTTATTTTAACACAATCTTGATAGTGCGTAGAAATCGAAATAAAAGCAGTATCTGCTTCAAACTTTTTACGAATATAATCTAATCTTCTAGAAAACTTTAAAGCCCTCTCGTCATCTAAATAATCGACTGTGCCATCTAAATCTAGCATCACTGTTATCATTGTTGGAATCTTTAACACAGAGGTATCTAAATAATCTAGAGAAATTTCTTTTTTAACTGGCTTTGTTCTTTCCAAAAACTTTTTTCTTCTATACTCTGAAACCCAACTATTTTGCCCATTTTTCATAGTTTCCCCCTACTTGATAATATTTCAAAGATATTATATCACTATCTAGAATATAACACAAGAAAAAAGGATAGCATAACTACCCTTTTATTTTTTTAAATCAATAGATGCCTTTAAGAACCCATCAAATAATGGATGTGGTCTAGTTGGCCTAGATTTAAATTCTGGATGAAATTGACATGCAATATAGAAAGGATGATTTGGATACTCCACAATTTCCACTAAATTACTAGCCTCATTAATTCCGGAGAAGACAAACCCTTTTGCTTCCATCATTTCTTTATATTGATTATTAAACTCATATCTATGTCTGTGTCTTTCTTTAATATCATCAGTTCCATATAATTTATGCGCTAAAGTATTTGGAAGTAAATGGCAATCATAATTGCCAAGGCGAAGAGTTCCACCCATATTTAAAATATTTTTTTGATCGGCCATTAAATCAATGACAGGGTCTTTACAAGTTTCATTAAACTCCCTTGAAGAAGCTTCTTTTAACCCACAAACATTTCTAGCAAATTCTATGGTTGCTATTTGCATTCCTAAGCAAAGACCTAAATAAGGTATCTTATTCTCACGAGCATAAGAGGCAGCTTTTATTTTTCCTTCTATTCCTCTAGTCCCAAAACCACCTGGAACTAAAATTCCCTTAGAATTCTTAAATACTTCTTTTAAATTAGTATTTGACTTTTCTAGTTTTTCAGAATCTACCCAATTAATATTTACTTTCATATTGTATTTATATCCTGCATGTTTTAAAGATTCTACAACAGAAATATATGCATCATGTAATTCTGTATACTTTCCAACTAAAGCAATTTCGATTTCATCTTTTAGATTATCAACAGTAGTAATTAATTTTCTCCAATAGTCAAGATTAGCTTTTTTTACTGGCAAATGAAATTGTTTTAAAATAATCTCGTCAAATTTTTGCTCATAATAATTCATTGGAATTTCATAAATATTTTTAACGTCAATAGAATCAATTACATTTTCTACAGGAACTGAACAAAACAAAGATAATTTATTCTTAATAGCATCATTGGTAGGAAAAGGAACACGACATACCAAAGCATCTGGTCTAATTCCCATATTTCTTAAATCTCTAACACTATTTTGCGTTGGTTTTGTCTTTAATTCATCTGAGCCATAAATAAACGGTATTAAACTACAATGAACAAAAAATGTATTCTCAGATCCTCTTTCATATTGAATTTGTCTCAAAGCTTCAATAAAAGTTTGAGATTCAATATCTCCAACAGTTCCACCAATTTCCGTAATAACGATATCCGCACCACTTGTAATTCCTGCTTCATATACTTTATTTTTTATTTCATTTGTAATATGTGGAACCATCTGGACAGTAACTCCTAAATAGTCTCCTCGTCTTTCTTTATCAATAACAGATTTATAAATTTTTCCATTCGTGATATTAGAAGTAAAATTCAATTCTTCATCAATAAATCTCTCATAATGACCCAAATCTAAATCTGTCTCAGAACCATCATAGGTAACAAAAACTTCCCCATGTTGAATAGGATTCATTGTTCCTGGATCTACATTGATATAAGGATCAAACTTCTGCATAAATACCTTATATCCTCTAGATTTTAATAAAAGAGCAATGGAAGATGCTGTAATACCCTTTCCTAAACCTGATACAACTCCTCCTGTAACAAATACATATTTTGTCATAACATACCTCCTAAAAATAAAAATACTAGGAGAGAATTCCCTCCTAGGCTCTTTTTCATTATAGCACTCTAGAACATGTGTTGTAAATACGTTTCTAAAAAATTATTGAAAAAAACTTTTTCTATCTTGAATTCATTTACACACTATCAGATTTGTGCTAAAATGAGTATATGCCGGTTTAGTTTAATGGTAAAACAAGTCACTCGTAATGATTAGCTGTAGGTCCGATTCCTACATCCGGCACCATAGATTTTTAAAAATTCGTTGAAAATAAAGAAGAAAGTCACTATTCGTTGAAAAATAAGAGAAAGATAGTGTTTTATTTAGTTGACAAATGTCAACATTTACCAACAAATGTCAAGAAGTTTTGACAGATTACAAGACCAAAACAAGACCAAAAAAACTAGTCAATCATAAGACTAGTTTTTTATTGTTAAAATATAGTGTCCATTAACAGTATATTTTATCTTATCCTCAAATTTTTCATATGAGACTGTAAGAATATCTTGACCCCACATTGGAAAATATTTTTCAATAAAGGATTCTAGCTCATTATCAACTAAATAATACATAATACTCCCCCCCTTCGAGTTTTGTATTATATATTATCATTTTGTCGATACTTGTCGTTTTTTATACCTTTTTTAATTTTCCCTCTTTTAATAAATCAAGTAACTTTGTATTTTGAGATGCTAATCCTAAATACAATTTAATACCATTTGCTCTTGCTATCTTACTTCTGTATATAAATGAATGATTGATATTTAACGAAATTAAGGCTTCTACGATTGAAACTGACTTACCTGTGTACTTCTTATAGTATTTTGTCGTTTCGTTGCTTACAGAGGCATTAGAAGAAGAATTTGTCGGTAATTTTGGTTTGGTTACTGTTTCATTCTTAATTTCTTCTTTTTTATATCCATTTAATCCTTTTTGCTTAATAATTGTTGGATAATCTTTGTAAGCGTAATCTTGGTCGCAAACAACACCTGCTATTTTATTGCTTCTTAATAGATTAGTTGAACCACCAAATTGCCACATTCCCGCTGATGGAGTGCTTGGTTTAGATTTTCCCCAACTGGCAATCCATTTGTCGTACCTCTCCACTAATTTCTCTTCAATATAAAATTTAAAGAAGTTACTGTTAGTATAAATACCTACATAAAACCCTTTTGGTTCTAAATACTCACAAAATCCTAAAATTGCTTGTGTTGTTGCGCTTTTACCAGCCTTCAATTGTTTCTTATCCTCAATGTCTATATAAATTGGATACTCGAATTGTTTTCCTTTAAGACATTTCTCATACAAATACTCTGCCTCTTTTTTTCCTTGATCATAAGTTGTTGCTTTACTGTAATAATAGCAACCTACTGGAATTCCTTTATTTTTACAGTCTTTATAATACTTTTCAAATTTAGAATCTTTTCCTTTTGATAAAGAACCAGTATATGCACCTCTTAATATAGCAAATTTTATTCCTTCATTTTTAGCTTTATCAAAATTAAAATTTCCTTGCCATTTTGAGACATCAATTCCAAAGATTTTATCCATAATTATTCACCTTCCTTCTGATTTAACAATAGTTTAATTTTTTCAAATATGTCTTTTGCATATTTTACATAAGCGGTTAAAAATATTGTTAGCAATTCGATAGTTGTAATTACTTCTTCTGGGAGTTCAATTTCAACTCTCGATAAAATATAAGGTAATAACTCAAGGGTTAAGCAAAAAGCAACCACTGACACACAAACCACTATAGACTTAATTAATCCTGACTTTAATTTTTTCTTATCAAATTTTAAATTTCTTTTCGCAATAACAGTACCTAATACTGTATTTACTAAAATAGAAATTCCTAAAATGCTCATCATATAAATAAGCGTTAAAATATCATTTATCATACTATTCATGTCCTTTCTTTATTAAATAATTTTCGATATCTTTAATTCCTTGAGTCACAGGTCCATTACACTTTAAGTCATTATGCAATCCTTTTAGACAAGCCAATAACCCATTAACAATTACTAGCCTTTCCTCTTTGGAATCTTGAATATCCTTATCTTGTGTTTTTGTTGCAGATTCTAACTCACCTATTCTTTTTTCTATTGTTTGAAATTTATTTATTATATTATTTTTGTATACTTTGTAAATAGCTACAAAAAAAGCGCTTAATACTGATAAAGTACCTATGGTTTCAACAATTTGTTTAATTGTAATATTTTCCACTTTTTTCACCCCCTACTGTGTTCTTTTCCACATATAACAAGTGATATATGGCTGCAAGTTGTTATGAGCTTGTCCACCACCTACAAAGTCATGTTCATGTGAAGCATTTATATCTACATAGTTAGTTTTACGATTTGCAACATTGACACGTTGAAATACATCATGTGAACCACTCCAAACGACACGTCTAACTGAGCATATCCCAGTCGCTGACATAATTGGATTATCATCAGTATTGTTAATACCTCTTGTTTCAAATGTACCTTTCAATGTCTTACTTCCATGTGTATGTCCTGCTGATTCTTCTATTGTTAACACATGAGTTTTTTCTCCACCAATTTTTTCTACGGCATTAAACTCTGTTTGGTTTGTATCCACTCCTACAGGAACTTTTCCACTACCCCACGCTACCCACGTTCCAAATTTTAAGTAAGAAGCAGGATTAGTATTAGCAGAACTCATTAAAATTGTTCCTACTGGATATTTCTTTTTATCAGATTCTAAAAGAATATCTTCAATAAATTTTTGCAAGGTTTTTGAACCTATATTTACAGATTTGCTAAAATAAGTATCTAAAGCAACTTCTAATTTTGTTTCATCTTGGGTTGCTTCACTTGCTTTACCAAATGCCATTGATTTTCCACTAGCATTACAATTTAT
>CASRZP010000089.1 GCA_949440065.1 uncultured Bacilli bacterium
AGGTTTCTATCTTATTCATCATCTTTGCTATCTTTTGGTACGCTTCCTTTGACAAATTCGCCTTATGATTACAAATATAATATCTCATCTTTAGCTTCTCCTTATTTTATCCACAATAACGGAAATCCACCCATACTTATCATCTTTTCCATTTATCGCCATATTATACACATCTAACACATTCTCTGCGTAATGCTTACTACTGCAATGTTCTGCTGTAATTCTTGCTTGCTGAGCCATTTTATAACACTCATCCGCCTTTTTATACAACGACTCAATAGCATTTTTACACTCACGCTTATTCTTAAACATCATTCCATTTAGTGCATTCACCACTACTGTTCTAAAGGCAGAATCATCGACACAAATAGGAACAATCCCAGCAGCCATAGCTTCTACCACAGTTAATCCTTGTGTTTCAGAGGTAGATGCTGTAACAAATAAATTTGCTAATTGATAAAAATTTGGCACTTCTTCCCATGGCACTTTCCCTGTAAAAATCACCTGGTCAATCGTTTTATATTTTCTTGCTAATTGCTCATAATCATCTCGTCCTGGCCCATCTCCCACAATAATTAACTTCATACTCTTATTTTTCTTCACTAAATCACGGTGTACATCGATTAAAAACTCCACATTCTTCTCCTTGGCTAGACGTCCAACAAAAAGAAGTACAAAATCATTTGGTGTTACTTTATACTTTTTTCTTAACTCTTCAACCTTTTTAACATCAATGTTTTCTTTATAAAAACGTTCTACTTCAATTCCCGTTGGTACAATATGAATATTTTTATTTACATGATACTTATCTTTAAATAAATGATAGGTCTTCTCCGTTGGCACAATTAATTCCTTAGCCGTTTTATCACAGTAAAACAAAGTTAAGTACTCCACAATTTTCTTGCTTGAACGATCGAAATACCCCTTAGTAATATAATGAATATAATCTTCATACATGGTGTGATAAGTATGTACTAGTGGAATATTAAATTGTTTAGCTAATAGACGAGCAAAAATACCAATACCAAACTCTGTATGTGAGTGAATTACATCAAGTTTCCATTTTTTAATGATTTTTACGATCTTTACGGGATATATCCGACTAAAACGGTAATCATAAATTCCTGTAGGTAACCCAGGAATTCTAATAACTTTCTTATTTTCTTCAAATTGGTATTTTAAACTATTATCATTAACTGTCACCACATATACTTGATGTCCCTTTTTCTCTAATGATTTTTTTAACATAAATACACTAGTAGATACTCCATTAATATAAGGAGGATAAGTATCGGTAAATAATCCTATTCTCATTCTTTCACTTCCTTAATATAAACATTAAATAGTACTGCACCAATTATCATACTTAAATAATATGTTAGAAAACGCCAAATGAGAAGCAATACCGATAATTTTGCTCCTACCAAAAAGGTACCAAAAAACGTCATAAATCCATATTCGATACCACCAGATGCTCCTGGAATAGGAACAAAAGAGCCGATGATTAACACGTAAGCTGATGAAGTAACTGTCTTTAGTAGTGTTAAGCTTGTATAATCGTGCATGCTATACAAGATAAATAATGGTAGGGCATAATAAATGGTTAAACTTAAAAGATTTAACAGTACACCTTTTAGAAAAAGCACTTTATTTTTTCTCAATTTCGTCGCATTATCATAAAAATCATCTAAACGTTGATTCCAATTTTCTAACATTTGTTCTTTTTTTCTTACCAATTTTATTTTGGATAAAAAAGCAATTACTTTATTTGCTACAAAATGATTTGCCTTATTAGAAAAACTTACTAATAACAACACTACAGCTACTGCTGTATTACAAATAAATCCTAGAAGAATCAACTTTCTTAGTAAAGGGAGTTCATGAAAAAATCCAAAAAAATAGTTAGATATTACAGCAAACACACCAAGGGCTACTAAAGCAATTTGATAAAAGATAAACGTTTGCATAATAATACTAGTTCCTTTAGCTGCTTTTATCCCATCTTTTTTTAATAGATAAATTTCCATTGGTTGTCCTCCAGTAGAAAAGGGAGTTATGCCATTAAAAAATTGTGTAATCCAAGTAAACTTTAACGCTTGAGGATAACGAAAGTCGTCTTTTTCCGTTTTCGCTGTTAAATATAGAACATAGGCTTTGATCAATACATAGAGAAAATATAGAATAACAGCAACGAAAAACCATGCTAAATTGATAGTAGTCAAGGTAGTAACGATAGTAGAAAAATCATCTTTTACTACAAAATATAAAATAATAATGGTGATAATTAATAATACTAAAGCATTGCGACGTAAATTTTTCATTTGGCTTTAACATCCTTATCGTGGATAAGTTTTTTGTTAGCTTGATAAAAAATAGCACTTAATTCATCTGTTGATGATAATTCATAACCTAATTGAGAAAATAAATTTAGTGCTTGATGATTGTCTAAGTTCACATTGGCAATAATTCCTTTCATCTTAGGATAATGGAAAAAAACATATTGTTCGACCATTTTCAATAAGTTAGTCGCGTAATGATTTCTACGATAAGACATAGGTACAAAAATATAAACTTCAACGCTTTCCTTTATTGGATTTTCTTCTACATAGCAAGAAGCTTTAAAATGATTCATCTCTTCTAGAAAGAAATTTTCTTTTAAAGGTTTTCCCTGTTTTTTCTCTTGATAATCTTCCCTTGTCAAATCTTTTAATTCCATTTTTAATATAGTAGATAGTACTAAAGGTTGTTCATTTTTTACTAAATGTGTTTCAAATTCTAGCATCTTATCGATATGGTCTTGTTGATAAGGATTAAGACACACTAACTTTTGAATCGATTCTTTATTATTCATTTCTACACCTCTTTAATTCTGCCCTCTTATGGCTTCAATTCCTGGCAAACTTTTTCCTTCCATATATTCTAAAATTGCCCCTCCTCCAGTTGATGCATGAGTAATTTTATCTTTATACCCAAGAAGCGTTGCCGCTGCTACAATATCTCCTCCACCTAAAATAGAGTATAGCGTATTTCCTCTTTTGGTTACTTCCTCTAATAACCCTTTTGTACCGTTTTGAAAATTTTTCATTTCATACACACCCATAGGTCCATTCCAGAAAAGAGTTTTGGCGTTTTCTAGATATTTGCTATAATTTACTACGCTTTTAGGTCCAATGTCAAGTCCCATTAGTTCTTTTTTCATCTTTTCTATATCTACTATAAAAGTAGAAACATCTTCCTTCATTTCTTCTGCTACAACTACATCCATTGGTAAGATAATTTTATTGGGATACCTTTCTAACATTTCTTTAGCAAACGATAAGTTTTCACTATCGACGATGGATTTACCTACTTCTAATCCTTTAGCTTTCAAAAAAGTAAATGCCATTCCCCCACCTATTAAAAGATAATCACACTTTTCAATAATATGACGGATAGTAGCAATTTTATCTTCAACTTTTGCTCCACCGAGAATGACAATAAAAGGATGTTCACCTTTCATTAAAACTTCCATTGCTTCTACTTCTTTTTCCATTAAAAAGCCTACTCCACTTGGTAAATATTTAGCTATTCCCACATTAGATGCATGTTTTCTGTGTGCTGTAGCAAAGGCATCATTAATAAAAATATCTCCTAAACTTGCCCATTCTTTACTTAAGTCCTCATCACATCCACTTTCTTTTTTTCCATCTAAATCTTCAAAACGGGTATTTTCCATTAATAAGATTTCTCCATTTTTTAAAGAATCAACGATATCTTTTAACTCTTTTCCATGGGTAACAGGAACAAAAACTACATTTTTTTCTAAATATTCACTTAGACGTTGTCCTACTATTTTTAATGAATTTTTTTCTAAATCTTCGCTATTTTTAATTTTTCCAAGATGAGACATTAAAATGACTTTAGCCCCTTGATTTATAGCATACTTTATGGTAGATAGACTCATCACTATTCTATTATCATCTAAAATTTTTCCTTCTTTGATGGGAACATTAAAATCTACTCTTATGATTACCTTTTTTCCTAATAAATCAAAATCACGAATCGTTTTCACTTAAGTATCCTCCTTATGATTAATTCCTTCTATTTTATGATACCATTTTTTAGGAAAAAGAAAAAGAAATATGTTGATATATCCCTTATTTTTTATTTAACAACCAATCGATTACATTAATCTTGGTAATACCATCATAATCTGCTTCTAAATCCATATCAAGTGTTAACAAATATTTAGGATAATGATCACCTGTTTTTTGTAATGATTTAAGTTCTCTTTCCAAAAGTTTTTCATCTCGAAGTGATAATGCTACTTGAAAATATTTTAGTCCATCACGATTTTTTGCTACAAAATCAATTTCTAAATTATCAACTTTTCCAACGTAAACTTTATATCCTCTTCTAAGTAATTCAAGATATACAATATTTTCTAAGATACGCCCCATATCACTATCAGCTTTTTTTCCTAATAAGTGACTTCGTAAACCTACATCTACTACATAATATTTATAATCTCTTGCTAATAAATTTTTCCCTTTTACATCAAATCTTTCCGCTTTATAAATAAGAAAACTTTCGACAAACGATGTAATATAGTTTTCTACTGTATGATTACTAATAGACATTCCTTTACTGGTTAACGTATCACTTATCTTTTTTGTGGATATGGGACTACCTATGCTATCAAATAAAAATCTTAAAATATTTTCCAATAACATTTTATTTGATATATTATTTCTTGCCATAATGTCTTTATAAACTACTGTAGAAAATATGCCTTCTAAATATATATCTAAATCACTAGGATTATCCTTCCTTCACTATAGATATATTTCCAGGCATTCCACCATTTTTCATATAATCTAAAAAATATTCATAACGGCTTTTTGTCATGTTATCTTCTAAAGCATTTAAATATTCTTGAAATGATAATGGCAACATTTTTATTTCTATGTATCTACCAGATAATAATGTAGCTAGTTCTCCTGATAATAAATAAGCATTGGAACCAGTGATATATACATCAACATTTTTCTTTATATATAAACTATCTACTGCTTTTTGAAAGTTAGGAACATTTTGAACTTCATCTAAAAAGACATAATA
>CASRZP010000090.1 GCA_949440065.1 uncultured Bacilli bacterium
ACTTTATGTTCATTCTATCATAAAAATATTTTTTTAACAATAATCAAATAAACTCTTTGTTAAACTTTTCTATTAAACTAGTAAATTCATCCTTTAACTGTTCTAAACGTTCCATTGTCTTTGCTTCAAACCTTGCCGTAATATTAGGTCCTGTATTAGATACACGAATTAAAGCCCATCCTTCTTGAAATAATACTTTCACTCCATCGATTTGTAAAGTTTTATAACCTTTTTCCTTTGTATATTCCTTAATCTTTTCAACCACTTGATGTTTTGTCTCATCACGACTAGTAAACTTTAATTCAGCAGTTGAATAATACTTAGGAACATCACTAAGTAGCTCTGATAGTGACTTATCATTATTCGATAAAACTTCTAGTAAACGAAGTCCAGCATAAAGTCCTGAATCAAAACCACGGAAGCGATCATTAAAATAAACGTGTCCCGATAACTCTCCCCCAAATGGCATATCCTCTTCCAACACCTTACTTTTCGTATACGAGTTTCCTGTTCGGTAACAATAAGGTATTCCCTTTAAACGAAGAATTTCATCTTCTAGGGCTTTAGAACACTTTACATCATAAAGGAATGTTTTATTTTCTACTTTTCCTATCATTTCCCTAATCATTAAAATCATGTAAATGTCCATTGGAATAAACTTACCCTTTTCATCTACTAATCCTAATCTATCCCCATCTCCATCAAAACCAAGTCCAACGTCAGCATTTAATTCTTTGACCTTTTTTGCTAAATCAGTTAAATTTTCTTCAATCGAAGGGTCTGGGTGATGATTAGGAAAACTAGGATCACTTTCTTGGTAAAGCACCGTTAAGTCAATCGGAAACTTAGAATATAACTCCTTAGCTAAAATACTAGTTGTTCCATTACCACAATCGATAACCACTTTCAATCTTTTACTTCCTAAGTGGGTGTGCTTTACCAAAAAGTCAATATATTCCTCCTTAATATCCACAAATGTAGTAGAACCATTTCCTACTTTTTTTTCTCCTTTTTGAATAAACGTTAAAAAATCTTTTATCTCTTGTCCTTTAGCATTTCCACTTTTATCAAAAGCAATTTTAAATCCATTATCATCTTTTGGATTATGACTAGCGGTAATCATTATCCCTGGTTCAATTTCTAATTTCATGCTAGCATAATAATACATTGGTGTGGTGGATAAGCCTAAGCGAACAACATCACACCCAGTTTCTATTATTCCTTTTACTACTGCTTCTTCTAAAGAAGTAGATGAATATCGATTATCATAAGCAACTAGACATTTCTTTTTTCCCATTGTTTGAATATAACTACCAAAACCAACACCTATCGTGTAAGATACATCTTCATTAATCGTATCAGGATAGACTCCTCTAACATCATATTCTCTAAAAATATATGGGTTAATATCCGTTAAATATTTCATTTTATCACTCTTTTCTTCCTTTTTTATTCTAAGGCAAAATATCTTAGATAATGATATTATACTATATTTTCATCCAAAATCGTTCAATTGTTCGCCAAAATAAAAGAAAAGTGCCATTTTACTTGACACTTTTTTAAATATTTTCTTCTCGAATAGCATCTAAGATGTTTTCTTTTTTGATTTTATTTGCTGCATACATCATGGTAATAAAAGTTAATAAGAATACAGATACAATAGTGATCATCATTTCTCTCATTGGTACCATGAATGCAAATTCTACTACACCATAGATATTCCTATAAATTAAATACATGACTCCAATAGCAACAGGAATGCCATAAATTAAAGCTTTTAGCCCATAGAGAATACTCTCATAAAATAACATTTTATTAAATCCTTTTGGCGTTAGACCTGTGCTTCTTAAAATCGCAAATTCACGTCGTCTTAAAGCCATCGAAGTATTAATTGTATTAAAGACACTAGTAACACCAATTAAAGTTACCAAAGCAATAAAACCATATAGGAACATACCAATGACTAAAATACCATTTTTTTGCATTTGCATATTCGCAGTAATGTCAGAAGCAGAAGCAAATATATCTTGTCTACTAAGATCTTCTGGTAATAAATCATCAATGTTTTTATACACTTTATCATGCTCTTTTGCTTGAATCATAATGTCTAGTCCATTAGAATAATAAACTTCTCCTTTATCTAAGTCTACATACGTACGAAGTTTTTGCAGCATTTGGTTAGAGATAATCGCATATTTTGCCGTTGATATACTAATAGATAACATCTCAGGTTCAACATCACTAACAACTGCATCAAATTTAGCTAAAGAAATATCCTTGTCTAAATCAGTGTCATGGTTTAATTTAAATAATTCTAATGTGATTTTTGAAACATCATTTTTAATGTACTTAAACTCTTTTACTTTTTGTTTTTCATAATCACGGTTTACCATTTTATTAATGATAATTGGTTTAATTTCATCAGTGTTAAAGTCTTGATAAGATAAATTAGCTTTCTTTAAATACTCTTGATAACTAGTATCATCTAAGGAAATAAAGAACATATCTGCTAAACCATATGTATTATCATACTCTAGTCCTTCATCTTTTAGATAATCAAAATAAGCTTTGCTAAAAATATCATCTTTTGTCTTTACTCGAAATAAAGTATCTATTTCACTAAGGGTGTAGTTATCAATTCCATCTAATTTTAAAATTGACTCATAAATCTTTTTGTATTCTTCCATCGCATTGATTAGTCCACTATCTCCACTTGGATTATAAAATCTAACAATGATATCATAATTTTTATGTTCTACAAAAGTCGTTGTTCCTTTCATTCCTAGTTGCAAAATACTAGAAAACGATAAGAATAAGACAATACTAATAAATAAAGATAAAATCGTAATTCGATATTTTTTCTTATTTCTTTTCATGTTTTTTCTAGCAATTTCTGCTTCAATTCCTAAAATTTTGGCAAATATTGGTCGTGATTTCATCCCACGTTTTGGCATTTTAATATCATCATTTAAACGAATGGCTTCAATCGGTGAAATTTTGGCTGCTTTTCTAGCAGGTAAATATGCTGATATAAAAATGGTCATGAGCATAAACGAAATAGGAATGATAATTAAAAGAGGATATAGTGATATTTCTAACGGGAAACCAAAGTAATTCGGTAATAGATGATTGGTTATTTTTAATACCACATCAATTCCAAAAATGCCTGATAGTAGTCCAATGGGAATACCAATAACGGATACAATTAAGGCTTCAAAAAATACCGTTTTTTTTAATTGTCTAGAAGTTGCACCAATACTTGAGAATAAACCAAATTGTTTTTTTCTCTCCATGACAGAAATAGCAAAGGAATTGTAAATAACAATAATACATCCAATGGATACTAAAGCTAGGATAATAGCAACTAGTCCTCCTATCATATTGTTGATATTTTCATAAGAACTTGCTCCATTAAAAGCCAAAATCCCTTCATTGTAATTGATTTTTTCATAAGTATCTTCTCTACTAAAGCCTAAAGCTTGTGCTAATTCATCAGTAATTTTATGACTATTTTTTACCTTCTTATACGTTATTTTAGAACTCACCTTGCTATTATAAGTCAAATCCATCTCATTTAAAGGAGTAAATACACTATATCCAGGTGCTGTATATCCTTCATCAAAAGGACGTTCAACTATGCCAACAATAGTAAATTCTTTTGTTTGTTCTATCTTTATGGTTTCATCTTTAAAATAAGCATCCTGCTGAGTTAAAGGAGTTTCCTCATCTTGATAATGACGACTTCCAATATTTAATGTTATCTTATCCCCTAGATGATAATTCACTTTACCGTTACTAGCAATATGTGATGAAATCACTATCTCATCATTTTTTTCTGGTAAGCGACCATCCTTTAGTGAAAGTACTTTCTTAAAATATTCATCATTTACTTCTTTAATATATAAATAAGGTTTATATTCATTTTCCCCACCTTCAAGTAAGGAGTAACCTAGTCCATATTCTAATGTTGCATTTTTAATCTGTGCATTATTTTTAATGTACTTATAATCTAAGTAAGAATAATCCATGATTTCAACGTGATGTGCTCCATAATTTTTGGTAACTTCTTTTAACATCAGTTCTCGAAAGCTTGATGCAATAGTACCTATTCCTACCATTAAGGCAGTAGACAAAATAATACCAATAATCGTGACGATGGTTCTTTTTTTGTTCATTTTTAAGTGTTTAATGGTTAACTTATTTAAAATATTCATCTTACTTCACCATTTCATCTTTAATGATTTTTCCATCGTCAATGGTAATAATTCTTGATGCATGTAACGCTAGTTCATGATCATGGGTTATCATAATAATGGTTTGATTATACTTTTTATTAGATAGTTTTAATAATTCAATAATCTCACGACTTGCTTTAGAATCTAAGTTTCCTGTAGGTTCATCCGCTAGTAATATCGCTGGACGATTCATCAAGGCTCGACCTATCGATACCCTTTGTTGTTGTCCTCCAGATAACTCATTAGGCAAATGATTGATTCTATCCTTTAAGGATAAAGTTTGTATGATTTCGTTTAAATATTCTTCATCTACCCTTTTGTTGTCTAATAAAATAGGTAACGTAATATTTTCTTTGACATTTAAAATAGGAATTAAATTGTAAAATTGATAGATTAATCCTACCTCACGGCGACGAAAAATAGCTAAGTTGTGTTCATTTAATTGATACACATCCTCACCATCAACGTATACTTTACCACTAGTAGGTCGATCTACTCCTCCTAAAATGTGTAAAAGAGTACTTTTTCCTGAACCTGATGCCCCAACGATAGCCACAAATTCTCCTTTGTTTACTGAAAAAGACACCTTATCTAGTGCTTTGACTAAGGTATCTCCTCTACCATAGTTCTTGCACAAATTTTCAACTTTCAAAATTTCCATAATCTTTTTTCCTTTCATACCCCATTGTATAATAGAAATCTTTCAATATGATGACTTTTTTCTAACAATTTTGTAAGAATTATCCCTATATCGTGTCATTTTTATAAAATTGAATGGTAAACTCGGTTCCTTTTCCAAC
>CASRZP010000091.1 GCA_949440065.1 uncultured Bacilli bacterium
TTCTAAATTAATTTTGCTATTATCAACATCGCTAAAACTAATCTCTAGCTTGCCTGCTTTTACGATATGGTTCTTAGTACCTTCACTTTGACTGCTTAAAAAGGCATAACTACTTCCTATGATAACGACTAATATAGCTATAGCTATTCCGATAAATAATATTTTATGTTTCATCTATTTTACCTCTCATCTTTATCCTACTAATAAACTTATCATCATTTTGTCGAACTTTGTTAAAAGTTAACAATAATTTAATTTAACACAAGAAAAAGAACAAGATATCTCTTCCTGTTCCTTTATATTCCTTATCATATAAGATTTTTATTTTAGATTCTGCCCCCCCCCCTAGTTAATTTTTGGTTAACAAAGCTATTGTTAAAACAAAGAAAATTGTCACATCTATTCACCATTTTAACACCTTCTTTTTATCATTCACTTATTTTTTTCATTACATCAATCTTTTTCGAAAAAAATATTTTTCCAATAGATTTCTCTTAAACAATCTCTATTTCTTCTATCACATCATTAGATTCACTATTTTTCTTCTTATCTTGTTCCAAGATAGCACTTCTTGCACTGGCAACTAAGGCAATAGGTACACGATATGGTGAACAAGATACATAGTCTAATCCTATCTTATGACAAAAAGCAATAGATTCTGGATCTCCACCATGTTCTCCACATATGCCAAGTTCAATATTAGGATTTACTATCTTTGCTTCTCTAATCGCTACTTTCATCAAACGTCCTACCCCAAGTTCATCTAAATGCTTAAACGGATCAGACATAAACACTTTATCTTCCACATATTTTGGAATGAATTTTGCCATGTCATCTCTTGATATTCCATACATTAACTGGGTCAAATCGTTTGTTCCAAAAGAATAAAACTCGCAGCGTTTTGCTAATTCTCTTGAAATGATGCATGCTCTTGGTGTTTCAATCATCGTTCCAACATGATAAGGAACCATGATTACTTCTTTTTTCATTACAAAATTTGCTGTTTGATCAATAATTGCTTTAATTTCATCAAACTCCTTAGTATCAACCGTTAATGGAACCATTAGTTCAACGTGTACTGGAATATCTCGTCTACGACAAATGATGGCTGCTTCCATAATTGCTCTTGTTTGCATAATCGTAATTTCAGGATTAGTAATCGATAAACGACAGCCACGATGTCCCATCATCGGATTAGCTTCTTGTAACTCTTTAATTCGATCCATTACCTCTTCTGGCTTTTTCTTAATGGCCTCTGCAAAATGAATTACATCCTGCGTCTTTCTTGGTAAAAACTCATGTAACGGTGGATCTAGATAACGAATAGTCACAGGTACACCTTTAGCCTCTTCAAAAATCTGTAAATAATCTTCCCTTTGATACTCTAATAATTCATCTATTGCACTTTGACGTTCTTCCATATCCTTAGCAAGAATCATTTTACGCATTGATAAAAGTCTATTTTCCTCAAAAAACATGTGTTCGCTTCGACATAGTCCAATACCATCAGCACCAAACTCTAGTGATATCTTAGCGTCCATCGCTGTATCAGCATTAGCCCGTACTTTAATTTTAGCAAACTCTTTTGCATATCCCATAAAGGTTTTAAAATCATTATCTAAAATAGGAGCTTCTAAAGGCACACTTCCTACATAGACTTTTCCCGTTGTTCCATCTAACGAAATGACATCGCCTTCTTTTAAGATAACTTTATCTTTTCTTAATAATTTTTTCTCTTCATCAAGCTCTAACTCCTCACATCCAGAAACACAACAAGTTCCCATACCCCTAGCTACTACTGCAGCATGAGAGGTCATTCCTCCGCGGAGCGTTAACACACCATTTGCTTGATGCATTCCTACAATATCATCAGCTGACGTATCCATTCTCACTAAAATTAAGTCTTTAACTCCCTGTTCTTTCGCCTTAATTAAATCATTGGTAGAAAAATAGATTTGTCCTACTGCTGCACCAGGGGATGCCGCTAACCCTTTAGCTAGGCAATCAAATTTTTTTAGTGCTTTCACATCAAATGATGGATGAAGTAAATTATCTAACTGACTAGGAGATACCTTTAACAAAGCTTCTTCCTTAGTTAAAAGTCCTTCCTTTACCATGTCTGTTGCAATTTTTACACTAGCTTTCGCTGTACGCTTACCATTTCGTGTTTGGAGTAAATACAATTTTCCATTTTCAATGGTAAACTCCATATCTTGCATATCTTTATAATGACGCTCCAAGATCTTCGCATGTTTTACTAATTCTTGATAACATTCTTTATCAATTTTCGCTAGTTTTTCAATATCCATCGGGGTTCTAATGCCTGCTACAATGTCCTCCCCTTGGGCATTCATCATGAATTCACCAAATAACCCATCTTCTCCTGTACTTGGATTACGACTAAACACTACCCCTGTTCCTGATTGCTCACTAATATTTCCATATACCATTTGCTGTACATTAACAGCAGTACCCCAATCATCAGGAATATGATTTAATTCACGATAAGCCTTCGCACGTTTTGTATTCCATGAACGAAAAACAGCTTTAACGGCTTCGATCAATTGTAAAGGCACATCCTGAGGAAAATCTTGTCTTGATTGATTACGATATTCCACCTTATAACTCTCTACTAACAATTTTAGCTCATCTAAATTAAGATCAGTATCTAAATTTACACCACGAATTTGTTTTACAGCCGTTAAAATATCTTCAAAGCGATTAGCATCTAAGTCCATTACCACATCAGCATACATTTGAATTAACCTGCGATAAGAGTCATAAGCAAAACGAGGGTTAGGTATTCTACTAGCCCATTTTTCTACAATTTCATCATTTAGCCCTAGATTTAAAATGGTATTCATCATCCCAGGCATAGATTCCCTTGCCCCACTACGAACAGACAACAATAATGGGTGTAATGGATCGCCAAATTGTCTATTGGTTTCATTTTCTAATTGAACAACGCCCATTAATACTTCCTTAATAAAGCTCTCGGTTAATTGTTCTCCTTGATTATAATAGTCCCTACAAGCTTCTGTAGTAATGGTAAAACCTAAAGGAACAGGTAGTCCTAAATTTAACATTTCGGCTAAATTGGCACCTTTTCCTCCTAAGAGTTCCCTCATTTCTTTACTTCCCTCAGCAAAATTATAAACGTATTTTTTCATTCGCCAAAATCGCTCCCTTTTTCTATTTCTTTTCTTATATGATAATAGCACACTGGACATAATGAAGTGTAGCTGATACTATTATTATCTCCATCTATTGCAATCTGATTCCCAGAAAATACATATTTTCCATTTTTTAATCGAACATTATACATCGCTTTTCTTCCACAGGTACATATGGTTTTCATCTCTTCAATGGTGTGAGCTATTGATAATAGTCGACTACTTCCTTCAAAAGCTTGTCCTAAAAAATCACAACGAAGTCCGTAACAAATCACAGGAATATTAAAAAATACAACGATTTCCATCAATTCATCAACTTGACGACTGGTTAAAAATTGTGCTTCATCAACAAAAATGCAATTGGCTTTTTCGTTTAGTGTTTTCACAACTTCTACCAGTGAGTCTTCTTTTTTGATGATGGCATCTACTTTTCTTTTTAGTCCAATTCTTGATACTAAATACTCTTCCCCCTTAGTATCGATACTGGGTTTGAAGACTAACACTTTCATTCCTTGTTGTTCGTAATTGTATGCTGCTTGCATCAGTAATGCACTTTTTCCTGCATTCATTGCACCATACCTAAAATATAACTTCGCCATATGTGCCTCCTATGTTCTATTATTATTATAAACGAAAAAAGGAGGGAAAAGCAACATGTTTTCTCCTTTTATTGTTAGACTTTTTCTTTTGGTATACTAACGTTTATCTAGAAGGTTGTAAATCATTTTGTTATATCATTTTTATATTTATGATAAATCAGCTACCGTTAATCGCGATGAAAGATGATAATAACCTTTTCCTGATGCCAAGCCTACAGGACCAGTGGAATAAAATGTAAATAATCCACTATAACTAGCACCTATTCCTGAAAAGCCGCCAC
The DNA here is from genome assembly GCA_949440065.1 of uncultured Bacilli bacterium. Classification (GTDB taxonomy): domain Bacteria; phylum Bacillota_I; class Bacilli_A; order RF39; family UBA660; genus CASRZP01. The sequence goes on from CASRZP010000091.1 coordinate 4,054, forward strand.
GAAACGTCCAATTATATCCTTCACTAGCATATCCTGAATAACCTTGCCATCCTTTTGTCTCACCAATTGCATGACCTAAACACTCTTTATTAGCACATACTGTATCAGCATATAGTGGATAATTTCCTAAAGGAGTGTATGTATATAAATCATAATACTTAGCTTGCATGTCATTATTGACACCCTTGCCATTTAAGTTTCCCATAGTAAATTCAAAACTTCCTCCAACCATATCATATACTCCATAAATATTACCCGTGGTGGAAGCTCTTTGTCCAATGGTGGTGTGATATGGATTTTTACATCCTTTTGCTTCTGTTATATTTGTCTCTGGGCTACTTGTATTATCATCTGCAGAGCATCCAGTTAATGTAGGAGGAAAACTATGACTTGAATAATTTCCGATAGAATCATCAATTACTGTATTATTTTTCACGACTTTTCTATCTTCCCCACTATAAAGTGGATTACCATATTTTCCATAACGACTTGTAGCTAAATATGCTACGGCACCCCATTCACTATTTTTTATTAAATGCGTATCTACATCATTTCCATATCCATAAATGTTTCCTTCATTTTGCATTGCTCTTGTATAATTAAAAAAGTTTTTAGGGGATGAAATACCAGTTAAGGAAATTTTATTCGGTAGCACAGTTACTTGACTTGTTGTTCCCGTAAGTTCAAACTTTCCTATCCAAAAACCTTTGATTTCTTCACCAGCATCTCGTACTCGATCGTTATCTTTATCCCACCAGAATGCTGGATGCGTATAATAAGAGTTATCTACTGCTGTTCCTAACTCCACTGGATCATTTACACTTTGAAATACTACATCTATCTCTCGATATCCTTCTCCTGATGGTATCGCATATTTAAATCTTGGAATGTACACTAGATATTGAAGTACATCTGCTG
>CASRZP010000092.1 GCA_949440065.1 uncultured Bacilli bacterium
CGTTGGTCCAGGACAAATTTTAAAAGATTGCATCGAAAGTGAAATGTTAAACATTATTGTTTTAAATGAATTATATCGGCAAAAAAGTGATTCTAACATTTTGACCTTAGCTTATGATATTCAAAAGGGAAGTTTACAAGAAGATATTTTTAATCAGGAAGATGACTTAACTTTTATTCATGCTGAAGGAAATGAAACGCTAACATACTTAAAAAAGCTTGCCACTTTATATCAAGATATTGACTATAAAAAAATTCAAATTTTAGCACCAATGTATAAAGGAATGGTGGGAATTGATGAAATTAATAAGCAATTACAACAAATTTTTAATCCTAAGACAGTTAAAAAGAAAGAACTTAAGGTAGGAGATATTATCTACCGTGAAAATGATAAAGTAATTCAATTGACAAATATGCCTGATGATAATGTATTTAACGGTGATATTGGCGTTATTACCAAAATTGAAAATGGTACCAAGAGGGAAATTTATATTGATTTTGATGGCAATGTCGTGCGATATACACCAAGTAATTTTGTTAATTTTAAACATGGTTTTGCTATTAGCATTCATAAATCTCAAGGAAGTGAATTTAGTATAGTGATTATTCCTATTTTAAAAAATTATGGAAAAATGCTTTATCGTAAACTGATTTATACCGCGGTAACTAGATGTAAAGAAAGACTTATTTTAGTAGGAGAAGAAAAAGCTTTAAATTTTGCTGTTAACAATAATCAGGAAGATACAAGAAGAACTTCTTTAAAAGAAATGCTAAAAATAGTATAACTTATTTTTAAACGATCATACTAAAAATGGTACAAGAAATATTGTATCCATCATATTTTCAAATCAAGAGTTAAGAGGTGATTGTAAATGAAAATGAAAACCACAATGAGCTTAGCTTTAATGGCAGCAGCGGGTTATGGTGCATGGTCAATGTATAAAAAATATAACCCATCTGCGACTCAGGATATTAAAAGGGCAGTTGGTAAAATGACAAAACAAGCTGAACGTAATATCGAAAATATGATATAGAAAAAGAGCGAATTGCTCTTTTTTTCATTTTATGATATGATTTTAATATGCCCATGTAGCTCACTTGGATAGAGCGATGGCCTCCGACGCTATAGGTAGTAGGTTCGAATCCTATCATGGGCACCATTAAGATTTTTTTCTTATAATGAAAGGCAATTGAAGAAATGATACCTTACGTATCATTTCTTCATTTTTCTAAAACTTAAATAATAAAATACATTGTTAAGTAATAAATTAGACATAAAATTTGAATGAATTTTGTTGAAAAAAGTAGTAGAAATGTGATATTCTATATATGAAATATTTATAAGTAGGAGAGGATAGATATGCCACAGGTTATAAGCCTAATGTTATCTTGTTGCTTGTTATTTAACACGGTAGTTACTCCTGTTTTAACAGTGAAAAACACTATGTCAAATAAAAATAGCCATATAGATAATACATCATCTAGCATTAAAGCAAGCATGATGAACAATCAAGAAATAAACCCTGGTAATGAAACAGATGAGTCTAAAGTAAATAAAATAGATGAATTTATTCCAACAGGTAATCTTGAGATTGACTTAAAATTTACATTACCCATCCAAAATACAGAAAATCCCAATATAGGAATTATCTTAAAAGATGATAAAGGTAACACCAAAGACATTAACTTTAATGGAATTACGACAATGAGTACCATACCTTACATCTTAGGAGAACAAAGTGGAGATATTTCTGTTAAAAAAATGGATCAAGAAGGAACAATTTTAAATGGTGAAAATCTTGATCAAGTAAAATATTATTCTGTTACCATCTATCAATTACAACGTGGTAACTATAGTATTGAGTTATACGGTAATGGTTATAAAAGCTATACTGTAGAAAATATCGAATTAAATGATTATGCCAAACGTGTATCTATTTCCAATGAAAAAGGTTTATTTGAAATTGGAGATGTGAATCAAGATGGCAAAGTTAACTTAGAAGATATTGATTTGATTATTGCTCATATTGATAATAAGGATAAAGAAATAATTGATACTTACGATTTGAATCGTGATGGAAAAATTGATATTAGTGATATTGCGATTATTGCTAGTTTAATCAATGGAGAAGAAAAATCTTTACAAATTGTTGATACTAGTGCCATGATCAGTCATAGTAACATTACCGTTACTGGTAATATTGAAGGAAGCGTTAGCGACTTACTACAAAAAACAGCAAGTGTAAGTGTAAAAGCAAATGATGAGACCCAAGATATTTCTAACGATAATCCTGCTGTAATGTCATTTGATTTAGAAGAACCTATTACACTAAGTCAGTTCCGCTTAGGAGCAAATGATGAAAATATTCCCGAACAAATTATCTTAGAAATTACTGATGAATTGGGAAATGTGACGACTTATGAAAAAGGACTTACGATTTTAGAAGATGTTCACTTTTTTACTGATAAAGCAAGTGAACATACGATAGTTATTGATTTAGAAGGTCAAATTGCTGTCAAAAAAGTAACCATTAAAATTGTAAAAACATCAAGTAAAAAATTAGCAGAAATTGCAGAAGTGGAATTTTTAAATAATGTATATGAAGAGGTTCCTGTGCCAGAAATAGAAATTCCTAAAAATATTTCTGTTACGACATCCAGTGAACAAGCAGAAGTAAAATTTGACTATTTAAGAAATGTCATTGGTTATGAAATCTTAGTTCAGGAACTAAAAGATGGACAAATTTTATCGAATAACATTTATCAAACAACATATAACCACTACACCATTCAGGGATTAACCAATTACAAAAATTATCAAGTTAGTGTTAGAGCAGTAAACGGAGAATGGAGAAGTAGCTATAGTAATAGCGTTTCCTTTACTCCTGAACCTAATCGTTTACCACCAAAGGTTGATATGGTCAACTTAACACCAGTTAGTTCTGGATTTAACATTAGTTATAAAGATATGAAAGATACCCTTTCTTATAATATCTATTATCGCAAAAGTGGTGATTTAGAGTTTAAGAAAATTGAGAACATTAATGGTACAAGTTATCAATTAAGAGACTTAGTTGAAGGTACTACCTATGAAGTTTATGTAAGCGGTAACAATCATTTAGGTGAAGGGGAAAAGTCTGTTTTAGCTACAGCAACAACGAAAGTACAGACTTTACCTGATATGATTAACTATGCATTATTAAATACTTCAAACGGAATAGGAGTTCCAAGTAATCATATTAGTGCCGTTCAATATGTGATGAATTCTAATCAAGCAAGTGAATTTGCTTTGGTAGACAATGATTATAATTCCTATTATCAGGCAAATACTTGGGATTTGGGTGGATATAATGCCTTTAATAATGGACCTATTTTCACCTTTGATCAAGAGTATACCATTGATCATATCTTCATTGTACCAAAGGATGATCAATCATCATTTTTCTATTCAAAAATTCGTTACTTAGAAAATGGATCATACAAAAAAATATCCAGTAGTATCCAAAGGCAAACTAGTCCAAATGGACAAATTTATTATCGACTAGATTTTGCACCAATTACAACGAAGCAAATTCAAATCAATTTAGCAAATTATTCAGCTAGTGGAAATATTGCCATGAGAGAAGTAAGATTTTACCAATACGATTCTCTTGTTGATGATGTAGCAAAGTTGTTCCTAGATGATTTACGTGTTGAACTACGAGATGACGTTACTATGGATGAAATTGACGCTTTAGAAAAACGTATGAATACGATTGATCCAGTTAGTTTAGAATACCATCCAAGTAGAACAGCTCTATTAAACGAATTAGATTATGCAAGAAAAATTTTAAACGATACAGCAATTTTTGATGCAATTATAGTAGATCAAAGTATTTCTACAACAAAAAATACACATTTAGGTTTTTCACCACTTAGTGATTTACAACCTTTAGGAGTAGCAGTACGGGCAAAAGACCAAATTACAGTTTACGTAGGAACACAAGGTAATACCTTACCACAGTTAGTATTTACACAGTATTATGCAGAAGCATCCACTTGGAAGCAAGTAGTTGTTAACCTTAAAAAGGGGCAAAATATTATTGACGTACCACAAATCGGAACGATGGCTACAGAACGTGGAGGCTCAATTTATATTCGTTATCCAAAGGCAACTGCTGATAAAGAAATAAAAGTTCGGGTAAGTGGAGGCGTAAAAATTCCTGTTTTAGATATTCATCAATTAACGGATGAGGTAGAAATTAAAAAAGCAGTAGCTACTTATATTGAACAATTAAAAACATATGTTGAAAAATTACCTAGTATGTATCAAGAAGAAGGAAAAACTTTTGATCGTAAACTTAGCGTACTAAATTCAACAGAAATTGTTACTAAAAATGGATTGTTCTCTGTTGCTGCAACAGCTGCTTATGATGGAATTCGTGCTGGAGCAAATAACAGCGAAGAAATGCAAAATCGTTTATACAACTCACTAGTAGCATTCGAAGAGATGATGAATTTATTCTATCGTCATAAAGGTCTATCTGAAAATGCCACAGATGCCAAAGATAAAACACCATCATCAAGAATTAATATTCGCTTAATGAGAATGTTTGATGGAGCCTTTATGTATGCTGGAGGCGATCATATTGGTATAGAATACGGATCCATTGCAGGACTAATGCAAGGAAAACCTAATCAAGTAGTAGATGGAGCAATGACAACAACAGGATACTTCGGTTGGGGAATTAGTCATGAAATTGGACACCAAATCAATCAAGCTAACTTAGCTCATGCTGAGGTTACGAATAACATTTATTCCTTACTTGCACAAACAAGCGATGATGTAGCTAGTGCAAGAGTGGAAGGAAAATATGATAAAATTTATCAAAAAGTAACATCAGGTACCATTG
>CASRZP010000093.1 GCA_949440065.1 uncultured Bacilli bacterium
ACAATCATTAAATAAAAATATTAAGACATTTGTAGGAGGAAGCGCCGATTTAGGCTCTACAACTATGACTTATGTTTCTGAATTTGCTGATATTTCTGCTGATAACTTTAATGGTAATAATATTTGGTTTGGAGTTCGTGAGCATGCGATGGGCGCTATCTTAAATGGTTTAGCTTTGGTCAATTTAAAACCTTATGGTTCTACTTTTCTAAGTTTTTCTGATTATTTAAAACCAGCTATGCGTATGTCAGCACTTATGAGGCTTCCAGTAACCTACATTTATACTCATGATTCGATTTCTGTTGGTCCTGATGGTCCAACTCATCAACCTATTGAGCAATTAGCTATGTTAAGGTCTATTCCTAATATGAAAGTCTACCGTCCCGCAGATGCGAAAGAATTATTAGGTTGCTGGCAAAGAATTTTAAATTCTAATGAAAACCCAAGTTCTTTAATTCTTGCTCGTAATGAAGTGGAAGTAATAGAAATGTCGGATGCTGTCAAAGCTATGAATGGTGCTTATATTCTTCATCAAGAGACAACTCCTTTAAAATTAATTTTATTAGCAACTGGAACTGAAGTTCATGTCGCTAAAAATTTGGCTTTAGAGTTTGCTCGTATGGGAGAATCTGGAATTAGAGTGGTAAGTGTACCATGCATGGAAAACTTTTTAGAAATGAATAGGGAGTACCAAGAAAGTGTGTTGCCTCCAAATACTTTAAAAATAGCAATAGAGGCAGGTTCACCATTTGGATGGCATAGACTTATCAACAATTCAAAATATATTATTGGTCTAGAATCTTTTGGAGCGAGTGGTACAAAAGATGAAGTGTTAGAAGCAATGAATTTTAGTTATGAAAAAATAAAATATAGAATTCTAGAACTATTGAGACAACAATAGTTCTTTTTATTTAATAAAAAGAATAAAATGAAATAAGTCTTGTATTTTTAGTCATTATTTAGTAAAATAATCTGTATGAAGGGATGGATAAAATGAGTCTTTTAGCAAGGTTAGGATATGTATTAATAGGTCTTATAATAGGTGCAATTATCGGATTTTTTGTAGCACGTAAATATATGCAAAAATATATGAAGAAAAATCCACCAATAAATGAACAAATGATTCGTACGATGATGATGCAAATGGGGCGTACACCAAGTCAAAAACAGATTAATCAAATGATGAAATCAATGGCTAAGTATATGGACTAGCCATTTTTTTGTGGCTGGAAAGGGTGTTTTTTTGCGACTTTATGACTTACGAGACTATCTACAAGCAGAATTGATTGGTAATTGGAAAAATATAGATATTAAAGAGATAAAAATGGATAGTAAAGAAATAAATCCTCAAGATGCTTTTTTAGTTTATGGAAAAGGAAATCAATATATAGAAGAAGCACTTTCTTTAGGAGCAGTCACTATTATTTGCGAAGAAAATGTTAATAGAAAAGATATTCCTATTTTAAGGGTGAAAAATATATTAGCAACGCTAGATTCTTTAGGAAGCTTAAAAAGAAAAGAATTTAAGGGTAAAGTAATTGCTATTACAGGAAGTAATGGAAAAACTAGTACAAAGGAATTGTTGAAATTTCTATTATCTTCTAATAACAAAGTTTTGGCAAATAAAGAAAGTGAAAATAATCACATTGGGGTACCTAAAACTCTATTAAAACTTAATAATAATTATGACTATTTAGTTTTAGAGATGGGGATGAATCATGCAGGAGAAATTTATCATTTATCTTCTTTAGCCAAACCTGATATTGGAATTATTACGAATATTGGAACTGCTCATATTGGTAATTTGGGGAGTAGGAAAGCAATTTTTAAAGCAAAGATGGAGTTAGTGGAAGCTACACCATCTATTACTCTTTTTGTAAATCAATTGGATAGATATTTAAAACATGTGTCAGGCTACCAAGTAAAAGAGGAATATCCTTCTATTGCCTCACTTCCCGCAATTAATGTAAGTTTAGCTTGTAAGGTATGCGAATATCTAGGGTATACAAAAGAAGACATTAGGAAAAGATTAGAATCATTTTCAGGTGTTCCTTCTAGAATGCAACCAATAAAAATAAATAATATTTTACTTATTGATGATGCTTATAATGCGTCTTATGAATCTATTTGTTATGGTTTAGATGTTATTTCTCATTATGATGGTAAAAAATTAGTGATATTAGGAGATATTTTGGAGTTAGGAAAATTTAGTCAGAGAGTTCATGAAAAAGTTTATCAGGAAATTCAAAAGTATGATGATTTAAATGTAATAACAATGGGAGAAGAGACTTCTTACTTAAAGAATAAACCACATTTTTATAGTATTGAAGAACTAAAAGAATATTTGAAAACTATTTCTTTAAAAGATTATTCTATTATTTATTTAAAAGCTTCCCATAAAATGGGGTTATCTCAGTTAGTTAATTTCTTTCAGAATTTGTAAATTTTAGAAAATATGGTATGATAGTATGTACTTTTTTCTTAAAAAAGGAACGAATAATGGGGGATATTATGAGTAAGTATTATTATCATGGTGTAAAAAGAGGAGATATATTAGAAAAAACGTTAGATATATTTCAAAAAGGTGGTATTAAATGTATGCCTGGTGCTAGAAAGATTGGTTTTAATGGTTTAGACCATGTAAGTATTTGTACAAAAGAACCAGAAGAAGAATATTCTAGGCATTCTAATAATGCATTTTATAAATATGTTCAAGATAGTATTTGTTTTATTATTTCTGATACAGTGGAGGCTATTAAACCAGAAATTATTGAAAATGCTGATAAATGGAATCGTTTTGAACTTTTTGGATATATGAATTCAAAACCTAACACACGCTTTAGTGATATGTTTGATGAATGGCAAGTGAAAGATAGAGTCTCTTTATCAGATATTGTTGCGATAGGTATTCCTATGCAACAATTAGCAGAATTAATGGAAGATATACAAGAAGGCCAAGAAAAAATTAAAAAAATTATTGAGATTGCTTTAGCATTAGGATTAGATATTGTAGATAGTAGTCTTCCTAATTTTGTAGAAGAATATGAAAAAGAAAAAAGTAAGAATTTTAATAAAGTTTATCAAATACAATTAGAAAAAATTTTAGGGAGTGAAGTTCATGAGTAAATTTTTTTATTATGGCTTTGGTGGAAAAATTTTTCATGGAGAAGATGTTGAAATAGCAGTAGAAAATTTATCTTTTGGGAGAATAAAAGAAACATCTCCCATTCGACTTTATAGAGATGGACAAGGCTTTTATGAATTTGTAGAAGGATGCACTTGTTTTATTATTTCTGATAAAGTAAAAGCTTCTAAAATTCGAATGATAAAAGAAAAGTATATAAAGTATTTAAAAGGACCTTTTGCACAATTATTTAGTGAATATGATGATGAATATCAGGTAAGAGGTAGTATTCCACTATCTATGATAGTGGGGATTGGTCTTCCTATGGATCAATTAAAATGTTATGATTGGGAAGAAATTCCTTATTATAAAAGTCAGTTACAAGAATTATTAACTTTTGTGAAAGATTTAAAAATAGATATTGTAAATACAGACTCGCTAATTTGTTTAAGAGATTATAATGAAAGACAAGGATTTTTAGAACATCCAATTTATGATTATTCCTTAGAAAGAATAGTAGATGGTAATTTTTGTAGTCGATACTATTATCATGGCCTAGGAAAAATAAGAGATTCTTTATATTATTTACTAAGCATTTTAACTACTGGAGGTATCAAAAGTAAACGATTATTGGGGTATGAAAGTTTCTATGGATATAATGGAGCAGACTACGTTAGTGTTTGCAAAAAATATCCAAAAGGAGAATATCGACAAAATAGAATGAATGCTTTTTATTCTTATGTTATGGATTCTTTCTGTCTTATTCTTTCAGATAGCATTCCAGCATTTAAGTTGTCTCCTGATTATATTCGGCCAAATATTTTTGATAAAGTTATTGATAGACGTGTTAGTGATATGTTTGATGAATGGCAAGTAAAAGACCAAATTCCCTTATCGTCTATCATAGGAATAGGAATTCCTTTAAAAAAACTTAAAAACTTTATGGGTAGATTAGTGAAAGAAGATTTTGAAACATTAAGAAAAATTGTTTTGTTGGCTAAAGAGTTGGGGTTAGATATCGTGGATAGCAGTCATCCTAAGTTTGTGGAAAAGTACGAAGCTAGTAAAAAAGAAAAGCCTAATAAAATTTATCAAGTGAAAATAGATATGTTTGATGGATATCAAAAATAAGGAAGTAGAAGAATTCTGCTTCCTTATTTGCCCTTTTAAACAATATTATTATCAGTAGTAAGTTAAAAGTAGAATTTAAAAAAGAAGAATAGAAAAGAATAGCAATAAAAGTAAATCTATAGTATAATCTAAATGTTATGGAAGTGATGTAATGAAAATTCAATATGAACTATTAAAAAAAGATGGGAAAGCGAGAAGAGGAATTTTACATACGAATTATGGCTCCTTTGATACTCCGATGTTTATGCCAGTAGGAACACAAGCTACTGTAAAAACACTAAGTCCTGAGGAATTAGTTGCTATGAATAGCGCTGTCATTTTGTCTAATACTTATCATTTGTGGTTAAGACCAGGAGAAGATGTGGTAGCGCATGCTGGAGGATTACATAAGTTTATGAATTATCCTGGACCGATTCTTACCGATTGTGGTGGCTTTCAAGTATTTTCCTTGATTAAGAATAAAAAGAAAGATATTATGGAAGAAGGAGTTCGTTTTAAGAGTC
>CASRZP010000094.1 GCA_949440065.1 uncultured Bacilli bacterium
CTAAACATATATTTTAAACTTTACCTTGCTGTTTCTTTTTCTTTCCCTAAATAATATTCATCATACGTTAACCGACGATCATATACTCCCTTTGGCAAAATTTCAATAATACGGTTTGCAACAGTTTGATTCAATTCATGATCGTGACTGGTAAATAAAATTTCTCCTTGGAAGTTTTCTAATCCTTTATTTAAGGAAGTGATACTTTCCAAATCCAAATGGTTCGTTGGTTCATCCATAATTAAGAAATTAGGAGACTCTAACATGCACTTACTTAACATACAACGCATCTTCTCTCCTCCTGATAAAATAGGAACCCTTTTAAAAACATCATCCCCAGAAAACAACATTCTTCCTAAGAATCCACGAAGAATGGTTTCATCATCCACATGATAATAATGCCCAATCCAACTCATAATGGTCTCATCTTCTTGAAAATATTCATGATTATCTTGTGGCAAATAACTAGGAACAATCGTCTTTCCCCAAATGACTTCTCCTCCATCTTGATGCAACTGCCCCATTAAAATTTTAAATAACGTCGTCTTAGCAATATCATCACTGCCAACAAAAGCAATCTTATCCCCTTTTAATACTTGAAAAGATACTTTATCTAAAACCTTTTTTCCATCAATCGTCTTTGATAAATTTTTAACCGTTAAAATCTCTTTTCCCGCGGGTTTCTCTATTTTAAAATCAATAAATGGATACTTTCTACTAGATGGAATGATTTCTTCTAATTCAATTTTTTCTAGCATTTTCTTTCTAGAAGTAGCTTGTTTTGACTTAGAAGCATTCGCTGAGAATCTCGCAATAAAGTCTTGTAATTCTTTAATTTTTTCCTCTTTTTTCTTATTGGACTCTTTCATTTGACGTAATGCCAACTGACTAGATTCATACCAAAAATCATAGTTACCAATATATAATTTCATCTTTCCATAATCGATATCCACAATATGAGTACATACTTTATTTAAAAAATGACGATCATGAGATACCACAATTACTGTATTATTAAAATTAATCAAGAATTCTTCTAACCAATTGATAGCAGATAAATCTAAGTTATTCGTAGGTTCATCTAAAAGTAGAATGTCAGGATTACCAAACAAAGCCTGTGCTAGTAACACCTTAACACGATATTTAACAGGAATTTCTCTCATTAATTGTTGATGAAATTCTAATGGAATTCCTAAATTCGCTAATAATTCTCCTGCTTCACTTTCTGCATCCCACCCGTTTAGTTCCATAAACTCAGCTTCTAAATTGGCTAAACGCATACCATCTTCATCACTAAATTCCGTTTGCTGATATAATTTATTTTTTTCTTCCATAATTTCATAAAGTCTAGCGTTTCCTTTAATCACTACATCTAAAACACGCATATCATCGTTTAAATAATGATCTTGTTTAAGTACAGCAATCCGCTCATTCTTAGTGATCACTATTTCTCCATGCGTTGTATCAATCTCTTTTGCTAAAAGTTTTAAAAACGTACTTTTTCCACTACCATTGGCACCAATTAACCCATAACAGTTCCCTGGAGTAAACTTCAAATTTACATCTTCAAATAGTGTTCTTTTTCCAAATTGCAATGTGACATGATTTGTTTGTATCATAATTTCCTCCAATAGACTAGATTATAACAAAATTTCCCTTTAATCGCAAGAAAAACGATAGAAAAGTACATCTTCTTGTGATAAACGGCTATATAAAATAACTATACACAAAAGAAAGAAAAAAATCTTTAAAGTTAACCAAAAAGTATCCAATGTTGAATAATACGATGGAACAAATAACAAAAAAGGAAGTAAAATTACTTCTCATTCATCTTAAATTCCATAAATTCTTTTAGTAGATCGTTAGGTTTATCTCCAATAATATAAAATAAGTAATCCCCTTTAATAGAAATCAAGCGATTATTGATTTTCGATGCTTCTTCTGGTTGATATAGACTAAATTGTTCAATATACTTTTCTGTAAAATTATTTACCTCATTTCTTACCTCGTCCATCTTTCCTTCTAAAGGTTTAATGATCATATACATATCTGCTTTATCAGCAACTTTAGGTGCTACAATTAAATACTCTTCCATACTTGATAAATCAAAATCATAAATACGAACTAAATCATCTTTACTTACCACATCAGCACTAGGAAATAACTCTTTAATTTTACTACTTTCTTTTATCTTTGCCATATCAAATGCTAAACTACTATCCTTTTGCCCACAAGCAGTCAAACATAATACAAGCATTATCATCATGATACTTCTAACTATTTTTTTCATTACTTTTCTCCTTTATTTTAAATGATATTTGGTATACTCATATAAAGCAGTATGCCCAACTTTACTTGGATGAATACCGTCATAATCAATACAATATCCATCTTTGGCATAACCTTTTTCATCTTTCATCGCAGTAGCAGAATTTAAAAACTCTAGTCCTAACTCTTGAGCAAGCTTAGCAATATGGTAATTAAATTTATTAATTTTGTCGTTATTAATAGGACTATTTTCCTTATCTTTCTTTTTATCAACAGGAGGAATAGATTGCACAATTAATCTTGTTTTAGGACTTGCGTTGATAATTTCTTTTAATAAAGTTCTGTAATTTTCCACAAATACCTCAATATCCATATATGCCACGCTATTAGTACCAAGAGTAATAATCGATATTTTGGGTTGATTTTCTTTATACATTTCCACCATGGTTTTCTCTGTATCTTGATATAAGTGAAACATTGTTGCTGTTAGTGCCGTTTTTGGATCAATGCTATTACGATACCATAATCTTTTGGAAGGCACTAATTTGTTAATATCATAATATAACACCATCGAATCCCCAGCATAAATAATTTCATCCATATCAGCAAAAGGAGTAGATACCTCTTCTAAAATTGTTCCCTTGAAGTATTCCTCTAAAGAAAATTCTTCCAAGGACATATTCAATGGGGATTTACTACTGACAATTACTTTTCTAACCTTTTTTGCTATATTACCACTTTTATCCTTAACTTCATAGGTTAGTAAATATTCTCCTTCTTTAGTAGTATTTACTTCACCCGTTACTTTTACTTCGTTTGTTAAATCTCCGTCTACATTATCTATAGCTTGATACAAAGGATCATTAAACTTTTCGTTTAATAAAGTATGAATTTCACTACCACCGTTTAATGTAAGTACTGGTAGTTCTAAATCTTTTACTTCAATTGTTCGACTTAATTTTAATTTTTTTCCCTTTTTGGTTTGGTAGGTATATATGATTTGATACTTTCCTTGTTTAGTATAATCTACTTTTGATATATCGATATCTACTTCATCGGTTACATCTTTTCCTCTATATGTTACTCCTTCTTCAATATATTCTTCAGAAATATTTACCTCTGTATGTGATTTGCCTATTAATGCAAAGCCATTACTTTGAAATGTTTTTACTAAAATGGTTAACGCGATCAATGCAATAATTGCTAAGATCATCGCTTTTGCTTTTGGTTTGAGTTTTCTCTTATGTGTCTTTCTTACCTTTTTCAATTTTATCACCTATAATTTTACTATAGCAAAAGTTTAAAATTTTGTAAATGGATAATCTTTATAGAGTACTAAATAGGAGATTTTCTGAACAAAAGAAAAAAAACCACGATATTCGTGATTTTCAACTGCTTATTAGATTATCTTGCACCTGCTTTTTTAACGTATAATCCACATCCAGCAAGTCCAAGGAATGATACAAATCCAAGTACAACTTCGCTCATGATTCCACTATCAGAAGTATTAGGATTTTCTTCAACTGGTTCCTTATCAATTAATACAAGAGCATCATATGCTGCCTTTACTTTTTCGAATGCTTCATCAACTAAATCTTGTTGATCAGGTGTAGCATCCCAAGGAATAGCATCTAGTGCATCAGCTAAAACGCCTAGACTTTCTTCTGTATAAATGGCAAGATCTAAACCATCAATATATTGCATAATATATTCACTAATCGCAGTATAATCAGCTGTGTCAACTAGACCCCAACTTCCGTCTGCATTTTGATTTAAATTTCTATTTCCTTCAATAATAACCTCTGCATTTGTCATTGTTAAACTATCTGCTTTAAATGTAATATCGCTAGGAATGAAAACTGTGTATCCTTCTTTGAATTCATAATCTCCACCATCAACATTAGTATTAAGGATTAATGATGAACCTTCTGTTAAATAATTTAACACACTAATTGGTGCAATAACTTCACCACTTACAGCTAATCTACCGTTAGCTGGTGTACTAGCATCAAGATCTCTAATATTGATAATTGATCCTTCAGAAATAGTTCCTCCATTGATTAAAACTTCAGCAACTACATCACTGTTAGTAGGTTTAGGTGTATTGTTTGTATCATCATAGAAAGTTTGAACAGCTTGGTCTGCAGCTAAAATACTATCATTGATTGTAATTTTAGAACTATAATCTAGATAAGTTAAAGCATAAATTGCCACTCCATTTTGTGCTTCATGAGAGATGATACTATCATTAATATCAGCAATACCATAGTTTTGAATTGCTGCACTATTAGCACCTGTTGCAGTAATAGTAGAGTTATTAATATGTAATTTTGTTTCTTCTTCACTTTTTACTGCATGGTATACTGATTTTACG
>CASRZP010000095.1 GCA_949440065.1 uncultured Bacilli bacterium
TATTTAGGAGATAGTATTTATGAAATTTATATACGAAGATATTTACTTGAAAAAGGAATTCAGAAAGTAAAGGAATTACAAGATGAAGCAATAAAATATCTAGTAACACATTCAAGTGAACGCTTTGATTATATTGATATTACTAATATCTTATTGTTTTATTACCAAATGCAATCATTAAATAATAAAGACATATTTTTAGAGCAGTTAACACATCTTAGACAAATCTATGATAGTAATCTAAACCAAAATGGCATATTTACTTTTGATTATCAATTTGATGTAAACGTAAGTAATTATGCTAATACCATTCAACAGGAATTGTCTAAAGGAAAACAAAAAAGTGCGAAAATTCAAATGATTTATTAAACCATCTATGAATATTTAAATCATCATTATCCCTTACAAATAGGAAGAGTAAATAAAATGATTCATACTAACGATAATAACTATGATGTATATCTATATACCAAGAAAAGGTAATTTGTGCTATAATACTAACTAGGAGGTTGTTTTATGGATAAAAAAACTGGTTTTAGTTTATTGATTACCATCATTGTAGGAGTCATCTTATATTATTTTTTATTACCACCGTTAAATTTACATAGCCCATTATTTTGGTTTTATGTTGTCATTTTATTAGGTGTCTATGGTCCTTGTGCTTTAGTCATGTCACTAGATATACACGCAACAAAAAACAAACCTAGACGCCATGGTCAAGTGTCCATTGGAATATGTGCTGTCATCATTTTGTGCATTATCGTTGTAGACTTTATTTTATCTCCATTATTTAGTGCTAAGAGTTATCGAGATAGAATTACTATTGATGAAACAGGAGATTTTACAACAGATATTCAAGAAGTTAATTTTAACAGTTTACCCTTACTAGATAAAGATTCTAGTGAAAAGGTAGGAGACCGCGTAATGGGACAAATGGCTCAATTAGTTTCTCAGTTTACGGTTTCCAATCATTATACACAAATTAATTATAACAATGAAATTATTCGCGTAACCCCGTTAGAATACAACGGAATCTTTAAATACTTTGCTAATCATAAAAATGGTGTAGCAGGATATATCACAGTAAATTCCGTTACGGGAGAAAGCCAATTGACTCAGTTAGAAAAAGGAATGAAATATGTTCCATCAGCCTTATTTTTTGAAAATCTAGCGCGTCATGTACGATTAAAATATTTAACAGAAATTTTTGATCAACCATTCTTTGAAATTGATAATGAAGGTAACCCTTATTGGATTATTCCTACCATTAAATATAGTGGAGTTGGTTTAAGAAAAGATATTAATGGAGTGATTATTGTTAACCCAGTAGATGGAAAATGTAAAAAATATTCCTTAGATGAAGTACCTACATGGGTAGATCATGTTTATCCTGCTTCCTTAGTTATCGAACAAGTAGATGACTGGGGACAATATAAAAATGGATTTTTCAATTCAGTTTTTGGAGAAAAAGATGTTGTGCAAACGACGGATGGATATAATTATTTATTGATGGATGATGATGTATATTTATATACAGGAATCACATCAAAAGCGAATGATGAATCTAATTTAGGGTTTATTCTAACGAATCTTAGAACTAAGCAAACAAAATTTTATACAGCACCAGGTGCTGAAGAATACTCTGCTATGGCTAGTGCTGAAGGACAAGTACAACAAATGAATTACACATCAACTTTCCCTTTACTTATTAATCTAGCAGGTAGACCTACTTATATGGTATCATTAAAAGATAATGCAGGATTAGTTAAAATGTATGGTTTTATCGATGTAGCAGATTATCAAAAAGTAGTGGTAAGTGATGCAGTAAAAGGAATTGTAGAAGCAAGTCAAAACTACTTAAATGGTGTGAATTTAGACTATAATGAAGAACAGTGGCAATCTAGAGAAATTACTATTGCTAAAATCAATCAAGTAGTAAATAATCAAACGACAACTTATTATTTAGTTGATATAGATGGAAATCGATATAAAGCAAACATTAAAGTAGCCGATGATATTTTACCATTCTTAGAACAAGGTAGTAGAATTGCTATTCGTTTTGCTAAAGAAAAAGATGTTATTGAAATATTAGCATTAGAAGAAAGGTAAAAGTTGTATTCCTTTCTTTTTTTTGCATATAATATAAAATAAAATAAAAGCATAGAACAAACATGGGAGTAGAAGAATTTAGTAAAAAAATATGAAATTATAGGATAAAATTATTGACAATTAAATAAGGTGATGATATATTATACTTGCTAATTAAATGAGTTTTGCCTTGGCAAAATTTTATTTAAGGGGTAAAATGATACACCTGGACATGTGTAGAGAAAGGAGACCGTAGTTATGCCTACTATCAACCAATTAGTAAACAAAAAGAGAAAAGATAAAAAAAGAAAAAGTAAAGCACCAGTGTTAGGAATTGGACTAAATACAATTCAAAGAAAACAAACCGATGTAAAATCTCCCCAAAAACGTGGAGTATGTACTCGTGTAGGAACAAAAACACCAAAGAAACCCAACTCAGCATTACGTAAGTACGCTCGTGTTCGTTTAAGTAATGGAAAAGAAGTAGATACTTATATTCCAGGGATTGGACACAATTTACAAGAACACAGTGTAGTACTAATTCGTGGTGGCCGTGTTAAGGACTTAATCGGTGTACGTTATCACATTATTCGTGGAACACTAGATACTGCTGGAGTTAAAGATAGAAAACAAGGTCGCTCTAAATACGGAGCTAAAAAACCAAAGAAATAAAATAAATTTTAATTCTTGAAGGGAGGAAAACAAAATGCGCAAAAGACGTGCAGTAACAAGAGATGTATTACCAGATCCAATATATAAATCAAAAGTCATAACAAAATTAGTCAATAGCATTATGTTGGATGGTAAAAAAGGAAAAGCTCAAACCATTGTTTATGAAGCATTCGACATGGTAAGAGAAAAATCAGGAAAAGATGCACTTGAAGTATTTAACCAAGCACTAGAAAATATTACCCCACAACTTGAAGTAAAATCGCGTCGTGTCGGTGGTTCTAACTACCAAGTTCCAATTGAAGTTAGTCCAAGAAGAGCTCAAGCTCTAGCACTTAGATGGTTAACAAAATATTCTCGTGAACGTGGTGGTAAAGGAATGGCTGAAAATTTAGCCAATGAAATTATCGATGCTTCTAACGGAACAGGAGCAGCAGTTAAGAAACGTGAAGATACCCATAGAATGGCAGAAGCTAATAAAGCATTTGCTCATTATCGTTGGTGAAAGGAGCTAATATGGCACGTGATACGTCTTTAGAAAAGACAAGAAATTTTGGAATTATGGCCCACATTGATGCTGGGAAAACAACAACAACTGAACGTATTTTATACCATACAGGAAAAATCCATAAAATTGGTGAAACTCATGATGGAGAAAGCCAAATGGACTGGATGGCACAAGAACAAGAACGTGGTATTACTATTACGTCAGCTGCAACTACAGCACATTGGAAAGGGTATCGTTTTAATATCATTGATACTCCAGGGCATGTTGACTTTACTATTGAAGTTAGTCGAAGCTTACGTGTACTAGATGGGGCTGTAGCTCTACTAGATGCCCAAGCAGGAGTTGAACCACAGACTGAAACAGTATGGCGTCAAGCAAGTGAATTCAAAGTTCCTCGTATCATCTTTGCAAATAAGATGGATAAAATGGGAGCTAACTTTGAATACAGCTTACAAACCATTGATTCTCGTTTAGGAGTAAACGCAAAACCTATTGAATGGCCCATTGGTGCAGAATCAGAATTTAGAGGAGTAGTAGATTTAGTTACCCTAAAAGCTTATGAATATGATGGAAAAGCTGAAGAAGAAGCAAAAGAAATAGAAATTCCTACAGAACTAGTGGATATTGCTCATCAAAAACATAATGAGTTAATAGAAGCCGTTGCTGAATTTGATGATGAGTTAATGGAAAAATATCTAGAAGGAGAAGAAATTCCTGTAGATATGTTAAAGAAAGCCATTCGTACAGGAACCCTAAAAGCAGAGTTCTTCCCTGTAATGTGTGGTACAGCTTTAGGAAACAAAGCCATTAAGTTATTACTTGATGCTGTGGTAGATTATCTACCATGTCCACTAGATATTCCCTCAATTAAAGGAACAGACAAAAATGGAAATGAAGTAGAACGTCATCCAAGTGATGAACAACCATTTAGTTCATTAGCATTTAAAGTAATGACTGACCCTTTTGTGGGAAGATTAACCTTCTTCCGTGTATACTCTGGACATTTAAGTAGTGGTTCATATGTTTTAAACTCTACTAAAGGAGATAAAGAACGTATTGGACGTATATTACAAATGCACGCTAACCATCGTAATGAAATTAGTGATGTATATACTGGAGATATCGCTGCAGCCGTAGGGTTAAAAAATACCACTACTGGTGATACATTGTGTGATGAGAAAAACTTTATCATACTAGAAAGTTTAGTAGTACCTGAGCCTGTTATCCAATTAGCTGTAGAACCTAAATCAAAGGCTGATCAAGATAAAATGGCTTTAGCACTTCAAAAATTGGCAGAGGAAGATCCTACATTTAAAGTTCATACCGATCACGAAACAGGTCAAACCGTTATTTCTGGTATGG
>CASRZP010000096.1 GCA_949440065.1 uncultured Bacilli bacterium
TTCTTCATCTTTATAGCCCCTATCATTATCTCTTAAGTTTTATCCTATTTTTGTCAATTTTTGGCAAAAGTTAGCGAATGATAAATTAGAGCAATAAAAAGAATGGGAATTTCTTCTCATCCTTGTAATATAAGGGTTTTATTTTAAATACTGCCCCCCCCTTAGTTGATTTTTTGTTAATTTTCATGATAAATACCTTCTTTCACCTTATCTTAATTTTAACAAAGTTATCTCTATTTTTTTATCATCTATATTCGTAATAATTAAAGAAAGAAAAAAGAACATAAAATCATCTACGTTCTTAAAGTTCAAAATTTTAAATAATGGGAATTTCTTCCTCTTTTCTTTTTTTCCTTTGCTTTCTTCTATCCATTAGACTTGCTATAAAGAAGATTAATCCAATAAGGAAGATTGTTCCTCCAATGATATACCATAAGTAATTTTCTTTTTCTTTCTTCTGTTCATTTTTATAATGAACAATATATTTTCCTAGTTGTTTTACTTCTAATTCAATGGAATTACCTTTCTTTGTATATTTCAAAGGTTTTGCTTCATTCTTAACTACCTCATAAACGCCAATAAATTCCTTTTCCTTGTCTAGAGAAATCGTCATTTTTATCGTCGTATTGACATTTACTTTTTGGTGTTTACTATTTTCTAAGTACAACTCAATATAACGACTATTCTCTCCAAATTCACGCATCAATTCATTCGTAAGAACAAATCTACTTCCTTTTAAAGTAACCTCTTCTTTTAATACACTTGATGGAACGGTTAACAAAATACTATCAAAACTAAAGGTTTTTTCTTTATCTTGTGGCTTTACCTCTTCTTCCATTGGTGGTTTTTCCTCACCAGGGGAAGAAGGAGTATTCGGTTTTTCCTCTTGATCTGGTGACGATGGTTTTTCTGGAATTTCTTGACTTTCTTTTAAAATCCAATCAACATACGCAGTAACTATACCTTCATTTCCTAACTTATCTCGATATATGAAATCAAAACTTCCATTTTCTAAGAATACATAAGCATTGGAACCATTGTTATTGATAATTTCAATATACTCATCACTTGTTACTGTCGCTACTACAGAATCTTTAGTAGGTGTCGTAATGCTATAGTTAATTGTAGCGTTCGGTGCTATCTTGTCAATCCAATTAACGTATGCTGTTCGACTCGATGTATTTCCTGCTTCATCTACATATTCAAAAGTAAATTCTCCATTCTCGCTAAATGTATAACTTGTACTACCGTTATTATTTAAAACGGTAACATTTTCTTTATTGAATACAATCTCCACTACTACATCCTGATTAGTTAATTCTGTCGTACTATAACTAATCGATCCTCTTGGTTTTTCTTTATCGATCCAACTTACGTTGGCTGTTGCTGTTCCATGATTTCCTGCTTTATCTACAAACTCAAAAGTAAATTCTCCATTATCTAAGAAATAATAAGTCAAAGGATCGGCATTTGGATTATCTGAGTTATAATCTCCATTATTTAAAACGGTCACTTCCTCATCTGGAATTAGCGTTGCTGATACTTCCTTATTGGTAGGTAATGTTGTACTGTAAACAATACTAGCCGTTGGACTTGTTTTATCAATCCAATTTACTTTAGCGATAGCTTCTCCTATTGCTCCTGTATCCTCATTGACAAACTCAAAAGTAAAATTCCCATTTTCCGTAAACACATACGTATCACTACCATCATTATTGGTAATCCTAATTCTTGCACTAGGATTTACTAATCTAGCTGTAACACTACCATTAGTAGGTTCAGTAATATCATAAGCTACCCCTGCTGTTGGATGTGGATTTTTTGTTAAATCTTGATAAAAATTAAAATGTCTTGCAGCAATAAAGCTACCTCCACCAGCAGAAGATGTTCTCTCTCCTACAATTTTAATATATTGTACAAGTGGATGTCCTTCAAATTCAACGGTTTTCACCACTTCATTATTTGCCCATGTAACAGTAGCAATTTCAAAAAAGTTTTCTCCATCTGTACTACCAAATATTTTACCTGTTAAGATTTTTCCATTACCCCCACCAGCAGGTACATAATCCATTGCTGATAAACTAACTTCTCTATCCAACTTAATGGTAATATATCGAGAAGAATCTCCTCCGTTCCAATCGGAATGCCATCTTGTATTATAGTTTCCATCTATTGAATAAGTAGCATTTCCTTGATGAGCGGTAGCTTGTGTTGATACAGAGTGAATAGATAAATGTGACACAGGAATATATTTCCTTGTATCGGGTTGATTATCCTCTGTAAAATTAAAGGTTAAAACATTGCTTGCTAGTTTTGTTCCCGTTGGAGCTATTCTAATTTGAAGTGTTTTATCTCCTGTATTATCAGGAGAACTAGTAGCATAAGAAGTCCAAGGATCATCTTCACTATTTCGCCACTCGTGCGTTAAGTTAACTCCTATTACTCGATTTTCTAAATCGTTTCTAAAATAACTACTTGGTTGAATAACATTTTCTAAAATATCAATTTTTAAAATATTTTGATCATTGTAAGGTGCTCCTACAATGTGAACATAAATATCATTTTCTGATGTAATACTTTCAATTTCTTTTCTTGTTAAAGGGTGTTTGTGTTCCTCTTCTGCTGTAAAGGATACTTCTTTCCAGGTGTTTTTTCCATCTAAACTATAATCCCAACGAATACCAGAACTATCGAACCTACTCGATAAAACAATTTTACCTGCGTTAGCTCCATCAAAGGAAAATGTGGCTAAAGAGGTATCTGTTTTTCCTAATAAATAATTGGCTAACCCCCTTGTTACACCAGGTTGTAAGACATCAGTTCCATTATAATTTTTTCCCCTTGTTAGGGTATCAGTCAATAAAAGTGTATAATTAAATCGATAAGCATTACTTTGAAAATGGGGTTGAAGTAAGGCCATTAAATTATTGTAAGGGAAAGGGTATTCTAGCAAGGCTTCACTTAATTTAACAGCTAATTGATAGTAATCTTCTTCCGTTTTTGTTGTATCATTATTATATAAGACAATGAGTTCATACCATGCATCAAGATTAAAATCAAGCTCTTCCAACGCCTTCCACAAGTATTCTTCTTTTTTTGCCGTATTATTTTGGTATAAGTCAGCTAACATAACAATTTCTTGTGATTTTTGATACTTATCAAATCGATTGATCGCTTCTTGTGCTGCAATAATATAAGGAATGTTATATCCTTTTACATAACGGCGATCATTTCCCCATCCAAGTGGCATTCGCTCACCTTTTTCCGATAGTGCCCAACCACTAACATCATTATCGATTCCCCAGTATCCTAAGTTATCTGAATTTTTTGTATAATAAATAATAGCAGCATGACCAGGTTGACCTATTACAGCAGCAGGAATTCCATGAACGGTACGAATATTAGAACCAGTTTTTGAAATACCTCCACATACAGCACCTGTTCCAAATTCATTTCTAAAATTCATCCATACTTTGTAAACTTTATGATTACCTTCGCTATAAGTTACTCCATATTTTGAAAATATTCCATCATATAACGTATCCCAATACTCTTTTCTATTTGGATCATGAAAAACAGCATTTCCATAATTTGGCCAAATATAAGCCATATATGGATGCGGAGTCAAATAGCTCCATACTTGATTAGGATGAGCATCTATTTGCTTTTGTGTATAAGCATTTAACCAAATCATTGACTCATCATCGATAATATTATTCATAAGGACACGCATTTCTTCAACCGTGTAACTTTCAAACCATTTATTAATATCTATACTATCATTAACAATGAATTTGCCTTCATCATAAAACCATTTAAAAATACGATAACGTTCTATAGCATCCGATTGATTACTAGCTTCACTTGGCTGCATCCACAAAGCTACCTGGGAAGAGTGCGTTAACGATAGAGCAATAGCCATTCTTTTATATAAATTTCCTACATTATTTCCATACTTTGATACCCTATCAATGGTAAAATCATCTTTATAGGTAGAATATAAGCGAACAAGCTGCTTTAAGGAATTAATATATCCCCCTTCTGGCTTTCCTCCTAAAATATATAAATGTAAAGTATCTAAATCTGTCATTAACCATCTTAAGGTATTTTCATTATTTTGATCAAGTAGAGCAAATCCTTTTAACAAATCATAACCCACATTTTTTACTAACTGTCTTTGCAGTAATACTAATTCTTGCTGATTAAGTTGTTCGTCTAAAGAAGCATGATTTAAAATAGTATCATATTCTTCTATGGTTTTTATAAAATCAATATTTTTCTCTTCTTCACTACTATTATATCCTTCTTTATACAGTTTAGCATCTCCATAAGCACAGTGGTCTGCTGTAGCATTTCCATATTGAAGACAATATAATTTAATATATTTTTTACCCTTGATATCCACATTGATAAATTCAGCTTCCGTATTTCCTTTTTTAATTGGTGGGGACACTAAGGTATGTAAGTCCCAATTGATTCCATCACTGGAAGTTGAAATAGCAAATTTTACTCCATCACTAATTGCCCCTCT
>CASRZP010000097.1 GCA_949440065.1 uncultured Bacilli bacterium
ATATTGCCAATCTTTTTACAGGCTTTTTACTTTTTTTAATTGGATTATTTATTCTGTATCAATTCTTTTTCTTTTATGGAAAATTTGAACCTAATTTTGTCTTAGTATTTATTTTAGTGATTATTTTACTTTTAAAATTAGTTGTAATTTCTTTGTTACAATACTTTGGGAAGAAGTATAAGAGCGAATTGATGATTGAATCTTTTAAAGAATCAAAAGCGGATTTTATATCTACTTGTGTAGTATTTATAGTGATGGTACTTACTTTCTTTGAAGAATATTTACCAAGTTTTATTAATGTCGATAAAATAGGTAGCTTAGGAATGTCTATTTATGTATTTGCAATCTCTATTAAAATGATGGTATCTAATATTAGAGGAATGATTACACATGATGAAGAGAATAATGAGATTAGAGAAAGTATTATGAAAACTTTAGAAGAAATTAACGGAATTAAAGTGAAAAAGTTAAAAATTATAAAGATGGCTACCTATTATAGTGTTTTTTTACAAGTAATGGTAGATGAGAGATTGACAATAAAAAAATATCTTACAATTGAAAGAAAGATAAAAACACATTTAAAATCTATGAATACTAACATTAGATTTATAGATGTTGAACCAGTAGAAGATTAGGAGAAAAGTTATAAATGTAATGAAATTAGAATATCAAATGCCACAGTTTGATGAGGTTAATTAGAATATCTACTTACCAGTTTAGGATTTAATCCTAATTGTTATTTCTTTGCTATGACAAAGCCTAGTATGTTAAGTAGAGCAATTATTGGAAATATTATGGATTTTATAAGTAGATATGCTATTGTTTGCTTTAATGAGGTAGAAATTATTAAAATTAATCGTAATGAATTTAGTAATATAAAACTATCTAATATCCTTATTTCCTATATGTTTAAAATAAAAACAAGTGATTCTAACTTAAAGTTTCAGGTATTTAAGAAGTTTGGTAAATTTAGTAAAGTAAAAAATTCCATTGAATCATTTAAGTCCACTTATCAGTAGCCAGTATTTTAAAAAGTAAGTCTAAGGATTTACTTTTTTCACTCTTAAGTGCTGATGTAAAAGACTTTTGACAGACAAAAAAATATATTTTTATAAAATGTTAGAGGAGGTGCAAAATGGAAGTTGGAGAAAAAATTAAAAAGTATAGAGAGGGTATTTCTTTAAGTCAAGATGAATTAGCGCTTAAAATATTTGTTTCTAGACAGACAATTTCAAATTGGGAGACCAATAAAAGTTATCCTGATATTAAAAGCTTAGCTATGTTAAGTAATATTTTCAATGTATCTCTAGATGATTTAGTGAAAGGAGATGTTGAAAAGATGAGAAAGAGTGTAACAGAAGAGGAACTTAAGAAGTTTAATAGAATGAGTGTTATTTTTACAATAGAATTATTGTTCCTAGGAATTAGTGCCTATCCATTATTTAAATTAACTAGATATATTGGAATTATTATATGGATTATTATTTGGGTAATAACATTAGTTACTGCTCTTCAAATAGAGAGATTTAAGAAAAATAATAACATTCAAACTTATAAGGAAATTCTTGCTTTTGTTGATGGCAAGGCACTTACGCATGATGAATTAGAACAAGAAAAGGGAAAACGAATCTATCAAAAAATCTTAGCAGCCTTTTTAGCAGGTGTTGTTGCCATTATAATTTGCTTTATTGTCATGATTATAATGGAATATATTTAAGATGAATAGAAGTTTACAGAAACTTCTATTTTTTTGCGGAAATCTATTGACAATTGAATATATATTCAACTACAATGTTGATAGTTGAACAACAATTCAATTAATAATGCATATAATAATAGGAGGTATTCTATGGCTAGAAATGAGTTTTCTTGTGACTGTAATATTATTCATGAAGACGCAGTAGAAGAAGTAGTGAAAAAGATGCCTAAAGAAGATACACTTTATAGATTAGCAGATTTATTTAAACTAATTGGAGATACAACGAGATGTAGAATTTTATTTGCGCTTGATCAAAAGGAAATGTGTGTATGTGATTTAGCAAATGTCCTAAACATGACAAAATCTTCTGTTTCTCATCAACTTGCTGTCTTAAGAAGAAGTGGTGTTGTTAGATGTAGGAAAAGCGGGAAAGAAGTTTACTATACGTTAGACGATGAACACATTGTAAAATTATTTGAGATTGGTTTAGAACATATCAATCATAGAGGATAGGAGTTTGTTTTAAAATGAAAAAATATAAATTTAAAATACAGAATTTAGATTGTGCGAATTGTGCGAATGAGTTAGAACATGCACTTCAAAAAATTGAATTATTAGAAAATGTTAGTATCAGTTTCATGATGCAGAGACTAACGCTTGAGTGCTATGAGGAAAACTATGAAGAAGCACTTGAAAGAATTAAAAAAGTAATAAAAAAAGAAGAACCAGATGTCAAAATAGAGGAGGTATAATAATTATGAGCAAAAAAATGAATACTCAGTTATTTAGAATCATGATTTCTTTTTTGTTGGTAGTAATTTCATTTTTATTAAAACTGGATAATGAATTATACAATAATATATTATTAGTGATAGCCTACATGATTGTGGGGTATGATATTGTACTAAAGGCAATTAGAAATATTTTTAAAGGAAAAATATTTGATGAAAATTTCTTAATGTCTATTGCAACTATAGGGGCATTTTTCATAGGGGAGTTTCCAGAAGCTGTAGCAGTAATGCTTTTCTATCAAGTAGGAGAATTATTTCAGGATTACGCAGTGGATAAATCAAGAAAATCAGTTTCTGAATTAATGGATATAAGACCAGATTATGCGAATGTATATCGTAATAGTGAAATTGAGAAAGTTGATCCTGATGAAGTAAATATTGGGGAAGTCATACTAGTTAAGCCTGGTGAGAAGATACCATTAGATGGCATTGTTATTGAAGGAGAATCTATGCTTAGTACACAAGCACTGACAGGAGAGACTGTTCCTAGAAAAGTAAGTGTAAATGATGAAGTATTAAGTGGATGTGTTAATAATAATGGAATTTTAAAGATTCAAGTAAATAAAGAATTTGGGGAATCTACTGTTAGTAAGATTTTAGATTTAGTAGAAAATGCTAGTAGTAGAAAATCCAAATCTGAAAACTTTATTAGTAAATTTGCTAAGTATTATACTCCTATTGTAGTTATTATTGCAGTATTACTCGCATTCATTCCACCACTTGTTATAAAAAATGCTATAGTCAGTGATTGGTTATATAGAGCTTTATCCTTTTTAGTAGTTTCTTGTCCTTGTGCTTTAGTAATTTCAATTCCTTTATCCTTTTTTGGGGGAATAGGGGCTGCTTCCAAAATGGGGATTTTAATAAAAGGAAGCAATTATTTAGAAGCACTTGCAAGTAGTGAAATCGTTGTATGTGATAAAACAGGTACTTTGACAGAGGGTGTATTTAAAGCCCAAAAAGTAGATGCGATTGGATACTCTGATGCTGATTTATTAAGATATGCTTGTTATGCTGAAAGTTTTTCCAATCATCCTATTTCTATTTCTTTGAAACAAGCTTATGATAAGGAAATTAATGATAGGCTAGTTACGAAAACAGAAGAAGTTTCTGGAAAAGGTGTGATAGCCACAGTAGATGGAAAAACAGTTTTAGTTGGAAATGAAAAATTGATGAGAGAATATGGTATACCATTTCAAAAGAATGATGAAGTTGGAACTATTGTATATGTTGCCATTAATAATGAGTTTGCAGGAACGATTGTGATTGCTGATAAAATTAAAGAAGATTCTAATAAGGCGATTCCATTACTTAAAAAAAATGGTGTTAAAAAGATTATCATGTTAACTGGAGATAGTGAAAGTGTTAGTGCTTATGTTTCTAATACTCTCGGTTTAGATGAATATCATGCTGAGTTGCTACCACAAGATAAAGTATCTTGGGTAGAAAAGTTAATGAATCAGAAGTCCTCTAGTGGAAAGTTAGTTTTTGTTGGTGATGGAATTAATGATGCTCCTGTATTAGCTTTATCCGATATAGGAGTGGCAATGGGAGGTCTTGGAAGCGATGCTGCTATAGAGGCAGCTGATGTAGTTATTATGACCGATGAACCATCTAAAATTTCTAATTCTATTCAAATTTCTAGAAAAACGATGAGAATTGTAAAAGAAAACATTATTTTTGCAATCTTTATTAAAATTGCTGTATTAGTATTTAGTGCTTTAGGAATTGCTACTATGTGGCTTGCGGTTTTTGCTGACGTAGGAGTTTCTGTTCTAGCGGTATTAAATGCTTTAAGAATATTAAAAATAAGGGTGTAGGGATACATTCTTTTTTTAATTTACAATTCTTTCCATGATGTTGTATAATGATATTAGGACGGAGTGTGAATATGAAAATAATAACAGTTTGTGGAAGCTATAAGTTTAAAAAAGAAATGACAGAAATTACAGAAAAGATGGCGTTAAAAGGAA
>CASRZP010000098.1 GCA_949440065.1 uncultured Bacilli bacterium
AAGATTATATCAATGAAGCAGTAGAAGTAAGCAGTGATTTTTCTTTTGGAGAAGCTTATGATAAAGAATGGGCATTAAAAGACCAAGGTCATCGTGAGGGAAAAATAGAAGGAAAAATAGAAGGCATAAAAGAAATGATTTATCGGCTAAGTACTAAACTGGATATAGATTCTATTGTTGATTTAACAGGATTATCCAAAAAAGAGGTTATTTCCTATCTAGAAAAATAAAATATTTAACTTCTATTAATTTTAATAAAATGCTTGCCAAACAAATTCACTTTGTGTTAAAATTTTATTAATGATAGAGGTGTAGTAAAGATGAAAATTAACAAAAAATTAACTAGGGGGGGGGGGGCACTTATAAAATAATTCCTATATTTTATCGAAGGAAAACAGGAATTTTTACTTTCTGTTCTTTTTTGTGTCCTAGTGGTGATAGGATATGAAGTTAAAAGTAAAATATCAAACTTTAGTGAAATTAGGAATTATTTTTATCATTTTAGGAATAGGAAGTTTTCTTTTCTTTCAATTTTATTTAAAGGGAAAACTAGTGTTTTCTAAAATGGAAAAAGAATTACTTGAAGTAGCGCACGATTATTATTTAGAAAACGCTAGTGACTTACCAAAGAATAATGGTGATGTATCAACCGTATTATTAGATACCTTATATAAAAATAACTGGATAGATGCCTTATATGTACCAGGTAAAAAGGAAGTATGTGATACTTCTAGTTGGGTAAAAGTGATTAAAGAAGATGATGAATACAAGTATTATACCTATTTGTCATGTGGAAAGTATGAATCTAAAACAGATCATGTAGGACCTACTATTGAACTAAATGGTGACTCTACTATTGTGCTAGATTTAAATGCTTCATACCAAGAATTAGGAATAAAAAGTGTCATTGATGATACAGATAAGACGATAACAAATGATAAAGTTGTAATAGATACTTCAAAAGTAGATACATCAAAAGCAGGAAGTTATCCAGTTACTTATACCGTAGAAGATAAATTAAAAAATAAAACAGTGGTTACAAGGACAGTGCAAGTTAATCACTATTTACGTCAAGAAATTATTGCTAAAACTGATGAGACTAATACATTTAAAGGAAATGTAGATAATAACTATGTATGGTATGCTGGGTTCTTATGGAGAATTATGTATTTAACAGATGATGATATAAGACTAGTTACTGATGAAGCTGCTTCTACGCTGAAAGTTAGTTTTCAAGGAAAAAACTATAATGTAGATGAAATATATATGTTAGAATGGTTGAATAATTATTTTAAGAATCATTTAAATGATGTAGAAAATATTATAAAAACAGGCAATAAATGGAAAGTTAATCAAATCAAAGATGATAGTCAATCAGAAGAAATTACAATGGACATTGGTTCAATTACGATTCACGATTATAATCAATCATTAGTAGATGGAAATACTTATTTAAATCAGATTGATTCGTATGCATTATTATCATTAAGACAAGCATATGAAGATTATATGAAATTAGTTGTTAGAATATCAATGAGATTAGATAGATTAGATATTAATTCTAAAGCTTTTGAATTACAAGAAGAGATTGAGGATATTGCTGTTCATGTTCGTCCAGTTATTGCAATTGATAAGAATAGTTTAATTTATGGTGGAGATGGAACAAAATCTAATCCATATGTATTAACAAATAAGATAAATGAAAGTAAAATTTTAAATGAACACCACACAGGTGAATATGTAGAATTTTCTAATTTACTTTGGAGAATAGTGCATATTAATGAAAATGGAACGACAAGACTTGTATTAAATCAAGATATTTTTGAAAATGGTGCTACACAATTGATTCATGTATTTGATAGTAATGACGAAGTTGTCTTCAATACAGAAAAACAAGGAAACCTTGGTTACTTTTTAAATCATGAATTTATTGGAAGATTAAATGAAGATAAAATTGATTTTGGTAAATTTGATGTTTCAAATTATGATTATGTACTTAATAATGAAAGATTACAAAGCGATTACGTAGAAGCAAAGGTGGGAAATATTGCATTAGGAGAAATGTTTTCAGTTCAACCTAGTTATATGCTAAATCCTGTATGGGTAGCGAACGGTTATAATTGGCATAAGAGAGTAAATGCAGGTTTTATTTTAAATGGAATAGTTAAGTATAGTGAAGCAAATCGATATCACTATCAATATTATCAAACTGTGGTAAGACCTGTAATTAATTTGAAAAGTGATGTAGAGATTATTTCAGGTAATGGAACAGTAAATGATCCATATAGGGTAAAGTAGGTGAAAATTGTGAAAAAGAAAATATTTTTTGGAATAATAGTAGGTTTATGGTTAGTACCATCTATGGTATTTGCGGATGCATGCACTAGTAAGTCTTGTCCAGATCCTAGTGCAACGTGTGATTATTCGGAAGGAGTAAATAATTCATGTCATTATGAGTGTACTGAAACATCGACATTAAATATACCAGGACCTATTTTAGGAAGTGATGGTAGAGGAATTCCTGCTGGTACTGGGT
Organism: uncultured Bacilli bacterium; assembly: GCA_949440065.1. GTDB lineage: Bacteria > Bacillota_I > Bacilli_A > RF39 > UBA660 > CASRZP01. The sequence goes on from CASRZP010000098.1 coordinate 2,537, forward strand.
TTGATTTTCCTTTTACGGTAAGTACAAATTATGAGTGTGAATTAATTATGCATCCAGAGCCTATACCTCCTGAACCAAAGGTACCACCGAAGCCAAATCCGTCAAATTATTATCACACGGAATGTGATACTTGTTGTAGTAGTTGTCCAGATCCATGTGATGATTGGTACTATGCAGAAGGTGATCAGTCATGTTGGGAAGACAATCCAGATTATGAACCATGTGAGGATGATGATGAGTGTGGTAATCCAAATACAGGAGCGGGTGCAAGTTGTAATGGAGAAAAGGTCCCTCCTAGATGTAATCAATCCAATCTTTTTATAGAGCCACCGAGCGCTAAGCCGTTAATTGGTACAGGAATAGAGATAAAACCTACTCAAGTTGATAACTGTGAATGTGGAAGTTATTCTTGTAATTGTCGACAAATATTTGAAGCTGCAAGATATAATGCAGATGTTGCTGCTTATGAAGCTGCTGTTGAAGCACACAAGCAATGGGAAGAAGAAAAGGCGCGAATTGAAGCAGAAATTGCACACTGTGAATCTTTATCAGACTACGCTGGAAGTATGACGACAACAAATCCTAGTCAAGTGAGTATGACGATTGAAGAAAAGCAACCTGGTAAAGTTTTAGGACATACTTATACCTTCGGTGAATTAGAGTACACTGGCGCCTTTACCATAAAAGCACCATGGATAAAAAGATATACTGGTGAAATTATTTATGCAACAAGTACAATAGACTTTTATGAAAGTGCGTATTATTATCGAGGAAAGAACTATTATTATACCGATGTAATGACGCAACCAGGATGTTTTGATATTGATGTACACGCGATAAACATTGGACAAAATTGTTCCGTTAACTTGGATACTTCTTGCTACTATAAAGTTCGTAATAAGTATTATTGTGTAACCGAGGATTGTGAAAGTGAGGGAACTGGTAAAGGCATTCAATATATTTTTAGACCTATTGATTTAAACGATGTATTCCCAAATGATCGTGGACCTAGATGGAACTGGAGTTGTAGTGCTACCAATACTTGGGATAAATATTATCCGATCGCACCAGTATATTTAACAGAAAAAATTGAAGAAAAAGGATACAACATTTATGGAACATCAGATAGTGAGTATGATGCATCTAATGACTTAGATTATGAAATTACCTTAACACCAACGGTAATGAGAAAAGTTAGACAGTATAATCGTAGTCAAGGAAGTTACTTAAATTATGATGATTATTGCTATCGTGATGATAAAGGGAAAACCGTTTGTAGTAGTAACTTCTTACATGGAGAAATACAAAAATATGGCGATAACGTCTTAAACAAATCAGGACTAATCGGATGTAACAATCAAAAAGATTCAACAACTTGTGATACCTACTTCAATATTGACTCTTGCTATACTTACTTTAGAAGCAATGGTTGGAGTGAAGAAGATTGTCGTAAAATTGTTCATGAAGTCTATATTGATTGAAGTCTATATTGATTAAGGAAAAAAGGATAATTTTTAAGAAGTTTTTAAAGGAACTTCTTTTTAAATGGGATAATTTTTCTCTTGCAAGGATCCAAAATATGTAGTAAAGTAAAAATAGAAAAGAGTAGAAATTGATGTAATTGAAATAAGAGGAATATTATGGAAAAGAAAAAATATAAGAAATTCATATTTTGGGGCATTCTGTTGATTGTTGTTGGTATTTCATCATTACTATTTTTTAAGTTTTATCTAGAAGGTAAAATGATTTTTTCTAAGATGGAGGAACATTTATTAGAAGTAGCGCACGATTATTATTTAGAAAATTCTAGTGACTTACCTAAGAATAATGGTGATGTTTCTATTGTATTACTTGATACACTTTATAAAAATAACTGGATAGATGCCTTATATGTA
>CASRZP010000099.1 GCA_949440065.1 uncultured Bacilli bacterium
GGACCCGTTGGACCTGTTACTCCAGCTATTCCTTGTGGACCTGTTGGACCCGTTGCTCCTGTTACTCCAGTTATTCCTTGTGGACCTGTTGGACCCGTTGCTCCCGTTGGTCCTGTTACTCCAGCTATTCCTTGTGGACCTGTTGGACCCGTTGGACCCGTTGCTCCAGTTATTCCCTGTGGACCCGTTGGACCCGTTGCTCCTGTAGAACTGCCCGCTGGCCCTGTTGGACCTGTAGGTCCTGGAAACCCTTGAGGACCTCGTTCACCCGTTGGTCCTGTTGCTCCTGCTACCCCTGGCATTCCTGTAAACCCCCTCGGACCCTGTGGTCCCGTTGGACCTGTTGGCCCTGGAGTGTTAGAACTTCCACATGAGGCAAAAATTATCTTATAACGATCCTCATTACATGATGAGCGATGACAATCATTACTTGAAAAATCATTCATACTTTTTCTCCTTTCTATTATATCTATGATAAAATATGAGCATTCCTTGATTTTTGTATCGACGTTTATACCAATATTGGCGTATTTTATATTTTCCTACTAAGTACTGATAACTGCTTTAATTTATCTTATTTTGTGACAATTTCTGTTTTACATAACGAAATAAATGTAGGATCTGAATTATTATTTCCCACTAATACAACCATTCCAAAAGGATTGGCAACGACTGTACCTTGCCCCACTGTTTGGCCTCCAGCATTTATAGAAACATCCGTTGTTCCTACTGGTAAATATGTTCTAAGTGCTGATTCACAATTAGCTTCACATCCCGTTGGATCAACTGGTCCTGGTAGATACGTGATTGCTTCATTATATGTTGCACTGGTTATGCGAATTGACGCTATTCTACATAAAGAAATAGCTTCTTCAGGAGTTCCTTGGGCATTCACCAATTGGAATACTCCTGCATTTGGATTACTATTTGGACCCGGAATCAATGAGCCAGGTCTACCACTTGCATTATTTCCGCTTTCCATACTCACTACAAAATTATCATTAGGATAAAGCATGATTAGTTGTTCAATAACATTTCTCATTTGTTCTACACAAAAACACGAAACTGGATTAGCACTTGGACCCGTTGCTCCTGTTGGACCTGTTGGACCCGTTGGACCTGTTGGACCTCCAGCTGGACCCGTTGGTCCTGTAGGTCCTGGAAAACCTTGTGGTCCCTGTACCCCCGTTGGACCTGTCGCTCCTGTTACCCCAGGCATTCCCGTAAACCCCCTTGGACCCTGTGGTCCCGTTGGACCTGGAGTGTTAGAATTTCCGCATGATGCAAAAACTATTTTATAACAATCCTTTCCATAAGATTGAGCTTTGCAATGATCGTTTGAAAAATTATCCATACCATATTCTCCTTTCTATTTTACCTACTAATAAAATATGTCATGTTTATCAATTGGTATGAGCATTTATACTATAATTAAAAGGTTCTATTATTACATTTCACCTTTCAAATTTTATCAAAGACAAATTTATTCTATAAAAGTATTTTTTTTTAAGTAGATATGCTATAATAAGGGTAATTTATAAAAGAAGTGAGTAGTTAGGTGTATGAAAAAAATATTTTTAAATAAATTAGCAAGAGTTTTTATCTATGTTTTACTAATCATATTTACTATTCTTATAACAGGTTACCAAATATGTGAATCTTCCTTAAAACTTATTGGAAAACAGCAAGTAGAAATTAATTATAATCAAGAATATATTGATGAGGGCGTAAATTTTAAGTTATTTAGTTTTAATTTAAATGATCAAGTAGAAGTGAAAGAAAATATTAATGAAAAACAACTTGGAGATTATAAAGTAGTTTATTTATTTAAAGATATTCCCTTACCTATTAAAAAGGTTAGAGTTGTTAAAGTTGTTGATCGTATTCCACCTTCTATCACTTTAAAAGGAGATACAGAATTTAAGATTTGTCCTAATCGTGACTATCAAGAAAATGGGTATCAGGCATTAGATGAATATGATGGCGATTTAACCAACCAAGTAGAAAAAATAGTAAAAGAAGATAAAATCATTTATAAAGTCAAAGATAGTTCAAATAACCAAGCAGTAGTGGAAAGAAAGTTAATTCGTATAGATGATGAAGCACCAAAGATTACGTTAAAAGGTAGTAAAACGGTTTATATTAATGTAGGCTCTTCTTATAGTGATTTAGGATATGAGATAGTAGATAATTGTGATAATGATATTAAAGTAGAAATAGAAAATAATATTAATACCAATCAAGTAGGAAAATATATAGTTACTTATAAGGCTATAGATAAAGCGGGAAATGGTACAAGCATATCAAGAAATGTGGTTGTCTATGATGGATCAAAAGGGGGCATTATTTATTTAACTTTTGATGATGGTCCTAGTAACACAGGATCTACTGCTAAAATATTAGATGTTTTAAAAAAAGAAGGCGTTAAGGCAACCTTCTTTGTTACAACTAAGGGAAGTGATGATTTAATTAGAAGAGAACATAATGAAGGACATAAGGTAGCACTTCACACGAGTAGTCATGATTATGGTTATGTTTATCAATCAGTAGATAATTATTTTAATGATTTATACGCGGTAAGAGATCGCGTATATCGCTTAACTGGGGAATACGCTAATATTATTCGCTTTCCTGGTGGAAGTAATAATACAGTAAGTAATCGCTATAACTATGGCATTATGGATGTTTTGGTAAAAGAAGTGGTTAATCGTGGGTTTTATTATTTCGATTGGAATGTTTCAAGTGGCGATGCTGGTAGTTGCTATGATAGTAACTGTGTCTATCAAAACGTTATCAATCAATTGTCAAAATCTAAAAATAATATTGTTTTAATGCACGATATTAAAATGTTTACCGCGGATGCAATTGAGAGAATTATTCAATTTGGGAAAATGCAAGGATACTCTTTTCAAGTCATTGATGAGTCCACTAGACCTGTGCATTTCAAATAAAAGGAAGAAAATTCCTTTTTTATTTCAATCCAATGCTTTTTATCATACTTTGCCTACCATTTTATCCACCCATTTTAAATAAACTATTTCCGAATTTTAACAACTGCTCTACCTCCAAGGTTAGTGTTTGAAGTGTAGTTGACATCGATGACATTGCCATTGTATCGCACACCCCACACATCCTCTGCATAGGACAAAGAGGTAGAAGTCGACCAGTAGCCTATATTTGCACCATATTCTCCTTCACTTTGATTTACTGTTCCTCCATAATTAACAGAATTGCTTAAATAATTGTACATCCATACTGGACATGCTCTAAAATTTATGGTACATCCCAATGCTGATATTTCCTGTGCAGTTATCATTCTAGCTTTGGCTGTTCGCTCTGGTAATGTATATTTATTTGCTGTACAATTAAACAATTTATTCGTATTATCATAACTACAATCAGTAAAAGCGTTATCTTTAAATACGGTTGAACCTAGTGTATACGTTTGATCTAATACATTACTCCATGTACTAGTGGCATCTTCTAATACTGGTAAAATCGTTATAGGTCCTTTACTGTTATCCTTAGCTTCCTTATACCATGCTGTATCATACACAGTATTTTCTCTTTGTTGTAAAGTTAATGTATCACCATCATCAAACATCACATGAAAATATTTTTCTAGACTATCATTTACTTTATATTTGATAATCGTACCAGCTAGATAAGTTTCTTGAGGAGCAATAGATTGACAAGTAGACTCTTCTCCCGTTACACAAAAAGTAGATGAACCAGATGTTTGATCATACTTCCAAATGTTAGTAATATTACTATTTGACTTAGAAGTTTTTTCTATAATGTGCCCATTACTTGGTAAGGATAAGGGTTGATTAGATAATCCTCCTAGACTGCCTAGATTAATGTTAATACTAGAAGATGTTTGGTTTGATACATATAAAGAATAAGTCTGTTTTCCGTTTTTAGCTAAAATTACTCCATTTGTGTTAGGGGGAGTATCAAATCCTATTTCTTCTAAGTATCCAAATTTTACTCCTGTAGGTAATGTTCCTATGTAGTAAAACAAAAATTTTCCTTGTTCTCCATTTAAATTTTCTAGTGTTACTGTAAATGTTTTACTACCTCCTGCTGGAACGGTTAAGGTAGTGCCTAATACTCCATCTATTTTGACTGTTCCATTCATGATTCCCACTTTGATGGTAATCGCTGGCTTACTAATTTGGTTTGACGAAAAAAGTGCAAACGAAGAATACATCAGTACAATACCTGATACAACAATTCCCATTAGAATGATAAAAATTATCTTTTTCTTTTTCATATTTTAGCCTCTCATTATCATTATCTCTTATATATTATCCTATTTTTGGCAACTTTAGCAAAAGTTAGCAAATAATAAATTAGAGCAACAAAAAGAATGGGAATTTCTTCTCAT
>CASRZP010000100.1 GCA_949440065.1 uncultured Bacilli bacterium
ATCGATAATAGTTCTACAAAAACTAGTATTACTGGTACACGTGCAGTAGTAGAAATCAACAAATTAGATAAAGAAGCCATTAAAACGATTCCAAGAAATGAATTTATTTTAGCGATTTTTAAATATAATCAAAATAAAGAATCAGCGAACTTTTGTGTAACAGGAGAGGAACATACTTGTGAACAAATTTATGAAACACCAATGACATATGAAACAGGAACCATTATCAAGTATAAAGTAAATGATAGTGAAGAAAAATATTTTCATGTGATGTTTGATAATGGAAATACTTTAACTTTGCAACAAAGGGAAAATATCATATCAGGTGTAGCGTGGAACAATAATTCTGATAGTAGTAAAGGACCTCTTACAGCCTTAGCAGCGTTAGAAAGTAAAACTTCTACATGGACTAATGTACTTGATCAAACTTATACACTAGGTTCAACAATATTTAAAGATAATGCTTTCACTGGATGTAGTACTACTTCGTGTACCAATAATCTTTACACTTTGCCAACTAGAACAGCTAAGGCAAGATTAATTACAATACAGGAGTTGTCTTCTTTAGGATGCAAACATGCAACTAGTAAAACGTGCCCCGTATGGTCATATAACTATTTACATGATTCTATCTCTTACGGAGGTACAATAAATATAGCTGATGGTAAAAACTATGCCTATTGGACAAGTTCTGCAAACTCTTCTACTGCTGCTTGGTATAATGGTACATATTGGAGTATTGGTTATACTACTGTTACAGTAACAGGTCATGGTGTACGTCCTGTAGTTGTAATACAAAAATAGTCAAATAAAAAATGCTAAGTTTTTCCCTTAGTCTTTTTCTTTTATCCTTTTTCCTTGATAGCTATCACGTTTTACCATTTCTTTATCGATTTCATTTAACACACCGAACTTCTTAATTAACCATGTTGGGGCAATCAAATCTTCTACTTTAGGGTCTCCTGTGATACGATGAATAACAATTTCAGGTCGTAAAAGTTCTAATTGATCACATACAATGTCAACATATTCTTCCCTTGTTAAAACAGGAAAAGGGTGCTCAGAATACATTTTTGCTAACTTGGTGTCCGATAAGATGTGTAACATGTGAATTTTTATCCCCTGAATGTCTAACTGGTTTAAGTATTTTACCGTTTCTAACATATCTTGCTTTGTTTCATTAGGGAGTCCGTTAATGATGTGTACAACAACCTCGATATTTTTTTCTCTTAATTTTTTAACCATCTCAGTAAAGCATGTTAAATCATGTCCTCGGTGAATGAGTTTTGACGTTTTCTCATGAATTGTTTGAAGCCCTAACTCAATAACAAGGTTCGTTCTTGTTGATAATTCTTCTAAATAATTTAAGCATTCTTCACTAATGGCATCAGGACGGGTGGCAATATTTAGTCCGATGACTCCCTCCAAATTTAGAATCGTCTCATACTTTTCCTTTAAATGCTCTACTGTATCATACGTATTCGTATTTGCTTGAAAATAACCGATGGTTAAAGCATCAGGCCATTTCTTTCGCATGATCTCCTCTACGTCTTTAAATTGCTTTACTAAATCTAAATTTTTATTTCCTGCGAAATCGCCACTTCCAAGCTTTGAACAATAAATACATCCACCCAATCCTTTAGTTCCATCCTTATTAGGACAACTAAAATTAGCATTCAAACTAACCTTAAATACTTTCTTTTTATACTTATGTTTATAATAATAATCTAAAGTATGATATCTTTTGTTGCTATCACTATAAATAAACGGCATAAAACCCTCCTAATTAATGATGTATAAATAAATAGCTTGCATGAATTCCTTAGGTACTAAAGTAGCTATAGTTAATAACTCCTTGTTGTTCTTATCTAATTTTAATGTAAATAATTTTTCATAAATATAGATAATAATCCACTTCGTATTTAGCCATTTAGAAATTTTTGATTCCTTAAAACTTTTCTTAATTTCTTTTTGATGAACATTTCCCTCTTCATTTAACTTTCTTGTTAATTGAAAATTATACTCTTTGAATGAATAAATTTTAGTGTCATCTAAGTGAAAAGAATCACCTAAAGATTCAATAATATGTTGAAAAAAATCTTCATTTTTATCATTCATAAGACGTTTATATAATGTTAATTTTAGTAAGTTTTCTAATAAATTATCATCTTTTTTAAATAAATTCTTTAAATAATGAATCACCTGTTTGTGATAGATAGATCCATACTTACTTAGTTGTCCTTTTTTAAAAGAAAAATATTTTCCTTCTAAACGTCCATACACCTTTAGCGTATCAAGGTATCCTAATCTCATTCCACGTTTAGCATCTTCTTTATCGAATACGAGCATGTTAGCTAGAGGTCTATTTGGGGTAATATAAGTAATAGGAATATTTTCATCTATTATTTTTTGTTTAACACCAATGGCTTTCAAATCTACGGCAATGATTTCGGTAGCACCCATTTTTATGGCTAGATTGATGGGTAAGTTATCATAATAGCCCCCGTCAATATATTTATCGTTTTTGATTTGTTTCTTTTTAAAAGCTGGAAAACAAGTAGCAGATGCGATTAGGTAATCATGTAGATGATTAGGATCAATTTCTAATTTTGTTATTTCCACTGGGTTTAAATTCTTACTATTTACGGTAATTAGCCCAAAGTCTACTCTTGATTTGAAAAAACGTTTTACATGAATGGACTCCTTAATTAATCGCTCTAAGTTTTCTACATCCATTCCTCCGTGTAATAAAATATTTTTTCCATAAAGTTTTACTAAATCCCTTGTTGATAAATCATTATCAATCTCTTCTTTAAATAAATAACTAAAGCTTAATGTGTTCCACAAGTGTTTAGCCTTATAATAATTTCCTTCTACCATGAATGCTGCATTTAAAGCACCAACGGATGTTCCTGTTACTATATCATAAGATATATGCATTTTTCGTAGTGCTTTCCATACACCAATTTCATAAGAGCCTTTAGAACCTCCCCCAGATAAAACGACTGCTCGCATATAAATCACCTAAAGATATTATAGCACAAAATCTATATTCATGTTATACTACTTATAGAATGGGTGAGATATGGATGAAGAAGAAATTAAGATTAAAAAAACGTTACAAAAATCTTTTGTTATTGATTATCTTATTAACCATTATTGTATTTATTCCTATTGGATACAAAATGTATTTAGAAAACCAATTAATGAAATTGAAATACTCTAAGGGAGCAATTTCAGAGATTTTAAAGCAAAAAGAATTAGATACTGTAAAGAAAATTGGATATAGCGAAACAGTGGATAAAGCTTTTAGTACAGGAAAATTTCAAAAAAAGTATTTAGAAAGTTATTTAGAACTTACTTATGTAAATCATGAAAACTATTTTGAAAATGTACATCAATTATTAGATTTGGGATATAGTGAAATAGAAGTTTCGCTAATAGTAACCCACGGGTCAAATAGTGAGGTGAAAAAGTTTTTATCTCATGAAAAAGCAGAAGATATTAAAGCTTTTTTGTCTATAGATTTTGCTAAGTTAGAAAATTATGATCGCTATGTAAACTATCAAATTGAAGAGCGGACTGATGAAGAGGAAACGGTGTTATTAGTCAATATTGGTTTTGATCGAGGATATTATGAAAATCCAAATATGGTTAAAACTTATAGTGATACGATATTAGTGAATAAATTTAATCAACTAGAAGAAGATTTTATACCTCCCGATTTGGTGAGTGTTAGCGAAGATTATGCAGTAGATGATGAACAAAAGTTACAAAAGATAGCGTATGATGCGTTTATTAAAATGGCGAATGAGGCTAAAAAGGAAGATTTACATTTGCTAGTAAATTCAAGCTATCGTAGTTTTCAAGATCAAGTGGGAACATATCAATTTTATGAAGAGTTGTATGGCACAAATTATGTGAATCGATATGTAACAAAAGCTGGATTTTCAGAACATCAAACGGGATTAGCTATTGATGTTAAAGCAAGAGATGTTAATGTGTTTGCTAATAGTAATGAGTTTACTTGGATGAAGGAAAATGCTCATTTATATGGATTTGTGATGAGGTATCCAGAAGATAGTGAGCATATTACAGGATGTGCTTATGAAGCGTGGCATTATCGCTATTTAGGAGTAGAACTTGCTACTTATCTTTATGAAAATAACATGACTTATGAAGAATATTATGTAAGATTTTTAGATAAATAAAAAAGTGTTTGTTGCTCTGATATGAACCCCGTTTCTTGGACATAAGAGAAACGAGGTTTTTATTATGAGTAAATTAAGTTATGAAGATAAAA
>CASRZP010000101.1 GCA_949440065.1 uncultured Bacilli bacterium
TCTACATTAATTCCTAATATTTTTCGAATTCTATTTTGCGCTCTTCTTACCCTTTCAATTGGCGCAGAAAAAGACTTTATCTTTTCATATATTCTAACACCACCATATAAAATACGAGAAAATAAAAAAATATGATTTCTAAAAAAACTATGCTTCAAAGACTTTACATTTTCCCTTGTAGCAATGTTATCATAAATATCGCCTTGTTCTAAAATAGTTTTCAAACACTTTCTTGCAATTTCAACATCGTTCATAAAATCAACCCTTAAAAATGTCTGCGCCTAATAGAATAAATTTTATCTTTAGTATTATCAAAAACATCTTGCACTGATTTGTCACCAATTCTAGCAACATTTTGATTAATTCTATGCATATATACATAATCTAAATAATCTAAAATATCAGTAGGCATAATTGTTTCTCTACCTTGTGTTAATGCATATAATTTTACTAATCTTAAAGCAAATTTATGAGCTCTAATATTGGAGCCACCAAATAAAGGTTGGTCATCTAATTTCATACTATCAATTAGATTAAATACTTTCATCATGATATCCTGATCTTTTGGTCCTAAATGAAACCCATCAATAATTCTTTTTAAAATTGGTAAATTGTCAGTATTAATATCCCACTTTTTTTCAGGTGTAAAATCATCAAATAAAATAGTTCTTTTCTCAGCATCATTTAAATTTTCAAAAAAGATGTTGACATCAAATCTATCATAGGTTGCTTGAGAAACATTAAAAATACCTGTAATATCAGCGCTATTTTGTGTTGCTATCACATAAAACTCTCCAAAAGGATACCTTACTCCACCAATAGTCATCTGTTTCTCCGCAAATAATTCAATAAAAACGTCCTGTACTTTTCCACTTGTTCTATTAAATTCATCTATCCATAATAATTGCATATCTAATCTTTTTTGTAAACGCTCTTGTACATCGCTTGGAATCATATCTGATGTAACAGATATTCTTTCACTCAAAAAGGCACTAGCTAAAAATTCAGCTAACGTTGTCTTTCCCATTCCTGTATTTCCGGTAAATAAAAGCTTACTACTAGTATCACATAATAAAGAAGTAGCTACCACTTTTTTTACCTGCTCTTGACCCACTAATACAGTATCTAATGAAAATAACGTAGAATTATATACTCTACCTACTCCTTCTAAAACTTTTCGAGATATCATGTTTATCCCCCTTTTGCGGAATTTTATAGTATCATTTTGAATGATTTTTGTCAATATATGTTATAATATTTTAAGATGGAGGATAATATGAATTCATGGGATAGAGAATTAGAAAAACTAGAAAAGTTATCACCTAATAGTGAAAAGACAAAATTAATTGAAGAAATGTTTCATAGTTCTATTTGGAATCATTTAAATAGTGAGCAAAAAATAAAATTAATGGAATTACTAGAAATTGATTTATCCTACCAAGATAATAGAGAACCAAACAAACTACAAGTATGGCTAAAGCTTCCTTCTAGAGCAAGTGCTGCTTTTCCTGCAAGCAATGCTATTAGAATTTCTAAACATCATTTAGAAAATATAGGAATAGGAAGTAACGTTCTTTTCTACTGTGCAGTTGTTCATGAGCATGAACACTTTAATCAATATTACGACTCTATTAGTGATAAAAAAGATTCTCTTACAGAAGAAATGAGAGACAATTTAAAATCTTTGATTCCTTATGGTAATAAAATGGCTACCCAATATATTGAATACCGTTTTCAACCAACAGAATACTATGCACATAAAAATTCAGAAGTTCGTACAAGAAAAGTGTTTGAAAGACTAACACAAGATTTAGGTCCAGATGAAGGATTTGAAAAGTGGAAAAGAGAAGAATGTATTCCTACCGATTTTTTAGTACAACTCTATAATGAAGAAAATGGAACTAGCTTTTCCTTTGAAGAATTATATAATAAAATCCTAGAAAAAATAAAAGGCAAAAAATTTCAAAAATAGATGAATACCAACATCTATTTTTTTATTTTCATAAAATACAATGGAGGTGATAAAATGAGAAAGGGAATCGATGTTTCTTCTTATCAAGGAAAAATTGATTGGACACGTGTAAAACCATATATTGATTTTGCTATTATACGTTGTGGATTTGGTGGAGATTTACGTAGCCAGGATGATGTTTATTTTGAATATAATGCAGAAATGTGCAAGAGATTACATATACCGTTCGGTGTTTACTTATTCAGTTATGCTACTACGTTAGATGAAATGCGAAGTGAAGTAAATCATACATTACGATTAATTAAAAATAAAAAACTAGAATATCCAGTATTTTTAGATGTAGAAAGTAAAAGACAAATGATCTTGCCAAAAAAAGACTTAGTAGAACTTGTTAAATACTACTGTGAAGAATTACAAAAGGAAGGCTACTATGTTGGTATTTACTCTAGCCTAAATCGTTTTAATAGTAACTTAGATTCAAGAGAATTAGATCCATTCGACAAATGGGTGGCAGAATGGAATGAAGAATTTACTTACAAAGGAAAAGCTGGAATGTGGCAACACACCGCTTATGAAGAATTAGCAGGTATTCGTACTAGAGTAGATGGAGATATTGCTTTTTTAGATTATCCTAAAATCATAAGGGAAGCGAATTTAAATCATTTACAGGAGAACTTAAAATTTAAAAAAGGAGATAAATTATACTTAACTGGAGATATCTATGAAGAAAGTAATGCTCACAAAGCAATTGAAAGAGTATGTGATGAAAAAGTTGTTATTGAAAGAGTAGAAATAGATAAACCAGCACCTTATAAAATTGAAAAAGGCTTTGTAAAAGAAGAAAATTTATATCAAAAATGCGAATAAAAATTATACACACTCTTGTGTATAATTTTTTTATGGTATAATATCTATGAGGTGGAATATGAAAGTTTTATTATTTACACATCAACAAGATATTGATGGAATTGGTTGTGTCGTTTTAGCGCAACAATCCTTTTCAGATTTAGAAATAGTACCATGCAAAACATTTGAAATTACTAGTAAAGTAAAAGAATATATAGAAAATGGTAGAATCCAAGAATTTGATAGTATATTCGTAACGGATTTATGTATTAAAGAACCTCTACTATATGATATTTCTAAAAACCCGATATTAGCTAAGAAACTAAAAGTTATTGACCACCATAAATCAGAAATTGATGAAGGAAATGATTCTTATGACTTTGTATCTATTACAGTAGAAAAAAATGGTAGAAAAGAGTCAGGTACTAGTTTATTTTATCAATATCTACTAGAAAATCATTTCTTAAAAGCTACTCATTATTTGGATACTTTCGTAGAATGGACTAGACAATATGATGTATGGGATTGGCAAAAAGAAAAAAATGAAAAAGCCAGATACTTACATATTTTATTTGAAGAATTAGGATACGAAAAATATTTAGAAATTGCGAATAGTTTTATTCAAAAAAAAGAAGTCATTTTTGAAGAAGAAAGTATGAATGTCATTCATCATTTTGAAGAAAAACTACACCAAGAAATTCAATCAATTCTTTCACAAATGAAATTAGTAGAGGTCACTATCCAAAAAGTAACCTATAAAATTGGCTATGTAACTTGCGAATATAAGTATCGCAATGATATCAATGAAGTCGTAAAGAATCATAATAGTAACAATATCGATACAGTCGGAATGATTATGACAGATATGGATACTGTATCTTATCGTAATGTAAAAGATATTGATGCAAGTATTATTGCTTCTTACTTCGGTGGCAAAGGACACAAAAATGCGGCTAGTAATCCTCAAAATAATTCCTTGTTTATAGACACTATGAAAAAAAATCATATCACACTACCCAATACCTAATTTTACTTATACACAACCTTGTGTATAAGTTTTTTTATGAATTTAAGCACTGTCAATTTTACATTTTTATTGATTTATTTTTCTATTATATTACTTATAGTAGTTATAAATTAATAGTTTTACACTTATTCGACACAGTCACTTAAGAGTCACAACATTTTAGTATCCTAATATTAAAGAGGTGGAACTTATGAGTACTATGGATACTATTTTTATCATTTTTTTAGTCGTTATTTTTATTCTAGGAATTATTATAAATGGATATTTCACATATTTATTCCCATCTAATAAAAAAAAGAAATTGACAAATGATAAAAAAATAGATAAAATGAAGTTGTAAATAAAAAAACCTTATGAAGAGAGACTGAGGGACAGGCCCTATGA
>CASRZP010000102.1 GCA_949440065.1 uncultured Bacilli bacterium
ATGCTGGTGAAGAAATCAAAGGTTTTTGGATAGGAAAGTTTGAACTTACGGGAACTATTAGTCAAGTAACCACTCTTCCTAATAAAACAGCATTAAGTAATGTTTCCATTAATAACTTTTTTAATTATACAAGAGCAATGCAAAATGAAGGTAACATTTATGGATATGGAAATGATGTAGATACGCATTTAATTAAAAATAGTGAATGGGGTGCTGTAGCATACTTAGCTACTAGTCGTTATGGGAAATAAGGAAATTCACTTTACAGTGGAGATGAGAAAAAAATAAGAAATAATAATACCTATGTTGCCGTGGAAAGCAATAATATATATCCTTGTTTAACTGGCTGTTCATCTGATAATCCTCCTTCATATGCTAGTCATGATGCCGTTGAAGTCACCGAGGCAAGTGGATGTAAAAATCCATATCATACAACCATTGGCCAAATGGCATCTACCACAGGAAACATTTATGGAGTATATGATATGGTTGGAGGAAGTCATGAGTATGTGATGGCTAATTATAATAAGAATAAGGGAAAAAGCCTTTTTCAAGATAATTTAGCTAATCTTGAAGCAAAATACTATAATTTATACACTTATACCTTAACAAAGACTGCTACTTATGATCCCTTTTACAAAGCTACAGTATGTTCTTCTAGTGAATGTTTAGGATATGCGATGAGTGAAACTAAAGGATGGGGGAAAAATCAGTATGGTTATCCTGATGCCTCTACTCCTTGGATGGGTCGCGGTGGAAATAATTGGGGAGCCTGGAGTGATATATTTGCTTTTTACGGTTATACAGAATTAGGAAGTGCAACTGGTGGAGGATCAACTACTCTTTCTTCTCGCTTAACCGTAGCATCTTTATCTTAGAACAAGGGAAAAAACTTGTTCTTTTTGTTTCTTTTTATCTATAGTTAGAGTATAATAATAGCCAAAGGAAGTGGTAAATGATGAAACATGAATTATTAGCTCCTGTTGGTAGTATGGAAGCTTTGTATCAAGCCATTCATCATGGGGCAGATGCAGTTTATCTTGGCGGAAAACGTTTTGGTGCTAGAGCGTTTGCCAACAATTTTGATGATCATGAAATGATTGATGCGATCAACTTATGTCATCTTTATGGTGTTAGAATTTATGTAACAGTGAATACGTTAATTTATGACTTAGAAGTCTCCTCATTTTTATCGTATATCACTTTTCTTATTGAACATGGTGTTGATGCTTTGATCATGCAAGATATTGGAATGATTCGTTTAGTGAGAAAACATTTTCCAAGCGTTGAAATTCACGCCTCAACGCAAATGCATAATGGTTCACTAAATGCCCTAAAAGAATTAGAAAAATTAGGTGTAGTACGTGCTGTAATCGATCGAGAAGTCCCACTGGATGTGATTAATCAATGGGATACCTCACTTGACTTAGAAATTTTTATTCATGGTGCACTATGTGTTAGTTATTCAGGTTGTTGCTTGTTTAGTAGTATGGTAGGAAATAGGAGTGGCAACCGTGGCGAATGTGCTGGAAATTGTAGATTGCCTTATCAGTTAGTAGATAATAATGATAAGGTACTAGATCAAGGGTATTTACTTAGCATGAAAGAGTTAAACACCGCGGAAAAATGGGAAGAGTTGCTAAAAAGCCGTGCTTATAGTTTTAAAATAGAAGGTAGAATGAAAAGTCCTGAGTATGTAGGATTTATTACAGCCTTTTATCGAATGATGATAGATGAATACGAGCAAACAGGAAAGGTGAATATCCAAGAGGAAAAAGTAAATCAATTAAAAACGTTATTCAATCGTGAATTCACCAAAGGTTTTCTATTTAATGAAGATAATGGAAATATTGTTAATAGTAAAACCTCTAATCATATTGGGTTACCCATTGGCAAAGTAATAAACGTTAGCAAAAAGTATATTACTATTCGCCTAAATCGCTCTTTAGTCCAAGAAGATGCTATTCGTTTTGTTCAAAGTAATAAAGGTATGGTGGTAAATAAGTTATATGATCAAAAGGAACGCTTAATTCATGAAGCTAATAAAAATTCTATTGTCCTAGTCGATAATAAAGTTGACCTAACTACCATGGATGAAGTGAACAAAACGCAAGATAGAACGTTATTAAGTGAACTAAAAAAATATCAGGAAAAGAAAATACCCATAACTATGGAATTTTCTGCTAAGCTAGATAAGGAATTAGTCTTAATAATACAAGATGGTACAAATCAAGTAGAAGTTATGGGAAACAAAGTAAGTAAAGCACTAAATCAACCAATAACGAAAGAAGTAGTCATTAAGCAATTATCGAAATTAGGAAACACACCTTTTACTACTACCATTGAAAGTATTAAAGTAGAATTAGAGGATAACATTTTTATCAATATTAAAGAAATTAACGAGCTTCGTCGACTAGCAGTAGAAGAGTTAATGAAAAAGCGAACATCAATGATTAAGCATAAAGAGGTTCATGATGATTTGATTAAAATTAAAGAAAAACCTACAAATGTACCCAAAATTAGTGTTTCTGTTAGAACAACTGAACAATTAAAAGTTTGCTTAAAGTATCCCGACTTATTAATTTTTACTTCCAATATTAGCGATTATCAACAATATAAAAATCAAGGAAACGTTCATTTAGAAACATCTTTAGTTAACGAAAACTCGACAAAATATGACGATGATATTTTACTTATTAATGAACTTGGTGACTTTACACAAAAAGGAATAAAAATTGTCAACTATCCATTGAATACGACAAACGCCTATGCTGCGCTTACCTATTTAGAAAAAGGAGCAAGCGAAATTATTCCATCTTTCGAGCTAAAAGTAGCTAATTTACCTGATTTTATCAAACAATATCAACAAATTAGTCATAAAATGCCACCGTTACGGTATATAATTTATGGTAGATGCACATTGATGACGATGAAGTATTGTCCTATCAAACATGCTTATCAAACTTGTCAAAAATTTTGTCAAGAGAAAATCCTTTATTTAAAAAACGAAAAGCAAGAAAAGTATCCAATGATAAAACAAAAATGTTTAACAAAAATTTTACACCGTTTCCCAAGGAATGATTTGGCTAAAATAGAAGAGTTAAAAAGTTTAGGCATATCTTCCTTTCATTTGATTTTTACCATAGAGTCAGTAGAGGAGATTAATCAAATCTTAAAAGAAGTAAATTCAAAAATTCACTCTATTAAAAGTTGTTCGTTTATGTTAAAATAAATTATGAGGAGAATGTGATAAAGATGGAAAAAGAAAAAACAAAAGAAAATAACTTACTTAGAAATTACATCATCGTTATCGTAGTTTGTATATTCACAATTGCTTTTGCATTCTATTTACGTAACTGTTATAAGGACTACCAAGAGTATCATTTAACTATTCCTGTCATTCGTGATGCCTTAACAGAAATTAATTCTAGTGAACTTGATCATTATGTAAAGGAAAATTATAATGCGATGGTCTATATTGGTGTACCTACCGATCAAGAATGTCGCACCTTTGAAAAGAATTTATCTACCGTAGTGAAGAAGTATGAATTAAAAGATTATATGATTTATTTAAATTTAGAAAACCAGGAAAAGGCAAAATCGATGATTAAAGAAATCAACGTAAAGTACGCGGCTAACCAGTTGAAGTATTATCCTGCTGTGTTAATATTTGAAGAGGGAGTAACAACGAAGATTTTACAAGGTAGTGCAAATTCTATTTTATCCATAAAAGAAGTTGAAGATTATTTAGATACCATGAAGGAGTAGTAAAATGAACCATATCGTATTATATGAACCAGAAATACCACAAAATACAGGAAATATCATGAGAACCTGTGTTGCTACTAATACGAAATTACATTTAATTAAACCATTAGGATTTTCTCTAGATGAAAAGCACCTTATTCGTAGTGGAGTAAATTATATTGATAAATTAGATTATCAAGTGTATGAAAACTTTCAAGAATTTAGGAAAAAAAATAAAGGAATTTATTACTATTTTACACGCTATGGGAAAAAGCCTCATACTAGTTTCAATTATCAAAATAAGGAAAATGAGAATTTATATTTTATCTTTGGCAAAGAGTCAACTGGTATTCCTAAAGAAATTTTAAAAGATGATTTATCTCATTGTATGAGAATTCCTATGACGGCTAATGTGCGAGCGTTAAATTTGTCAAACTGTTGTG
>CASRZP010000103.1 GCA_949440065.1 uncultured Bacilli bacterium
CCCCATAAATCATCGTAAATCGATACCTTACTTAACACACCATTTTCTTCAGCTTGTTCACTTTGATATAGAAAAATTACACTAGTCTTTCCATTATGTCCATTTTCTCTATCTTTAATATTACCTAATGTTAACTTTTTATATTCCAAAACACCTTCTGTCCATGACTTACAAGTTACCACCACGGGATACCCATTAATTAATCGTCCAATGTAGGCACTACTCATTCTAGGATCAAATTCTTCACTCTTATCTATCAAATACATCGCATAAGTCAAAATCAAATGATAATGTTGCTCATAATGTTCCTGATTAGAATCTAGTATTTCTAACTCCGTTAAACCACAGCGATTAAGTCCATGGGTATGTAACCACACTTCATTATTTTTCCCTTGTACAGCTTGGACAATAAACATATCCTTAGCACTTGGGAGCACCTTAGACTTTGCTGTTAAATTTACCCAACGAACAGGTAACATTCTCTCAGCACTCTCATCTAGCACACCAATACAATCAGGAATTAACGCTAGAGCTAATTTTAATTGCAAGTGATAGGACTTCTTCGGATTATTTTTAAATTCCATAAAAAACGTCAGGGCTTTATTCGCTTTTAAAATAGCCTCTTTTTCTTCTTTAGTAAAGAGAAAATTACGGTAAAAGTAATACTCAGGCACTTGAATATCCCCATGAAATATCCCTACTTCATAGGACTCATTTTCATATAAAACGCTAAACTTAATGTAACCTTTAACATCATAATCAATCTCGCCTATCGTAAAATCATGGGCATCTTTTAATCTTTCTAAAGCATCCTTTAATAAATTTTCATCATCTATTTTAGGAATAACCATCATATAAGATTTCTCTTCCCAATATGCTAGCGGAGCTTCCACTAATTTTTTCTTTAAAAACATTTCTATCACCTATTCTACTTTAATTTTCTCACGAGATTTTCTCTCTTCTACTGCTTTTAAGGCTTCCTCTACATCATTAAAATAAATTACTTCATGGGCAAGTTTTTCATACGTTTCATTTCCTTTTCCTAAAATTAACACCATGTCATCATCCTTGGCAATATCAATTGCTCGCTTAATAGCCTCTCTTCTATCAATGACAATCTCATAATTATTTCTATTCTTTATTTCACTAACCATCATTTCAATGATATCTTTAGGATCCTCACTTCTAGGATCTTCATAGGTAAAAATAACGTAACTTGCATTCTCCACTACAGTTTTTCCCATCAAAGGACGTTTTAAATAATCCCTTTCCCCAGCAGAACCTAATACCACAATAGAACGCTTAATGTCTAACGTATGAACAAAATTTAGTAAATTGATAATACCGTTTGGCGTGTGAGCATAATCGATCATTACATTATACTTGGTATTTGTTTTCAAAAAGTTTAATCTTCCATCAACATAGATTTCTTTTATTCTAGGAATAATTTCTTCCATCGTACATCCAATAGATAAAACTGCTAAAATTCCTGCTGCTAAGTTATAAACATTAAATTCACCCAATAAAGGACTGGTAATCGAATAATTTTTTCCTTGATATTGATAAATGATTTTCGTATGATCTTTTTCTAATTGATAGGAAACTATTCTTAAAGTAGCATCTTCTTTTTTACCATAGGTTAATACTTTTGCTTTGCACTTACTTTTAACTTCTTCATAAAAAGAGTCATCACCATTTAAAATAGAAGTTCCTTCCTGTTTTGTTTGTTCAAACAATTTTTCTTTGCAAGCAATATAATTTTCAAAACTCCCATGAATATTTAAGTGTTCTTTAGTAATATTGGTAATAACAGATACATCATAGCTCAAGTTTTCTAATCGACCACGGTAAAATGCTTCACTAGATGCTTCCATTGCCACATATTTACACTTAGCATCAACAAATTCCTTAAAGTAGTCATATAATTTGTCTGCATCAGGGGTAGTATTATTGGTATCTTTATCAAACAGATAACAACGTCTTCCATTTGTTCCAATGTAACCACATTTCTTAGAAGTTAAAAAGGTTTGGATAATGGTTGCTACTGAGGTTTTTCCATCTGTTCCAGTAACACCAATCATTTTTAATTTTTCTTCTGGATGATCGTAAAACTTAGCACATAACTTAGGAAGTTCTAAATTGGTATCATCAACTTGGATAATAAAAACATCTTTATCTACTTTAATATCATTTCTACTAACAACAATGGCAACTGCACCATGGGCTATAGCATCATCAATAAAATCATGTCGATCTGCAGTAACTCCCTTAGTACAAACGAACAAATCTCCTTTTTCTACTTCTTTAGAATTTATCTTAATCCCTTTTATCCATCGATTATCTGAATTTTGATATAATTCATTTAATTTTTTCATTTTTTCACCCTCTTGTACCTATTATTATAGACGAAATTAAAATATTTTCATATACTTTCTTGAAAAATAATGGAATATTCGGTATGATAGATTTGGTGATGAACATGAAAGTAACATTAATTGCAGCTTGTAGCGACCTTGGTATCCACGTCGATGGGGCAAAAGAAGGAGCAAATAAGCTATTAGAACGCTTTGAAAAAAGTAGAAAAGTAAAGTTTAGAAGATTAGAAACAACAGCCTCTAAGGAATACGAAAAGACAAATTTGGCAAAAAATTTATCCGCGGTAAATGATTTTAATAATGAACTTTATCGCATCGAAGGAGAAGTTCTTGAAAAAAATCAATTTCCTATTACTATCGGAGGAGATCATTCCGTTGTCATTGCATCCAGTCTTGCTGTAGAAAACCATTTTGGCGAGGTAGGTATGATTTGGATTGATTCCCACGGAGATTTTAATACCTTCGAAACAACAGTAACAGGAAATTTGCATGGATTACCTTTAGCGTGCTTAACGGGTTATTATAATGAATCACTGCGTCCATTCCATCCAACACCTTGTATTAATCCTAGACATACAGTAATTGTAGGAGTAAGAGATCTTGATTCTTTAGAAATACAAAATTTAGTGAATGCTAGAGTAAACGTTTTTACCACTAAGGATATTCAAAAATATGGTGTCGATGCCATTATGAATCAGGCTTTTGAAATTGCAGGTCAAGCTTGTAATGGCGTTTATGTTAGTTATGATTTAGACGTTATTGACCCAGAAGTTGCTCCTGGTGTGTCCGTTAAAGCTAAAAATGGAATCAATAAAGACGAAGCTATGGCTATTGCTAGGAATATTACTAGCCATAAAGACATGATAAAATCTGTTGATTTAGTAGAGTTCAATCCCACAAATGATATAGAAGATAAAACTTTTTTATTAGCTAATGAGATTTTAGAACATTTTATTGAACACTTCAACAAATAAGGAGATGGTTCTTTTGGCTAAAGTAGCTAAGGAGAAATTAGAAAAAGAAGAGAAAAAGACAAGAAGTGATAAATTTAAAAAAATGCAGCAAGATATTGACCATGAGATGGCTAAAGAAAAAGCAAAAAAAATAGGGAAAAAACTAATTAAAAATATTTGTTTTGTTGTTTTATTTTTTACTGGATTGCTACTATACGCTCGTTATATTGCAACTTCTGGCTTATTAGTTAAAGAAGTGAAAGTAAATCATCAAACACTTCCTAAAAATTTTGATGGCTTAAAAGTAGTGCAATTTACTGATTTACATTATGGTAGTTCAACCTTTTTAAAAGAAGTGAAATCACTAGTGAAAAAAATCAATCAAACACACCCTGATATCGTGGTTTTCACTGGAGATTTAATTGATAAGGAATATTCTCTTGAGGATGATGAAATCAAACAAATAGCAAATGCATTAGATAAGATTGAAGCAAGGTTAGGAAAATACGCCGTAAAAGGGAATCATGATTACCAAAATGACTTTTTTACTCCTTTAATGGAGCAAAGCCATTTTACCATATTAAATAATCAATATGAGCTGATTTATCAAGAAGAAGATGATCCAATTTTAATTGTAGGGCTTGAGAGTATGACTATGGGACAAGCGGATATTAACAAAGCGTATTCTTATTTTGAGCAAAAT
>CASRZP010000104.1 GCA_949440065.1 uncultured Bacilli bacterium
GTCGAAAAAACTTAAAAGTTAACTAATATTGAATTAACACAACAAAAAGAACGAGGAAAAATCTTCTCGTCCTTGTAATATATAGGGTTTAACTTTAAAATATACCCCCCCCTAGTTGACATTTGGTTAAATTTCATATCGTACACCTCTATACTAATAGAGTAACACAAGAATAATGGCTTTATCAAGATATTTTTAAAATTCTTCTTTTCCTACTGATCTCTTAATTTCGCTTGACATTCTTTAGAAACATCTAAAGTCATCTTGTGGAATACTTCCATAACTTCATCTTCGGTTAATGTTTTTGTATCATTTTCAAAGGTAATCGAGAAGGCTAAAGATTTCTTTCCTTTTTCAAGGTTTTCTCCTTCATAACAATCAAACGCTTCAATATGACTTACCAATTTTCCACCAGATTTTTTCATTTGTTTTCTTATCGTTTCTGCTTCCACATTTTTATCAACGATGAAAGCCATATCTTTTACTACTTTTGGATAACGGTTAGGTTCCTTATAATGAATTGCTTTTGTACGCTTCGTTTTTAGTAGAGTTAAATTAAGTTCAAACACAAAGACTTTTTCCTTACTATACTTTGGATGCAATTGACCTAGGTATCCAACAGCCTCATGGTCAACTAAGATTTCACAACAGACAAATGGATGCATTTCCTTCGGTAAGTTTCCTTTTACCATTTCATAACGATTAGATAACCCTAGATATTTAAGTAGCGACTCTATCATTCCTTTCACTAAATAAAAATCTATTTCTAATGTATTTTTCTTTTGCCAAGGGGAAGAAAGATAATTGCCACTTAACAAGCCGCCTAGTTTCATCGTCTCTTTATACTCGCTGTTTTCTAGTCCATATACATTACTAATTTCATAAATCATAACCTCATCTTGTTGATGGTCTACATTATATTGATATACTTTATATAAAGACGGTAATATACTTTGACGAAGAGTACTTTTTTCACTACTCATCGGCTTTAACAGATGAATATCCTCCCCATTATGATAGTTAAACATCTTACCTTCGTCTTCACTAATTAATGTATAAGTTCTAGTCTCTTGATAACCTAGGCTACGCATAAACTTTGAAATATCTTTTCGATACTTAGCGTTTTCATTATAACCACCACGAACAATTTCTAATTTTGGCATCTTTGCTTTGATTTCATCATAACCATAAATACTTCCTACTTCTTCAATCAAATCTTGTAAAATGTTAACGTCCATTCTACGATTAGGAATCACTACATGGAAAGCATCATCCTTTAATTCCACTTTAAACTTAAGTCTTCTAAAACAATCTAGTACTTCTTCTTTGGTTAGTGTTAACCCTAATACCTGATTAATTTTCTCTAAAGTAATCTCAACCCTTTTCTCCTTTTGTTCTAAAGCATCATATTCTACTACATCACTGAAAACCTTAGCTGATGCATACTTTTCTAATAAATAACAAGCACGGTTAATCGCATCCATAGTATACTCTTTATTTAGTCCTTTTTCCATACGAAGACTTGCTTCACTACGTAAGTCTAGACGAATTGAGGTATAACGAACATTTAAGGGAGAAAAAACAGCACTTTCAATTATAATTGCTTTAGTATCACTAGTAACCTCTGTTGATAATCCACCCATAACACCAGCTATGGCAACAGGATTTTCTCCATCAGTAATAATGATATCTTCACTAGTTAACTTTCTTGTTTTCTCATCTAGTGTTACAATCTCCTCACCATCTTTTGCCATACGAACACCAATGGTATCACCTAGTTTTTCTTTATCAAAAAAGTGTAGAGGTTGTCCGTAT
This sequence comes from uncultured Bacilli bacterium, assembly GCA_949440065.1. GTDB lineage: Bacteria > Bacillota_I > Bacilli_A > RF39 > UBA660 > CASRZP01. The sequence continues at coordinate 1,816 of CASRZP010000104.1, forward strand.
TCTAGCATGATGTAATTACTAATATCAACTACATTATTGATTGAACGCATACCAACGGCACTAAGACGATCCTTTAACCACTCTGGAGATGGTCCTACTTGAACATTTTCCACAATTCTTGCCAAATACAAAGGACAATTTTGGGTTTCCACTTTTACGCCTAAGTAATCTTTAGCAGACTTTTCTATTGGTGTTACTTTTATCTCTGGTAAAAGAATAGGCTCATCTAATACAGCAGCAACTTGATAGGCAAAACCTAAATGCGATAGACAATCATTACGGTTAGGGTTTAAGTCCAAATCATAAATTACATCATCTAATCCTAGATAGGTAAACGGGTTACTACCAACGATAGCATCATCGCTTAAAACATGAATTCCTTTATGATAATTGGCTTCTTTATCTTCTAGTCCTAACTCCCCTAACGAACAAATCATTCCATTCGACTCTACTCCACGAATCACACTTTTCTTAATTTCAAAATCACCTGGTAAAATAGCCCCAATTTTAGAAACAATTACTTTCTGGTTTTCTTCGACATTAGGTGCTCCACAGACAATTTGTACCTTTTCATCCCCTAGGTCAACCATACAAACATTTAAATGATCAGAATCAGGATGAGGCACTTTCGATATTACTTTTCCCACGGTTAAATGATCTAGTGATTGTCTTGTGATTTTTTCAATATTAATTCCTGATTTCGTTACTAAATCAGCGATTTCTTTTGGGTTTTTGTCTTTTATTTTAACATAGTCATTTATCCAATTTAAACTAATTTGCATATTCTACACATCCCTTCTAGAAAACTGTGTGTTACTTCGTAAATCATTGGTGTAAAGTACCCTGATATCAGTAATTCCATATTTTAACATAGTTAAACGTTCAATTCCAAAACCAAAGGCAAAACCACTTACTTTATCTGGGTCATATCCACTAGATTTTAATACATTAGGATGTACAATTCCAGCACCTCCAACGGTGATCCATCCTGTTCCTTTACATATTGGACAGCCCTTCATTCCACAGTTAAAGCATGAAATATCAAGTTCTACCGACGGCTCTGTGAATGGATAAAATGATGGACGAAATCTCGTTAGACGATCACTTCCAAATAAATGTTTGGCAACAACATCAAAGGTTCCTTTTAAATCTGAAAGGCTAACATTTTTATCAATTAGTAATCCTTCTATTTGCATAAATTGGTGTGAATGAGTTGCATCGTCATCATCCCTTCTATATGTCTTACCTGGCCAAATCATTCTGATTGGGGTTTCACCTTTACCTTCTAACATCGTTCTAATTTGAACTGGTGATGTTTGGCTTCTAAGAAGTAATTCTTCACCTTCAATATAGAAGGTGTCTTGAGCATCTCTTGCTGGATGTCCTTTGGGTAAATTTAACATTTCAAAGTTATATTCGTCTTTTTCGATTTCAGGTCCATCAACAACATCATACCCCATTGACATTAATAGTTCTTCTACTTCTTCAACTATTTTTTCTACAATGTTTGGAGCACCCATTGGTATTTTTGTACTAGGTAAACTAATATCAATACTTTCTTCTTCCAATTTTTTATTTAAAATGTCTGTCTCTATTTCTTCTCTTTTTGTATCTAATAAACTTAGTTTATTTAAATTAGCTCCAAAGTTTTTCTTTTCTTCTACTGGTAGATCCTTTATCTTTGAAGATAATTCAGTTATTTTTCCTTTTTTTCCTAAGTATTTTGTTTTGATTTCATTTAAGTCATGTTCTTTTTTTATTTGGTTTAAGTCATTTTTTAATTCTTCTAAAATATTTTCCATTTATATCCCTCCTTAATTAAAAAAATCACATCCTATATAAGGACGTGATTGACGTGGTACCACCTTAATTTGTAAGTATTACTTACCTTGAAAGCGATAACGAGCTTACCGATATATCTTTGCATATACAGCTACCAAAGTGAATTCGTAAAAGATTATTTGTTAGTTCTCACCTATTCTAACTCTCTTTGAAATAATTACTTTTAGTACTACTCTTTGGTCACGGCTTTTAAATGACTAAATCAATTATAACATAATTATTATATTTTTCAAGATATTTTTTATGAGTGTTAATTTTATCACTTTAGAAAAACGCACTTTCCTTATATATAAAAAAGATATCTATAA
>CASRZP010000105.1 GCA_949440065.1 uncultured Bacilli bacterium
TGACCGTTTAATTATGAAAGAAGAAATTCGTAGTCGACTTTATGAAGCCATTGAAACAGCAAGTAAGGAATCTAAAGGAAAAGTAATTGTAGATGTTGTTGGTAAAGAAGAAATTTTAATGAGTGAGCAATATGCTTGCCCAGAATGTGATTTCTCCATTCCTGAATTAGAACCAAGAATGTTTTCTTTTAATGCTCCTTATGGTGCTTGTAAAGATTGTAATGGTTTAGGAATTAAATTAAAAATAGATGTTGATTTGGTAATTCCTGATAAGAGTAAAAGCATCTTAGAGGGGGGAATCGTTCCTTATAATTTAGATGCTTCTATTAATAACACGCAATTACTTACTGTTGCAAAACATTATCATATTGATTTAACGAAGCCAATTGAAAAATTAACAAAAGAAGAATTAGACATTATTCTTTATGGAAGTGATGAATTATTAGAATTTAATTATATTTCTAATAATGGTAATACTAGAAAAACAAAGGATTATTTCGAAGGTGTTATTACGAATTTAGAGCGTAGATATATGGAGACAAAAAGTGGTTGGATTCGTGATTGGATAGAGCAATATATGACAGAATTAGAGTGCAGCACTTGTCATGGTTCTAGATTAGATGATTTTGTGTTATCAGTTAAAGTAGGAAAAAAGAATATTTATGAATTAACTCAAATGAGTATTCGTGATATGTATGATTTCTTTTTAAATTTGAAACTTAACAAAGAGCAAGAAGAGATTTCTCGTTTAATTACGAAAGAAATAAAGGATAGATTACATTTCTTAATTAATGTGGGAATTGAGTATTTAACACTTAGTCGTAGTGCGGGAACTTTAAGTGGAGGAGAAGCACAAAGAATTCGTTTAGCAACGCAAATAGGTTCTCATTTAACAGGTGTTCTTTATGTATTAGATGAGCCTAGTATTGGTCTACATCAAAGGGATAATGAAAAGTTGATAAAATCTTTATTAGAAATGCGAGATTTAGGAAATACTTTAATTGTGGTAGAGCATGATACAGATACGATGCTAGCAAGTGACTATTTGGTAGATATTGGACCAGGAGCTGGATTACATGGTGGTGAAGTAGTAGCTTGTGGGACTCCAGAAGAAGTTATGAATAATAAGAATAGTTTGACCGGTAAATATTTATCTGGTGTAGAAAAAATAGAAGTTCCAAATAAAAGAAGAAAAGGAAATGGAAAATTTATTGAGATTAAGGGTGCGAAAGAAAATAATCTTAAAAATTTAAATGTAAAATTTCCATTAGGTACATTTACTTGTGTAACAGGAGTATCTGGAAGTGGAAAAAGTACTTTGGTGAATCAAATTCTTTATCGATTATTATTTAATAAAATTTATAAAGGAAAAGAAAAACCTGGTGCTCATAAAGCTGTAAAAGGTTTAGAATATGTAGATAAAGTAGTAGATATTAGTCAAACTCCAATTGGTAGAACACCAAGAAGTAATCCTGCTACTTATACAGGTGTATTTGATGATATTCGAGATGTTTTTACACAAACGAAAGAAGCAAAAATGCGCGGATATGATAAGAGTAGATTTTCTTTTAACGTAAAGGGCGGACGTTGTGAAGCTTGTTGGGGAGACGGTGTAAAGAAAATTGAAATGCATTTTTTACCTGATGTTTATGTACCTTGTGAAGTATGTGGAGGAACTCGCTACAATAGTGAAACTTTACAAATAAAATATAAAGGGAAAAATATTTATGATGTATTAGAAATGCGTGTTGAAGAGGCCTTAGAATTTTTTGAAAATTTTCCTAAAATAAAGTCGAAATTACAAATGTTATGTGATGTTGGGTTATCCTATATTAAATTAGGACAAAGTGCTCCTACATTAAGTGGTGGAGAAGCAGGAAGAGTAAAACTGGCGAAAGAATTACAGAAAAAACCTACAGGAAAAAGTGTTTTTATTTTAGATGAACCTACTACTGGACTTCATACTCATGATATTAAAAAATTATTAGTTATTTTACAAAGAATTGTAGAAAATGGTGATACTGTTATTGTTATTGAGCATAATCTTGATGTCATTAAAGTAGCTGATTACATTATTGATTTAGGTCCAGAAGGTGGAGATTTAGGCGGTACTATTGTTGGAACAGGTACTCCAGAACAAATTTCTAAATTAAAAGAAAGCTATACGGGGCAGTTTTTAAAGAGTATTTTAAAGAAGTGATTTTCACTTCTTTTTATTGACAAATCTGAAAATAATAGATAAAATCAAAATAGAGGATGGTAACATGAAACTAGAATGTACTTGGACAAGAGAAGATTTAAAATCTTATTTACGCAAAAAAAGAAGATTTGCTAATGTTATTTTCCTAATATTAGGAATTTACTTTTTCTTTTCTTTTATGAAATATGCATTTCAAGATATTAATACAGATAAAAGTATATTGTGGTTAGGTTTTACTATTTATTTTGTTGTTTTACTTCTTTTGTTATTTGCGTTTACGAAACTTTATATATTTTTGAAAGTACGAAAAAATGATAAAAATACAAAAAATGCTTATGGAAAATATTTAATAGAAGCAAATGATAAAGAAATAATTTCAAAAGTAGGTAGTGAAAAAATTTCTTATCATTGGAAAGAAATTACATCCTTTAAAGTAAGGAGAAACTATTTTATTTTAAAGACAAAAAAAGATAAAATCGGTTTGTGTTTTCGTAGAGAAACATTGAAAGATGACTACGATAAATTATTACTTTATGTGAAGAAAAAAATGCATCCCTAGTTTGAGTATTTTGTACTCTTATTGACAATCTAATTTCTTTTCTATATAATATGGTAGTATTGTGAGAGAAGAGGTTATTATGAATATTGAAGCCTTAGTAAGCATATTTACTATAATAGATGGAAAGTTTAAGATTTTGTTATTTAGAAAGAAAAAAGATCCTTATAAAGGATACTGGATTTTGCCTAGTGATTTATTAGGAAAAGAAAATACTTTGGAAGAAGTGGTAGAGGATTGTATTACTACAAAAGTAGGATTATCAAACTTGGAGTATGATCAAGTAGGAGCTTTTAGTGAGTTAGATAGAAATCCTTCTAAAAGAATTGTTGGAATTGCTTTCTTTAGTATTGTAGATTCTACTACTATTGAATTAAGTGGTGTGGAAACAGATGAAGGAATGCAATGGTTTGATATAGATAATCTGCCAAAGATTGGATATGACCATCAACAAATTATTAAAGCCACAGTTGAGGAATTAAAAAACAAAATTAATCATAGTTTAGCGCTTAAAAAGCTTTTTCCTAGTGATTTTACTTTACCTGAAATTCAAAAAATTTATGAACAAATCTTAGGAGTAGAATTAGACCGTAGAAATTTCCGTAAGAAATTTGTGAAGGCAGATTTAATAGAAGAGACTGGAGACAAAGTAACTGGTATGAATGGTAGACCTGCTACTTTATATCGTTTTAGGGAAGACATTGAGGATATTATGCTATTTTAGGAGTGGTTTTTATGAAATGGCAATCAATGACTAGATATTTTGTTATCTTATTAATTATTTTTATTGTAACTCTGTTTATGATTAATGATTTTAAGAATAAGTATCAATTCGCTTTTGGTTTTGATAAACAAGAGTCTGGTTTTTGATGACCTTTTAACCCCTAAGGAAAGGAACATATGAATGTTCTTTTTTAATTGTGTAAAAAAAGTATATGAAACCCCAGAACGGATAAAAGAAATATTAGAAGAATCTCAAATGGAAAATCCAGATTTATGTAATCCAAATTTTTCAAATAGAGAAGTTGTAGAAGATGAAGAAAGTAAACAAATAAGGTAATTTTATTTATGATAGAATTTTTTATTAATAATATAAAAAATGATTGACAAATAGTATCTATCGTGTTATATTATTAATGCATTTTAATTGGGATTTGCTTCGGCAAATCTTTAATTAGGGTAAAAATGAAACACCT
>CASRZP010000106.1 GCA_949440065.1 uncultured Bacilli bacterium
ACACCATGGGTATGAACCATGTGCTCTAGCCAACTGAGCTACATCGCCATAAATAAGAACAATATTATTGTAGCATAGTTAAAAATATTTTACAATATCTATTATACATTTTTTTAGAAAATATATACCCAATAATTATTTGTACTATCTTCATTTTAAGTTGATTTTTTTCGTATGAAATGATAAAGTATCTTAAGCAAAGAGGTGTTTTTTATGAAACTGATTATTAACTATGATTTAGTAAATGAAATAATGAAAGCAAATACAGGTTTTGACTTTAAAAGATTTGCAAGCAAAATGGCAATAAGTACAGGAGTTATCGTGCCTATTAATTTCACTACTCATGCTATTAATCCAGAAGCTCATTCTTTTATTAGTTTACTTTCAAGTTATATGTACAGTACATTTATTTTTGGAAGTTCTGAATTAGCACTAAAGAGTATCAATATAAAATTAGCTGACTTAGCGCTTAAACAATTATCTTCTTCCCTTACAAAAATAAATATCTATACGGATGCTGAATCTATTAAAAAGGCTCGCCTATATAAAATACAATACAAAATTATTCACGAAGATAAACCCGCTATACAGCAAAATAGATTTATGATGCTTCCAACTACTGGTACTTTTAACGCTGATGAGGTATCTTTACAAGAAGAGCACATTATCGGTTCTAAAGAATACGTTCTATCTATTGGGGAACCTAAAAAAAAGCATAGTGAAGTTACTTCAAAAGTTTTAGCCCGATAAAGAAAACGACTATATTGTCGTTTTCTTTTTCTGTGGCTCTAATTATCAAAATATGAATCAGATAAGTCCATCTTCAATGATAGTTATTTAAACTATTATCTTTACTGCATCCCATAAATTCTTTTTACTGCTTTCTTCTAAATGTCTAATCTCACGAATGGTAGAAATGGATTTCCCGATAGAGAAGAAATCATAAGTTTCTAATACATCTGAAAAAGCTAAAGTATCGAATAAATCTTCTACACAACGTTCGCGCTCATGAACCCGCAAGTCTTCTACCCAACCTTTTACTTTTTCGTGAACACGAATACTATAATTACTTAAATTGTCTTCTGTAAAAGAAGTCTCAGAAATTTGCCAATGAAATGGATCATGTTGCAATAAACTTTTTCTCTTACTTTTGATAGACTTCATATATCCATCATAATAAAGGAGCATGCCTACTACACTCTCATGAGGAACAATTTTATAAATCTTACTTTTTATCTTTTGATATTTTTTAGACTCTACAATTTCTTTTAGAAATCCTGGCCCATCATTATTATAAACTACTTTTATTTTTCTTTGGAGATAGCTAGGGGATTCCATAGCTGCATAGACAGCTAAATTACCACCTTTAGAATGTCCACCTAACATAATACTTTTATCATGAATAGAAATAGTTCTTTTTAAATAGCGAAGCGCTAACTCCTGAGCTGGAATTGGAAATTGATAAGTCATACAAGCATCTTCTTTCCAACCACTAATAGCAGTATCTGTTCCCTCATAAGATACATAGATACTATTATCAGGAAGTTTAATTGTAATAGCTCCAAATTGTTTATTATGATCTACTTCTTTTACATAATTATAAACTAACAAAGATTGGTATCTTTTCGTAGTAGCTAACTGCTTCATTAATTTAAAAACACTTTTATAAAAAGTTCCTTTTAAACCTTTCCTAATTTTTAAGGAAGACATTCTTTTAACTAATTCCTCAATTGTAATTGGTTCCTCTCCAAAACCTCCTACAATCTCATTTAATGGAAGATAAGGAATTTGTGTAAAAACAATATTATCTACTTCATTAAATGGAACTTCAGAAAAAGAATAAGAACCATACTTCTTTGCATATTGAAATAAATTCACAATATTCCTCCTTCCTAAAATCTTTTAAAAGATTTATTATCACTTGGCTGCCCAAGTTAGATTCGAACTAACGCATCGTGGAGTCAGAGTCCACTGCCTTACCGCTTGGCCATTGGGCAATATATCAATATTATAGCGCATTTTTTGTAAATTGAGAATAGTTTTAATAGAAAAAAGTCTATTTTTATTCCTTTCTTTTAGTATATTCCCCTACCATAAAAAAAGAATAAGCATTCTTATTCTCTATGTAATTTTTCTAAATAACAATTTTCCTAATTGTTTAATACTCTTTCCAACGACGAAAAAGAGATTTTCTTTATCTAAAAAATGATTATCAAATTCTTCATGTTCTACTGTAGAAATATAATTTTGTAAGCTTCCATCATAGTACTCATATTCTTCTAAGCACTGTTTCAATTGAACTGGGGTTACTCTTGTACTTTTTAAATCTTTTCGTTCTATCTCAATATAATCTAATAAATGCATAACAAACTCTGTGCAGATATAGGAATCTCTAATTTTAAATTTAATTCCCAAAGGATAAAAAATCAGCTCTAATAAATTATACATATATTTATCTTCATTTTCTTGGAAATGCCTAATATATTTTTTTAATTTACGATACTGATAATTGGTGACAGGAATACGAAATATTTTTACAAAGACTTCTTCCTCTTTCCCTAAACTTAAATTTTGAACATTTTCATGAACAAAGCCACCCACAATAGGATTTTGATAATGGAATCGCGCAAAAGAATACATTTCATTAAAATTTTTATCTAGTGCAATAGAAGCATGACTATAAGGATTTCTAGTAACTTTACGAATAACTTTACCAGGAATTGTTAGTGTTCTTGTTAATATAACATAAATATATTTTTCCAAAGTTATCACTCCTACTATTCTTATTATACCATAAAAAAGAGGCCTTTTATCCTCTTTTATTTTTCTTTATACATTCCTCTACATTTTTATTTTGAATAATAGCATCTACAACATCACATCTATCAATAGTAGATTCTTCTTTTATGATTCTTAAAAACTTTCTTTCTTTTGCTTCCGAAAAGCCAACATAGTAATCATTTCCTATAATGGTTAAAGGAACAGAAACACTAGATATTCCAAGCTTTTCTTTTACCTTTTGATATAATTCAGCATTTTCTGAAGCCTCATAATAATGAACTTTTAAATATGAATAATCTTTCTCTATACTATTTAACCAACTAATTTCACTTTGACAGTGACCACACGTATTACTATGAAACAAATATAAATGGACTTCATATTTTCCCTCATTAGAATTTGTATTCGTATTAGTAGTTGTATTAGTATTGGTGCTTGTATTAGTATTGCTATTAGTGATATTTGGTTCCTTACTAGAACAACCTATTACTATTATGCAAAGCAAAACAATTATAAAAAGTTTCTTCATTCCATCCCCCTATTTTTATTACATTTGTTTTCCTTTTTCATCTTCGTCTGTTGGGTAAAGATTAAAATATGCTGCTAACATTTGAAGTTGCTCATCTGATATCTTATGCCCTTCAGCGTTAACAATAGAGCCATCAGCCAATTGTTGGAAACCAATGCTTTGTAAAAATTCTGTTGAATAACTAGCTTCTTTTGATTGTACCTCTTCATCTGTTGTCGTAGCTGATGCTGCTGAAACTTCTGGATTTATAATTACACCTGTTTGTTGTACTTCCTCTGTTCCTGATTGAGTACCTGTTTCTTTAGATGTATCTTCTTCTTTCTTTTCAGTTTCTGAAGGTTGAACAGGAATTCCACCAAAACTTACATTTTGAACATTTAAGGTATCACTAAGCAACATGCCAGATGTTTTTTCTTCTGAAACAGTAGCCGTCATTTCCCCACCATCTGTTAAAGGAATTGGTTGTTGATTCAATTCTGTTTGAGTCTCATCAGCAAATGGATCACCTATTGCATGTTCTACAATTTTAGAAGTATCACTATAAGTAATTATAGATATCTTATGATTAGAATC
>CASRZP010000107.1 GCA_949440065.1 uncultured Bacilli bacterium
TTGCTTTCATAATCCCTCATACTATATTATTAGTGATTTCTTTCCATTTTCCTTTCAAAAAAGAAAAAAATTGCTAAAAGCAACTTTTCTCTTTTTTTTTATTTTATTTCTATATATTTTTGCAACCATTTTTTTAAATCTGCATCTTTTTTAAAAGTAGCATCATCTTTTGCATAAGTATATATTTGTCCATCTTTTGCAATAATTATAAAAGTCTCATAAAAATTTTCAAAATATAATTTTGACTTTTCAAATTCAGGGTCAAGAGTTGGATCTACAACAAAGTGAGGAATTTTATTATTATTCAATATTTTTTGCATAGAAATGGATGGTGAGAATTCTCTTTCATAACAAGCAGATTCTTCAAATACTACAATAAATGTTTTTTTATTCTTCATTAACTTATTAATAATATTTCTCTGCGCTATACGATTATCTTCCTCTTTATAAATATATTCAAGTTCTATCAATCGACACTCTTCTGTTTCTACTCCTTCTTCATCCCAACATTCATCTTTCATGTTTCCTTCTTCATCATGTAATAAATTATTACGTTCGTCCCAATATTTTTCTATTTTCTTCTCTAAATCATCATATTCTCTCAATTCTTTAGATATATCACTTAAAGTAAGATAGTTAACAACTGGCTTTTTTGTTACTGTTACTTCTGTCGTTGCTACAAACTCTCCATCTAATGTCTTTATACTAATAGATGCCTTTCCTTCCTTCTTAGCAATTAGGGACCCGTTATTATCTACTGTCACAACGCTTTCATCACTAGTAGTCCATGTTGCTCTTCTTTCTGTTGCATTTGCAGGTAAAATGGTAGTAGTTAAATTATATTTTTCTCCAATTACCAAAGATAGTTGCTGAGGACTTAAATTTACTTTTTCAACATTTACATGAGAAGTTTCTAATTCAATATTATCAGGAGTTAACTGATTAAAATCAATTTTAATATAAGGTACATTATCAAAATCATAAGTAGTTTTACCATCTATTACTTTTTTTACCTCTACATTATTTTCACCTTTATAAAACCAATAGCCTCCAACAACATAGATTTTCGTAGTATCCCAGCCTAATGACACTAAAAAGTTTTTCATCATACCAGCATAACCTCCACCTCCACACATTAAGAAGATATATTTATCTTTTGGAAAATATTTTTCTATAATACTCATAGATTCTTTATAATTAGCAACATATTTTCCATCTTCTGTAACACTAAATAAAGTTCTCCCTTGATAGGTATCTCCTACACTTTCTGGTAATCCAGATACTTCCATAATATATGGTAAAGGAATAATTTCAAAACCTTTTATATAACCTGATAACATAGAATCTCCACCAATAGAAGCATAATTTCCTGGATCTTCTAACATACGCATATCACGGTATACAGAATCGCTACGGTTTAAATACTGGTCAATTACCTCTTCATTAATATTCTTATCAATACCAAGTTCTCCTCTTGCCCCATCTGCTAATTCTGGTAATGGTAATCTATCTTTTTCTTCTTCAACTATTTTTTCTTTCTTTTGTCCTCCTATTAGTAGAAAAACAACTACTATTAATATGATAACAAGTATACAAGATAAAATAAGAACTACTTTTTTAGTTTTCTTACTCCCTACTTTTTTATCTTGTACTGAGGAATCTTCTATTAATGTTTCCTTTTTCGCTTCTTCCATTGATTCTTTTATATCACTTACTAAAGACTCTTTTCCTTTCGTTGTTTCCTCATTTCCTTCTACTACCATGGAATCTATTTCTTCTTCAACCTTTTTCTCTTTTTCATCTTCTATCATTATTCATTCACCCTTACTATAAATTTATAGTACCATAGAAAATTAAAAATAGATAGTAATAACCTTGAAATTAATAAAAAAATAGGCCGAAGCCTATTACATTTCTGGATAAACACTAACTTGTTTTTTATCTTTTCCTACACGTTCAAATTTTACATATCCACTAATCTTAGCATAAACAGTATCATCAGATCCAATACCTACATTAGTACCTGGATAAATTTTAGTTCCTCTTTGACGATAAAGAATTGATCCACCTGATACATATTCTCCATCAGCTGCTTTTGCACCTAATCTCTTAGAAATAGAATCTCTACCGTTCTTTGTTGAACCTTGACCTTTTTTATGAGCAAATAATTGGATATTTAATGTCATCAATTTCATAGATGGCACCTCCCTATCTTAATATTTTAATATACTCTGGATAATCATTCGCAAGACCAGTTAATAAACTTAACATATTATCTATTAATATATCAATTATCCGGTCATGTTTCATAATTCCTAACTCTAGAAACCCATCATCTTCACTATATACAACACATTCCTCATCAATACTAATTAAAGCATTTATGGTTGTAATACAGATACAAGATACTGAGGCACATACAATGTCATATCCTTCTTCAGCATACCCTGCATGACCTTCTACCTTGATATAATGATTTTTTTCTTCTTTTTGTTTTACCGTAATTTTAATCATACTACTATTTTACTTTAATGCTTTTAATCTCTACTTTTGTATATGGTTGACGATGTCCTTGTTTTCTACGGTAATTCTTCTTTTGATTATATTTATAAACAATAATCTTCTTAGTCTTACCATGTTTTACAACTTCACCTGTTACAACAGCATTTGTTAAATAAGGTTGTCCTACCTTGTTATCTACCATTAAAACTTTATCAAAAGTAACAGTTTTTCCTGCTTCTTCATCTAATTTTTCGATGTAAAGAACAGTACCTTCTTCAACATAATATTGTTTTCCACCAGTTTCAATAACTGCTTTCATATTATCCTCCTTTATTAAATCTCAGACTCGCCATTAAGGTTCTTCTCATACTCTACCTATCCGTGCGGTTGTAGAATGAGGCTCTACACAGTATTAAATTGTAGCACATAACCCTTTATTTGTCAATTAAATCAATAGTTTTTATAGTTTTTTTAATAAAAATTACAATTTTGATTCTGAAGATATGGCTAATCCTGCATTTTCTCTTAATTTTTGTAAAGATAAATGAACTAATGGGAGATGATATTTTTCTGCGTAAGCTTGAATAGCAACTGTATCTTGACAATTATCGGTATAAAAAACCCCTATTGCCTTCACCTTATCATTTAAAAAAATCTCAGAATAACAAGTTGTTTTGGAATAATTTAATATTTCACCGTTATATTTTATATTACGCTCAATAGCATCCTTCTCCACTTCAGATGGTAAAAGTAACTTAGATATTTGTGGACATTCAAACCAAACTCCCACCCCCTCTGGATTTGTAAGTTGCCAATTAATTGGAAATATTCTATCTATAAAACTTCTTTTAGTAATCATCCAACTTCCAGCATCTTTTGAGCAGATTGCTTCTACTGCTTCGCTATCAAAATCGCAAATGATTCCTGCATTTCCAAAAGGAGGAGTTAAAAGATTAGAAGTTGCTAGAGAACAACAGACTTTTCCTATGTTTTCTAAAGAAATCATTCCACCTGTTTTAAAAGTATGAATAAGATATGCGAAATTTCTATCATCGTGCTTACTAGGATCTGTGAGTGTACCTTTCCATATCGTCTCTGCTACTTTTGAAAAAGCTTTTTCTGTTTGTAATAAAAGGCAGTAGGCCTTTTCAAATTCATCATAATCTCTTTTAAATTCTTCTGTATAAAATGGATATACGTTTCCTTTAAATTTTACTTTTATATTTCCATATTT
>CASRZP010000108.1 GCA_949440065.1 uncultured Bacilli bacterium
AACGGTTGCAAGTGTTGATGCATCCTCGTTACTAATCATTGAATAGTTCTTTCCTTTTAATTTTAATTTACTGATAAAGTAAACTATATTACCAACACATGATGAATATTTGTTATTACGTATACCAAGTAATTTAACATTTCCTATGCTTACATTCTTACCTAATACTTGAGATGCTACATATTCAATATCATCCATATTACTAGTACCACCTGTTATTATCATATAATCAATTTGCTTGGTTGTCAATATATTCAACTCTTTTTTTGCTAGATTTAAAATCTCTTCTAACCTAGAAGAAACAATTTCGGACACCTCAAACTGGTTGACTTTTAAGGATTTATCTACTGATGTAGAAATTTCATAAGTATCACTTACATTCGCATTTCTTTTATGTGCTAAAGCAAAAGAATGCTTCAATTTATTGGCCGTTTCCAAATCTGTCTTATACATATAAGCAATATCACTATCTACATTTTTACCACCCATATGAATAACAGAACTCTTCACAATTACGCCTCTATTATAAAGAGATAACGAGGTTGTTTCACTACCAATATTAATGATTGCCCCTATTTTTTGATCGATATCTTTATTTTTAAATGCATATAAATCACCAATATTATTAATAGAAATATCTACTACTTCTATTCCTAAACCCTCTAATAAACTAATAACGGAATAAACATTTTTCTTAGGAGTCGTTACTAATATTCCTCTTACTCCTAAAGTACTTCCCATTTGATTATAAGGGTCTTTTACCACTTTATCATCTATTCTAAAGTCTACTGGAAGAACAGTTACAAATTCTCTATCCACTAATGGCTTAGAAGCAACTGCTTCTGCTAATACATTAGAAATATCCTCATGAGTAATCCCAATGTTTTCATCTGAAACAGTAATTTCAGCCTTCACAATAGAATATTCAGCAAAATAAGAAGGGATAGATGCAACTACTCTTCTAATAGGAATTCCTATCATCTGCTCCACATCTTTCATTGCTTCTCTTACACAATTACTTGCCTTTTCGACATCTGTAATTAAACCTTTTTTAATGCCACTAGAACGATAAGATGATGCTGCAAGCAAATTAAGTTTGTTCTGAAAAAGTTCACAAACAACTACTTTTATACTATCTGAACCAATATCCACACTAGTATAAACATGCTTCATACAACCATCTCCTATAATCTAACATATATTATACTATAAAATTTTAAAAATGAAAAGAAAATCCCTACTATAAATGGGATTTTTCTTATAATGATTTTCTATCATAATATTCCATACAATTTTTACAAAAAATGTTTATTCAAAATATAGTTTATAAAAAAAGAGGGCTATTTTCCCTCTAATACTTCTACGTATTCCCCACTATCTAAATGAAGAATTCCTTTTTTATTACCCAATCCCTCAGCATATTCTAAATAATCATAAATTCTTTCAAATTTTGGTAATGTTACATAAACATAGTTACCATCATTCATTGCCATTAAAAAGAGTTCCGCATCTACATCTGTTGGATAATATCGAATTTCTGATATTTTGATAAGGACATCATTTGGTACAGACACCATATTTTTTAAAAATCTTTTATAAACATCTTCAGGGATTTGATTTAGAACAATGGGAACACGAAAATTTCCTTCTATCTTTGTTCCATCCTGTAAAACCACTAAATCATCTGGCTGATAATAAAATAATGGTTTATTTTCTTCCACAGTAATTACAACTTTCCTTAAAAAATCTCCTTTTTTAACAGTTGCCTTTAAAATCAAATCATTTTGAATTAAATTTTTTTCTATCTTTATGCTCGAAGTTGGTATCGTTTTTGGATATTCCCGAATACCTGCCATATCGATAACTTCTTGATCACTTAAATAAATATTTCCTTTCACAATAATAGATTGAATAGGAACTTGTAACAGCAAATAAATAACTACACCCAAAAAAGCTATTCCTAACAAACTTAAAAAGACATTAAAAAGGCGTATTCTTCTTTTCCTTTGCTTAATTTTTTTCTCTTTTTCTTTTTTCGTTGCCATTCTTGTTTTCTGCTTTACTTGGCTTTGCTTTATTTGACTCTGTTTTACTTTATTTTTATTTCTAGATACTCTAGTTGCTTTTGTTGTCACATTTTTTCCCTTTTTTGGTTTTGACATTGTATCACCTATTCTACAAATTCTTGTTCAACTTTTAGCTCTATCCCATATTTTTCTTTTACTTTTTCTTGTATTTCAACAATTAATTTTTTAATATCGTCGCCATTAGCATGACCTTTATTAATAATAAAATTTGCATGTTTTTCACTAACACAAGCATCCCCTATGCTATAACCTTTATACCCAATTTCTTCAATTAATCTACCAGCAAAATCTCCCTCTGGATTTCTAAATACAGAGCCTGCTGAAGGATATTCTAATGGTTGAGTCTCTATTCTTCTTTTTTTTCTATCTTCAATTAATTGCATAATTTCTTCCGCATTTCCTTTTTTTAACAAAATAGTAGCTTCTAAACAAATGTAATCCGGATTCTTTTGTAAAAAAGAAGTACGATAATGAAATTTCATATCATAGTTTGTCATTTCGACAAC
Source organism: uncultured Bacilli bacterium (assembly GCA_949440065.1). Classification (GTDB taxonomy): domain Bacteria; phylum Bacillota_I; class Bacilli_A; order RF39; family UBA660; genus CASRZP01. The sequence goes on from CASRZP010000108.1 coordinate 2,594, forward strand.
ACGATAGCGAGGGGTTAAAACCTTTACACTTTTAATAATATATCCCATATCACTTTTATAGGCTCCTGCATTCATATAAACCGCTCCACCTACTGTTCCTGGGATTCCTGTTGCAAACTCTATTCCTGTATAGCCTAAACGAGATAACCTAGTTGCCAATTTTGTTAAAGAATAACCAGCTCCAACGCGAATTTCTCTTCCCTTTATCTCTAAATCATTTAATTTATCTAATTTAATTAAAATTCCATCATAAAAAGAATCTCCAAAAATTAAATTAGAACCTTTTCCTAAAATTTTATGTTTTATTTGATTTTCCCTTAAAAATTTTAGCAAAATAATTAAGCCTTCTATATCATCAGGAATGACAAGACCTAGCGCATGCCCTCCCACTTGATAAGTTGTATATTCTTTTATGTCTACATCAGACAAGATGGTACCAACATTTAATTCCTCTATATTTTTTATTATATCCATATTATCATTTTCCCTCTATTAGTTTTTGGATTTCTTGATAAATAATAGTTGCACTATTTGATACACCTAGCTTACTTAAATTCTTTTTCATTTCTTCTTGTTTTTTAGTAGATACAAGAATTGAGTTCACATTTTGCATTAAAACTTCTGGTGTTAAATCCTTCTCTTCTATTAACATAGCTGCATCTTCTTTGACTAAATCCATTGCATTCTTATATTGATGATTATTCGGAACATAAGGGCTTGGAATCAAAATCGAAGGAACTTTTAAAGCCATAATCTCACTTAATGTAGAAGCTCCAGCCCGTGTTATCATTAAATCTGTATTCTTCATAATACGAGTCATATTGTCAATATAAGGAACGACTTTAACATTCCTTGGAAATTCACATTTTTTAATTTCTTCATAATCATTTTTACCAGTTACAAATAAAAATTGGTAAGGTTCTCCCCCTACTTTCGGAAGCGTTTCTTTTAATACCTCATTTACACTACTAGCCCCTAATGAGCCCATTACTATTAAAATTAGTTTTTTAGAATCATCTAATCCTAATTCTGATTTTTTCATAGGCTCTTTCTTAATAGCATCTTCACTACATGGATTTCCTGTAAAAAC
>CASRZP010000109.1 GCA_949440065.1 uncultured Bacilli bacterium
ATACTAAATGAAAAAATTATGAAAACATCCAAAAGATTAAATAAAAAAATTACTAAAGGAGATATCTTTTGCAGTGAATGCTTCTATCATATGATGCCCCAAGAAAAAACTTCTACTTACCTTGGTGTAGAAATGGAAAGCTTTGCCTTGTTTCATATTGCAAAATGCTTAAATAAAGAAGCAGCTACCATTCTAACGGTATCAGATTCCTTAATAAAAAATGTTAAAATCACATCAGCTGAGCGTGAAAAAAGCTTTACTTCGATGATGGAATTAGCACTTGAATCAATTATTTCATAAATTATGACAAATTGGAGAATAATAACAATAAAAGAAAAAAGAGGTGAATTATGGAATATCGTAAAAAGGACTTCGGGTCATATCGTTTACATATGATTAAATCCGATCGGTTTAAAAGTTTAATGGTTCGTGTTATTTTTAGACAGCAAGCGAAAAAAGAGTTGATTACCAAAAGAAATTTTTTAGGATCAATGTTAGTCTTATCGACAAAAAATTATCAGTCAAAGCGTGATTTAGTGATTAAGACACAAGACTTGTATGCTCTTGATATTAAAGCAACGAATGAGCGAATTGGGGCATATCACCATATGAATGTTTACATGACGATGCTAAATGAGAAATATACAGAAAGTGGAATGCTAGATAAATCGTTAAACTTATTAAAAGAGGTTATTTTAAATCCTAATGCTCAAAATGGAGAGTTTGACCAAGGAAGTTTTGATATTGTCAAAAAAAATATGGCATTAAATATTAAAAGCATCAAAGAAGATAGTAACCACTATGCCATGATTAGAACATTAGAAGAAATGGCTAGAAATAATGAAGCATATGGTGATCATGGTTATGGTTATTTGGAAGATTTAGAGAAGATTACTCCTTCCAGCTTGTATGAATATTATCAAGAAATGTTAAAAAATGATTATATTGATATTTACGTAGTAGGTTCTTTTGATTTTTTAGAAATGGAACAGTTGATTCATGATAAGTTTACCTTTTATACCTTTAAAACGAATCCTATTCCAGCATACATTACTAGTGAACCTTCAAAGAAAGTCAATATCGTGAAAGAAAAAGAAAATAATAAGCAGTCAAAACTTTGTCTTGGATGTAAACTAGTGGACTTAACGTCTTATCAAATCAAGTATCCCTTAACGCTATATAATATTATCCTAGGTGGAGGAAGCGATTCTAAACTATTTATTGAGGTACGTGAGAAAAATAGTTTAGCTTATACTGTTCGTTCTATTTTAAATAAAACCGATAATATTTTATTAATTACGACTGGAATTGCCAAAGAAAACTATAAAAAAACCGTTAAAATTGTTAAGGAACAACTAAAAGCGATGGCGGATGGAAATATTAGTGATGATGAAATAGAAAAAGCTAAACGATTATATCTTACAGCACTTGATGATATTAAAGATTCGATGAGTAAGATTATTAGTAGTTATTATATGATGGAATTATTAGGTACTGATGAATTAGAAGTAAAACGGCAAAAAATAATGCAAGTAAGTAAAGAAGAAATTATCGATGTTGCTAAAAAGGTAAAAATGGATACAATATTCTTTCTAGAAGGAGAAAAAAGCGATGAAGAAGATTGAATTACAAGGGCTTGAGGCTAATATTTATCATGAAGAATTAGAAAATGGTTTATCTATTTATTTGGTGCCTTATCAAGATAAAAATAATTATTTTATTACTTATGCGACTCGTTTTGGATCAAATGATACAGTATTTAAGGAAAAAGATAAGAAAAAAGAAACCATTGTTCCTGATGGCATTGCTCATTTTCTAGAACATAAAGTCTTTGCCCAAGAAGATGGAAGTGATCCTTTTGATTTTTATTCTAAAACAGGAACTGGGGTAAATGCCTCAACTTCTTTTGATAATACGCAGTATATTTGTTATGGAAATAAAAACTTATTAGAAAACTTAGAATATTTATTATCTTTTGTTGATGCACCTTATTTTACCGAAGAAAACGTTGAAAAAGAAAAAGGAATCATTCAAGAGGAAATCAAAATGTATGATGATATTCCAGAGTGGGTACTAGAGCTAGAACTTAGAAAATGTTTGTATCATGAATTACCCATTCGTGTGGATATTGCAGGAACAGTAAAGTCGGTAGAAAAAATAGAAAAAGAAGATTTGTATACGTGTTACCAAAACTTTTATCAACCCAAAAATATGTTTTTGATTGTCGCTGGAAATATCGATGTGGATAAAGTGATGGAAGTAGTGAAGAAAAGAGAAGATAATCGAGTTAATCAAAAGGATATTCCTAAACGAAAGAAGTATGATGAAAAAGATGAGGTATGTACTAAGGAAAAACGACTAAAGATGAAAGTTGAGCTTCCTAAAATTGGTTATGCGATTAAAGTAAATACGAAAAAATTAAGTATTAAGGATAAGTTTATGATTGATACTTATTTAAATATGTTATTAACCTTAGGTTTTGGCCTATCCTCAAAATTTCGTGAAGACGCAAGACGTGAGCAATTAATGAGTGCCTTTTATTTTCAAAAAGAGGCAGCGGAACATTTCCGTTCATTAGTCATTATGGCAGAAAGTGAACATCCAGAAAAGTTTGTAAAACGGCTAAAACAGGAATTTCAAGATTTAGAGTTAAAAGAAGAAGACTTTGAACGGATGAAAAAAGTGTGGATTGCTAGTGAAGTGCAAATGATTGATAATGTAGAGGTTACTGTTGATAATTTGTATGATGATATCTTACATTATGGAAAAGTTTTCCCTAATAAAATAGAATTAATTCGCAAAATGGACTTTGACGTGTTAAAGAAAATGGTAGAAGAAATTGATTTTAACATAGCTAGTACCGTAATTATTTCGCCGTTAGAAGAAAAAGATAATGGTAACGAAAATGTTAAAAATGAATTTTAGCATTTTTTTTATAAAAAACAATTGTTTACCACTTGGAATTTGTTATATAATGAATTTAATAGAAGGTTGTGAAAATATGAAAATTAACCAAAAATTAACTAGGAGGGGGCAGTATTTAAAATAAAACCCTTTAATATCAAGGATGAGAAGAAATTCCCATTCTTTTTGTTGCTCTAATTTATTATTTGCTAACTTTTACCAAAAATCGACAAAAATAGGATAATATATAAGAGATAATGATAATGAGGGGCTAAAATATGAAAAAGAAAAAGATATTTTTGATAATTTTAATAGGAATTATGGTATCAGGAATTGTGCTGATGTATTCTTCTTATGCATTGTTTTCAGCAAACCAGATAAGTAAGTCAGCAATAACAATAAAAGTTGGAACAATGAATGGAACATTAAAGATAGATGGAACTACCACAAATAAGTTAACACTAGATAAAGGTAAAAAACAAACTTTTGTGGTAACATTAGAAAACTTGAATTCTATGGAAGGAAAGTTTTTACCTTATTATATAGGAGAACTTCCAACTGGTGTAACTTTTGGGTATATGGAAGCAACAGGGATAGATTTACCTAATGAAACCAATCTTAGTAAAAACGGTAAGAAAACGTATTCTATTTATTTAGAGAATAATGCAAATGCAAGTGTAACCATTAATCTAGGCGTACAAGGAGGACTAGCTAATCAACCAATATCTTTACCAATGAATGGACACTTAATACCACAAGCTAAAAAAGAAAA
>CASRZP010000110.1 GCA_949440065.1 uncultured Bacilli bacterium
TTGAAGGCACTCTAGATGCTAGTGCAAGTGCAACGTATACCATTCGTCTTTGGATTCCAGAGCACATTGGTAACGAAGTCCAAGGTTTTCATTTTCATGCCAATATTAAAGTCGACAGTGTGCAAACTTTAGGAAATAAGAATCAAAATATTACTAAGATTTATGCTTACAATCAAGAAAAAGATTCATCTACTTTTTGCGTTACTGGGGAAGAATCAACCTGTCAGGAAATAACTACACCTAAAGCGACATATGATGTAGGAACGATTATCAAATATAAAGTAAACGATACAGAAGAAAAATATTTTCATGTGATGTTTGATAATGGAGATACCTTAACTTTACAACAACGAGAAAATACAATTTTAGGAATTCCATGGTATGGAGGAAATGCGAGTGACAATACAAAAGGACCATTAACCATATTATCAGCGTTAGAAGAAGCAGTATCAACATGGAATAATGTCAATGATTTAACTTATGCCTTAGGTACAACCGTGTTTAAAGATAATTTCTATACTGGATGTTCAACGAGTAATTCTAATCCATGTACTACCAATAAATATACATTAGCAAACAGAACAGCAAAGGCGAGGTTACTTTCAGTACAAGAAGCAAATACCTTCGGATGTACAACTGCAGTAGAGTCTTGCCCCGTATGGATGTATAATAATTTGGATCAAACTGTAGATGGTAATTATGGTTATTGGTTGAGTTCAGCAAATTCGTCTACATCAGGTCATGGCTGGTTTATTTTACAATCTGGCTCTCGAAGCGGGCACTACACTTTAGCTACTGATACTGGAGCACGTGCTGTTGTAGAAGTTAACAAATTAGATAAAGATGCTATTAGAACTATTTCAAGAAATGAAAATATATTAGCCATTTTTAAATATAATCAAAATAAAGATTCGTCTACCTTTTGTATCAGTGGAAAGGAACATAGTTGTGAACAAATTTATGAAACACCAACTACATATGAAACTGGAACAATCATTAAATATAAAGTCAATGATACTTTAGAATTATATTTTCACGTGATGTTTGATAATGGAAATACCTTAACTTTGCAGCAACGAGAAAATATAGAAAATGCTACATCTTGGTATTCTACTACTCCTGATAATACCAAAGGACCTTTAACCGTGTTACCTATATTAGAAAGTGCTACTTCAACTTGGACGAATGTTCTTGATCAAACGTATACTTTAGGTAGTACAACATTTAAAGATAATGCCTTTACTGGATGCAATTATGATAATGATACAAAAATATTTTCATGTGATACCAATGCTTATACCTTAGAAAGTAGAACAGCAAAGGCAAGACTAATTACAATACAGGAAGCTTCTAGTTTTGGCTGTACTTTTGTCAATAAATCTTGTCCGTTATGGTTATATAATTATTTAAGTAAATCGATAGACTTCGGTGGTACAGAGACTGGAATTGATGAAGGTTATTGGACAGCAACTAGTAATTTAATTAATGAACAATCTGTTTGGTTAATTAATGCCTATGGTCATGCAACATATAGTCATTCAACTGCAACATATCATGGTGTGCGTGCTGTAGTTATAGTAAATAAGTAGTTGCTAAAATGTTTAATTTTATGTTATAATGTATACGAATGAAGGAAACTTCATAAAATAAAATGGATACATTTGATTAGCAGAGTCAAATGATTTCCCTAATAATGAGAGCATCTGAAATCAACACTAGTTGAATCAGATGTTTTTTGTTACTTAAATAGTAAAGTAATTACTATAAAAAATAGCAAGAGGATTATGATAAATAAAGATATTTCTCTCTTTGTCATAATACCACCACCTTTCTTAATCTTTATCGATATAAGAAAGGGAAAGCATCAGATATTTCCAAATGTATCCAGAAGCATTATTACAAAGAATATTTGTGGGCACAATAGAATAAGCAATATTACCAATAATTACCAAATGAAACTAAAATTTGGGTATTGATAGTCTTTAAAAAAATTGATAAAATTAAGTTACAAGGTAGGTGTTGATAATGACTTTATATGGTAAAAATTTTTCTCGCACTACTTTTGTTAACCCTAGATTAACTGGGGGGGGGGATAGCTTCTAAAATAGAATTTTTATATTATAATGGGTATCAAGGAACAGGATAGTTTTATCTTGTTCTTTTTATTGCTTAAAAATAAGAAAAGTGAGGTAGGAAAAATGAAACACAAAATATTATTTATTGGAATAGCTGTTGTTATGTTAGTAGTTATCATAGGAAGTAGTTATGCTTTCTTAAGTAGTCAAAGTGAAGGAACAAAGGATCATATCGTAAAAGCAGGAAAATTAGAGATTCGTTTTACTGATGAAAATAATAGTAAAATCAACTTAGAAGGAGCTTATCCTATACCAGACTCTGAAGGGATGAGGGGAACACCTCATACCTTTACCATTACGAACACAGGAACACTTCCCTTAAGTTATCAAATCTCTTTAGAGGATAATACAAGTCTATATAATTCGCACAATGATACAGGTAAAATCTTTGGAGAAAATCAATTGAAACTAGGAATTACCAATAGTAATGGAAATACCACATATCAAATGTATAAAAAAGGTGCCCTTATTGAAGGCACTCTAGATGCTAGTGCAAGTGCAACGTATACCATTCGTCTTTGGATTCCAGAGCACATTGGTAACGAAGTCCAAGGTTTTCATTTTCATGCCAATATTAAAGTCGACAGTGTGCAAACTTTAGGAAATAAGAATCAAAATATTACTAAGATTTATGCTTACAATCAAGAAAAAGATTCATCTACTTTTTGCGTTACTGGGGAAGAATCAACCTGTCAGGAAATAACTACACCTAAAGCGACATATGATGTAGGAACGATTATCAAATATAAAGTAAACGATACAGAAGAAAAATATTTTCATGTGATGTTTGATAATGGAGATACCTTAACTTTACAACAACGAGAAAATACAATTTTAGGAATTCCATGGTATGGAGGAAATGCGAGTGACAATACAAAAGGACCATTAACCATATTATCAGCGTTAGAAGAAGCAGTATCAACATGGAATAATGTCAATGATTTAACTTATGCCTTAGGTACAACCGTGTTTAAAGATAATTTCTATACTGGATGTTCAACGAGTAATTCTAATCCATGTACTACCAATAAATATACATTAGCAAACAGAACAGCAAAGGCGAGGTTACTTTCAGTACAAGAAGCAAATACCTTCGGATGTACAACTGCAGTAGAGTCTTGCCCCGTATGGATGTATAATAATTTGGATCAAACTGTAGATGGTAATTATGGTTATTGGTTGAGTTCAGCAAATTCGTCTACATCAGGTCATGGCTGGTTTATTTTACAATCTGGCTCTCGAAGCGGGCACTACACTTTAGCTACTGATACTGGAGCACGTGCTGTTGTAGAAGTTAACAAATTGAATAAAGATGCTATTAGAACTATTTCAAGAAATGAAAATATATTAGCGATTTTTAAGTATAATCAGAGTAAAGATTCATCTACGTTTTGTGTAACAGGTGAAGAGCATACTTGTGAACAAGTATATGAAACACCAACTACACATGAAACAGGAACGATTATTAAATATAAAGTAAATGATAGTGAAGAAAAATATTTTCATGTGATGTT
>CASRZP010000111.1 GCA_949440065.1 uncultured Bacilli bacterium
ATTAATTTCTTCATTCATATTATTGTCTAATCTTTCTATATTGAATTTTATAAGTTATTTTTAATTTCAACTTTCTTGGGGCTAAATGGCTAAAAAAACAAACTAATTTCATCTTGGTTCCTGGAATAATTACTAATTTTCTTTTAAACATTTTTTTTACTGCATAATGTGCTACAAACTCACTACTTAAGCTTGGAAGTGCAAAAGACACTTTTGCTACTTTATTAAATTCTGTATCTACTGGTCCAGGACATAAACATCCAACATAGACACTACTATTTTCCCTTCTAAGTTCTTCATAAATAGCCATTGTTAAAAAATAAACATAACTTTTTGTTCCATAATAAGTAGACATCAAAGGACCTGGTTGAAAAGAAGCACTAGATGCTACATTTAAAATATAACCTTTATTTCTCTCTCTAAAATCTTTTAAAAAGCATTTTGTTAGAGTATGAACTGCTTTTACATTTAAATCTATCATATCTAATTCTTTATCCAAACTAGTTTCAACAAATTCCCCCGCTAGTCCAAATCCCGCATTATTAACTAAAATATCAATGGATTCTTCCTTCACTTGCTCATAAAGTTTCATACAATTAAAAGTACTTCCTAAATCCATTGGAATAATTTCTACTTTCGTCTTTAATTTTCTTTTTAATTCTTCTAATCTTGTCTTCCTTCTTGCTACTAAAATTAAATCATAACCAAGATTACTAAGTTCTACTGCAATATCTGCCCCTATTCCAGAAGAAGCTCCTGTTATTAATGCCTTCATACCATCTATCTCCATCCTAACTTCATTATATAGGAATGTTCTTATGAATGCAAGAAAAAAAGAGAAAAACTAACTCATCTCTTTTAACTTTTCTCTTACTTTGGTTTTTATTCTTTGAATAGCATTATCAATTTGTTTTTTATCCCTATCTAACATATCTGCAATTTCACGATAGGTAAAAGAAGAGACCATTAAATCAAATACTTGAAGTTCAAATTCTGTCAAAGTAGAGCGAATTTGTGTAAGCAAATATTCTGTTGTCTCAGCATCTAATATCATTTCTTCTGGATTAAAACTATTATCCTTTAAAAATTTATCCGAGGTAGCATTATCTTCTTCTAAATCTAAAGATACAGATTCATTTAATAATTTATGTTTTAATCTTTTAGCAGAAATAATAGCACTTATTACTCTTCTTTCAATACATGTTTTGGCATAAGTATAAAAAGAAATATCTTTTTGCTCATTAAAATATTCTAAAGCATGATTTAATCCAATTAATCCTTCTTGCATTAAATCATTTTTTTCTAAACCAATATAAGAACAAGATTTCATCATACGAATAACAATAGAAGCAACTAAAGGTTCATATTTTTTTAATAAAATATTCGTTGCTTCCTCATCATTCTCATAGGCGTATGAAATTAGTTCGTAATCATTTAAATCTTGGTATTTCATATTACCCCCTTCTAGATTTTACTGCTTCAAAAACAATAATAGCGGTTGCTACTGAGGCATTTAAACTATTTACTGTTCCATTCATTGGAATAGTAGCAATAAAATCACAATTTTCTTGCACTAAACGACTCATACCTTTTCCTTCATTACCACATATAATTGCTGTTTTACCACGATAATCTAAACTGGTATAATCACTGCCCTCCATATCTGTTCCAAAAATCCAAAAACCTACTTTTTTTAATTCTTTTATTGTATTTACTAAGTTTGTAACTCTCACAATTTTTACTCTATCAGCTGTTCCTACACTTGTTTTTACAACCGTTCCATTTACTTCTACACTTCTATCATTTGGAATAATAATTCCATCTACTCCAGCTGCTTCACAAGTTCTAATAATTGCTCCAAAATTATGTGGATCTTCAATATGATCCAAAATAATAAGTAAAGGATTTTCTTTTTTCAAAATAGAATCTAAGCTAGAATATTGATAATCTTCTATTTCTAAAATAATTCCTTGATGTAATCCATTTACTTTTTTCTATCTAAATCCTTTTTCATTACATAATCTATTTTAATTTTCTTTTGTTTTAATAGACTAAGAATTTCATTTTCTTTAAAGTCTTTATCTAAAAAACATTTTTTTATTTTCTTTTTACCTGTTAATGCATCATAAGCAACATTTTTTCCATAAATATACATTAATTACTCTCCATTTCATAGGTCCATTCAATGATACCGCCTAAATCATAAACCTCTAAATATCCATTTTCTATTAATTTTTTGGCGGCCATTAAACTCCTATTTCCTGATTGACAATAAACTACGATTTTAGCACTTTTATCTAATGTAGTAGCAGATTCTAATTCATCTAATGGAATATTCACTGCCCCCTTAATATGAGCGCTATCATATTCTGCTTTTGTACGGACATCTAATAAAATAAAATCATCACTATTTGTAATCATTTCATTTACTTCGGAAGCTGTAATTTCTGCTGGGACTATCGAATTCTCTGATTTTTTTTCTCCACAGCCTACTACCAATAATAAGATAAATACTAGGATAATTTTTTTCATATTAACCTCCTATAATAAAATTCATTATCTCTTCCACTCTTTTTTCATTTCCACTTAATGATAAATAACCAATTAAGGCTTCCAATCCTGTCGCATCATGATAAGTGGCAACATTCGTATTCTTTGGGCTTGAATGACTTTTATGATTTCTAGCACGATGCACTAATTCTAATTCTTCATCTGTTAAGAATTGGCTATTCAACATTTCTCGCAAATATTTTGCTTGTCCTTTCGCACTTACATAATTAACCGCTTCTTTTTGCAAATCATTTACCTTTTCTAGTCCTTTTAAAAAAAGGAATTTTCGAATATAGATTTCATATACACAATCTCCAACATAAGCAAGCGCTAAAACATTTCGATATTTGTAATCCATACTTCACCAACTTCTTTTCAATTATAACATTTAGAGAAAAAAAAGAAAACAAATTTCTTGCTTTCTCTCAACTATTTTATTCTATCAAAAGTAATTTCAGGAATAAGTCCTGTTTTTATATCATTCATAATGACTGTATAAACTTTATCATAATCAACACAGCCACCCTTTACAATGCACCCACGCTTATTACCAATAGATATTAAGACATCTTCAAAAGTATCTTCTGTTACATTAGAAATGCCATATCTTTTTTCCAGTTTCTCTGGATAATATTTTCCAAGAACTGTAAGAATATAAAAAACTACATCATCAATTGGTAATATCTCCTCTTTGATAGAAGTTAAAGACGCTAAATTATAAGCTACTTCCTGTTCTTCTAATTTTGGCCATAAAATACCTGGACTATCCAATAATTCTAAAGAGTCACTAATGCGTATCCAATTTAATTGTTTTGTAACTCCTGGTCTATTTCCTACATTTGCTACTTTTTTATTTACTAAACGGTTAATTAAAGTACTCTTCCCTACATTAGGAGCCCCCACTACTAATACACGTATTTTTCTTTTTGTCATTCCCTTTTGAATACGTTTTTCTTGAGTTTCTTTCATAAATTCTTCTGTTAATTTAATAAGTCCATTTAAATTCGTCTCTTTTTCTAAATTGGTAGTATATACTTGATATCCTTTTTCTTCATAATAAGTTATCCATTTTTTAGTCTCTTCTTTATCACATAAA
>CASRZP010000112.1 GCA_949440065.1 uncultured Bacilli bacterium
GATAGAAGAATACTAGCACAAGCTGATAATGGACGAGATATTAAGTGGATGCCATTATACTATCAAGTGATGTATAATTTTTTACAAGAACATGGCTACTACAATGGAATTGACACTCACATTACTTGTGACATTAACCTAGCAAGAGCAATTTACCAAAAAATTAAAGAAGCACATCCTAATATTGATGATGAAACAGCAAGAAAATATTTTGAAATTGCTTTAGAAAACATAAGAGAACATAAAGCAAGTATAGAACAACAACAAAAAAGAGCAAAACGTTTATCCCTAGCTTCCAACTTCAACAATTGGGGAAGTAAGAAATATTAATATTTTATCTAACAAAGAATAAAGTAGAATTTTGACTTTATTCTTTTTTTGGAATTTAAAAAAATTATTGTATAATAAAATTACTTAAAGATTATAATTAAAGATAGAAAATAGAAAAGAGGTTTTTCATGAGTCGAGGAATCTTGTTAAAAATAAAATCAATAACTAACAACATTTTTCAGTACCTTTTAACCATTATCATCGTCATCTTTATTTGCGTTTATGTCATCAGTCTACAACAAGTAGTAGGATCTTCTATGAATTCCACGTTAAAAGATGGTGATATTGCCTTATTAAATAAATTTGGTTATCACTTTTTTGAAATCAAAAGAAACGATATCGTATCCATTGCTTACGAAGATACTAAATACTTAGTTAAACGAATCATTGGCTTACCAGGAGAAAAAATAGAATACAAAGATAATATTTTATACGTTAATGATGTTGGTTACTATGAAAAGTTTTTAAGTAAAGAAACCAAAACTGATGATTTTTCCATAAAAGACTTAGGGTATGACGTAATTCCTAAAAATATGTATTTGGTTCTAGGGGATAATAGAGAAGATTCCCTAGATAGTAGAGAAATAGGACTAATTAAAGAAGAAGATATTCAAGGAAAAGTTTTTTTACGTATCTGGCCGTTAAATAAAATTACCTTAATTCCCTAAACTTAGACCACTAAGTTTTTTTTTGACATAAATTGACATAAAAAAATGAAAAATCTATACAAACCAAAAAAGTGTTGCTATAATGAAATTGTAGATTTTAGAATTTAGGGTATCTAATATCTAAAAAAATATGTGCTAGAAATGGCATAATAGGGGAGGTATATATGAAAAACAAAAAAATAGTATTTGGTATTGTATTATTTTTGTTAATTGGATTAACGGTTTTCACTTTTGCTAATTCAAAAGATAACGAAAAAGTGTTAGATCCTAAGCCAAGTGTTGATGATAAACAAGATAATGATGATAACAAACCCGGAAAAGACGACAAAGATGATAATAACGATCAAAATGTTGAAAAACCATCAACGCCAAATTATAGTAACAATACTACTTACAGCGACCCGTATGATGTAAGTGAACGCCTAGCTTATGAAGAAGCTTTACTTGCTGTTGAAAAAGCAGAGTCTACTAAAGATTATGCAGATATCGATAAAGCTTATCAATTAGTGAACGATTTAACTTACAAAAAAGATGAGTTACTAGAACGTTTAGACAACCTAGTAGATATCTATGATGCAATGCTGTTCCTTGAAATCATGGAAAATGATGTCTTAGCAGCAAAAACAAAAGACGATTTAGATAATGTTCGTGCTTTTAAAGAAAATGTAGGTATTGTTGAATTAGTTAATCGATTAGCAGATGAAAACCTTAAAGAGAAATTATCTATTCGTTTAGATGATTTATTAGTCATTTTAAATGATGAAGTTAGTCCAAAGGTAGAAATTGATGATGTGCTAGTAGAAGAGGAAATTAAATTTATCAACGATAAATTTACACCTGTGATTAACGATGATAATGATTTCACGGCAACACTAGATGGAAATCCTTATGTCGTAGGTGAGGAAATTGCTTCCGATATTGATACAGCAGTTGATGATAGCGAATATGAATTAATCATTATCGATAAAGCATTCAATGAAACAAAAATTATCTTTACCGTAGATAAGACAAATCCAGTACTAACCATAAAAGATGAGTTAGATCAACCAATTATTGCACCAATAACCAATAAAAAGGTTATGGTAAATGTCGATGAGAAAAATCTTGATTATGTTCTTATCAAAAAAATTATGGTAGTAGATGAACAAGAAGAAATCATTGAAATAAAAGAAGAACGTGCTACTTTTGATTTATCAGAATATGGTGATGGCGTATATGAAATTCAAGTCTTTGATAAAGCAGGAAACACATCAGAAATTATCGAAATTACCATGGATACTACTCTACCAAGTGTAAATATTGAGTATAGTGAAACAACAACCACGACAAAAGATGTTGTAGCAACATTAACATCCGATGAAGAAATTACGATTACCAATAACGATGGTAAGAATGAATATATCTTTGCTGCTAATGGAACGTTCACATTTGAGTTTACTGATAAAGCAGGAAATATTGGTAGCATAACAGCTACAGTAGAAAATATTGATGAAGAAAACAAGATGGTTACCTTCTCTAATAACGGAGGAAGTGCTTATGTAAAAGAATTTGCATCAGAAGTTACTATCTTAAAAGAAAATACACAAGCGATATCTTATGTTATTAGTAAATTAGCTAGTGAAGAAGATATTATTACCGTATTTACTAGTGGAAATGGTGTCGTTACACCAACCATTGTAGATAATAAATTTGATATTCATGTAAATGACATGAGTGGAGAGTTATATATCTGGGTAAAAGTAATAGATGAAAATGGGGAAGTTTCTTATCATAGAACAGCCAATTCGTTTAAAGCTGATCATATTCCACCTACAGCTAAGGTAAGTTATAGTACAACTGAGTTTACAACAGGAGATGTTATTGCTACATTAGTAGAAGTAAGTGAAGAAATTACAGTAATCAATAATGGTGGTAAAATGGAACATACTTTTACGGAAAATGGAAGCTTTACCTTTAACTTTGTTGATAAAGCAGGAAATACCAATAGTGTAACAGCAACAGTTACTAATATTGATAGAACTGCTAAACAAGTTACATTTTCTAATAACGGAGGAGAAACTTACGTTAATCAACTAGCAACAACAGTATCTATTTTAGAAGAAAATGTTCAAGAAATAGCATATTTGTTAACTAGTGCAACAACATTGGAAGATGCTACACTTGCTTTTGCTAATGAAACACCAGTTGTTGTAGAGTTAGCAAGTATCGTAGATCAAAAATTTGATATTACTATTGATGATGCGAACGGAGAATACTATTTATGGGTAAAAATTACTGATAAAGCAGGTAACGTTAGTTATACCCGTTCAGAAAAACAATTTTTATTAGATTGTGTTCCTCCTACAGCTAGTGTTAGTTATGAAACACTTGAAGATGGTAGTGTAGTTGCAACGTTAACTAATCCAAGTAAAAAAATAACAGTAACTAACAATGAAGGAAAATTAGAACATAAATTTACAGCTAATGGAACATTCACTTTTGAATTCATTGACGATGCTGGAAACATTGGTAGTGCAATGGCAACAGTAGACTCTATCACAGAATAATAAGGAAAAAGACAAAGAAGAAGATATAACATAAAAGTTTACATCAAAATTCCTATTTGTTTTTTTTTCG
>CASRZP010000113.1 GCA_949440065.1 uncultured Bacilli bacterium
GTTAAAAGCTAAAATCGATGAGCTTGTAGCAGGTGTAAAAGAGATCGATATGGCCGATGTGAAAGCAGAATTTGAAGATAAGATCGATGAGATTCAACGTGAATTAAAAGATCTTGACAAAGAAAAAGCTGTGAAGATTGCGAAGAAGAAAGCTACTGAATTAAAGAAAAAAGCAGAAGATTTAGTAGATCTTGCGATTGAAAAAGGGACACCAGTCTTGAGATATGTCAAGGAAACTTGCATAAAATAAAAAAAGGATACATTTGATTGTGAGCATCAGATGTAATCCCTTGTAGGATAGCATCTGAAATCAACTAATGTTGGTTCAATGTCAAGTAGTGTTGGTGAAGGCAAAAACTAATGATAAATGAACTTAGGACAGAGGACTAGAAATAGTTCTCTTTTACTATGACTTAATAGGATTACATAGTCCCTTAATCAACATAATTCTAAATTTTAAATGTTTAAATTTGCGGTAACCACAAGCAGTATGTTTGATTTGTTTAATTAAATTATTAATCCCTTCTACAATACCATTAGATAATTCATAATCAAAAGAATTTACTAAATATTGTTCCATTTTTAAAAAAGTCTTATTGGTCTTAGTGATGTATTGTGAGGAAGTTGTTTTATCAAAGTGATGAATGATATTAATGAATTTAGATTTGTCTCGATCGCGAATAGACTTTAAAATACCTTGATAATAATTGTAAGAAGAATAAATATAAGAATTCTTATGAATGAGATAAGTAACAATATATTTTTGAGTGACTTCTTTTCTAAAATTAGGAGAGTAAAACATTTTTTTATCATCAAGTTCATCCTCATTTTTTAGCAATAATTTCCAATATCTCTTATATTTTCTATAATCAGGATTATATTTAGAAATAGACTTAATTCTAGTCTTATCAAGTGCATTTCTAGGTTGAAGAACAAAGTGAAAACGATCAGGAATTAAAATAGCATTTGGAAATAAAGAGTGCATTAATTTATAATAAGGAGCATATAAATCCATAGTAATAAATTTGACTTTTTCTCTTTCACATCTAGAATATCTTTTAAAATATTTTTCAATATCAATGTTTTTTCTACTATCTAGTAGATCAAAAATATTTCTATTGGTTTGATCAACAATAATAAAAGCATATTTGCCTTTGGTATCTTTAGTAGCAGTAAGTTCGTCAATACCAAAAGAGATAGGAAGATGACCATTATTTTTAATTAATTTATCATCACAAATAGAGTCTAAAATTCTATTAACAGAATTAGTAGAAATATTATTCTTTTCTGCAATCCCTTTTTCGCTACCTTTTTTCATTAAATCTAGAATAACAGAAAGTTTAGTATTGTTAGAAATCTGTTTATGAAAATCTACAAGAGAAGTTCTTGCGGTAAAGGTATGATTACAGTTTTTACAAAGAAACCTTTGTTTATCTAATAATAAGATGGCATTAAAATTGGCGACTTTATTTATTTTTACTAAACAATTCTTATCAAATCCCCATTTGATAATGTCACCGTAATCTTTACTTATACAGCCACAGTGTTCACAATATTCGGGAGTATAAGTAAGAAAACCGTGAAAAACTTTCACTTTTAAAGGTCCCTCTTTCCTAATTTCTAAACAATTTTCGTTAAAATAGATATTTTTATCTTCAATATCTAAGATTTCTCTGGTATACTCAGTATGAGTCATTTAATCAGATCCTTTCGATGTTTTTTTGGTTAAGTACATTGTATCATAAGTTTCTGATATGACTCTTTTTTAGTTAACTAAAATAGTGTTAGTGATTTTGCTCACCAACACTATTTATTATAGAACCCTAATTAGGCCTTTTTTTGTTGCAAAAAAATAAAAAAATACTGTCAAATTTTCGTGAAAATGTCAGTAAAATTATTTTGAGAAAATGTCAGTATAGTAAATTTTAGATAACATCAAAAGGGAGTCCTTTTGATGTTTTAATATTGTACTCTTAATAGTTAGTCAAGAGTCAAGATGAATGCTGAGAGCACTCTTGACTAACAACCATGAAAATAGGCATAAGCAGAAGATCTCTGAGAAGGCATCATAGGAAGACCTTTTCTCCAAGGAGAATTCGTGGGTTTGTGAACTTTAGAAGCATTAATTTCTTCCAGAGTTTTTTTCAAAGAGATAGATTTCTTAATTTCATGTTGGAAATCTTTCACAGTTTTAAGATCATACCAAGTATCATCATATAAAATATGAGAAGTACCATCTAAAAAAGTATAAACAGGAACTTTACCAGACGTAGGAAGATAACATTTTTCATTATCTTTTAAAATAATATGATAAGATTTATCATACTTAAGGTAAGAATTGTGATAAACTTTATGTTCACTCCAAATAGCTAATTCTTTATTGAAATCAAAATCATTCTCTAGACATATGAAATGATTTTTGGTATTATCAATGGGAAGAGCGAATCTAGCGTTGTATTTAGGGATGAACACATCGTTTAAATATTGGTTTGCCTCTTCAATAGTGGTGATATTTTTCTTTTTTAGTTCGTTGTATAAACGATCTTGAAAAGTTCGCCAAAGCCTTTCAATCCTGCCTTTAGCACGGGGATTGATAGTAGAGATGATACCAGTTCCAATATGCTCTAACATATTAGTGAATCTGGTATTTTTAATTTGTTTACCCTGAAGTTCTTCTTCTAGAGAAAGATCGCGTTTACTTGACTGGAATACAGTTCTATAGTCTGTATACAAACATTCAGGAATACCATAATTTTGTAGAGTTTGTTTCATAATCATTTGATAACCAAAGATTGTTTCCTCATTAGCAAAAAAACAAGAAGTAACAGTACCAGTAGCATCATCAATGCCACCATGAAGATAATAATACTTTTCATCACCATAAAACCATTGATGTTTAGAAGCATCTACTTGGATTAGTTCACCAGCGTAGGATCTTCTTTCACGAGGAGGATGGGAAGTTTTTCTAGATTTATATTTATGAGGGGAGTCAATATTATTAGAAGTGAGTAAATTGTAGACAAAAGAGTCAGAAACATGGATATTGTAATAGTCTTCTAAAGTATCATTAAAATGATGAAAATTCCAACCGGTATATTCTTCTTTATAGAGATTTAATATTTTATTTTTAAGTTCATCAGAGTAACCTCTACCATTAGATTTACCTCTACTTTTATGAGGGATACTTTGAATGCCGTCTTCTTTATAGCGTTTTTTCTTACGATAAATTTGTCTTTCAGATAATCCGGTTAGTCTTATAGCATCATTAGTAGAAATCTCTCTGGCTAAAAGTTTAACCATAATATTGTTTATTTTTTCTTTTTTCATAGTTAATATAATCCTTTCATTCATAATTAATTTCTCCTTTCTCAAGGAGCATATTATATCATTTACTGACATTTTTAAAAAATGATATAACATGACATTATCACAAAATGATTACATAAACGAACAAAGATTCTTGACAAATTCTGAAAATGTGGTATAATATAGCACAAATAAAAAGGGGGATGAAATTG
>CASRZP010000114.1 GCA_949440065.1 uncultured Bacilli bacterium
GATGAAGTAAGCTTTGCTGTAGAGTAGCTAAATTGCTTAAATATTTATACATATTTGGTGGAAGTATTCGATATAATTCATCTAGTATTTCAAGATAATCAATTGCCAATTCTTCATTTTCTAAAACAGTAAAAAATTTATTTTTTTCCCCATATATTTTTAATAGCAAAGGAAATTCTGCATCTACTATATTAGTGACTTTATTTGGATTTTCAACAAATAACATTCTAATATCTCCTAAGTAGGATAAAGAACATAAATTGATAAATAAACCTCTTAAAGTTCTGTCATTTTCTGGTAGTGTAAGAAGACTTATTAACAACGCAATTCTTCTATTTTTATCAATGGAAGCTTCTATTTCCTCTGTTGTATGAATTGGATAAACTGGTTTTTGAAATCTTCCAGGCAAGAAAAATGAATTCCATTCTTCCATCTGAGCAATAAAAGTATTTTTACTAATAACTCCATATTTAAATCTATGATCTGCATAAGCAATATTTGTTTGATAAGTTATTCCTGTTAGCCCAGAAATTCTTTCAAAATTAATTCTTCCAAGTAAAATTTTAGCGCTTGCAGAGTAATCATTTGGATATTTGTTTTTATTTTCCTTATGCCATTTTTTGGCATCTTCTACAATCAAAATAGTATCAATCATACTATTTTTAGTATCATTACCTTTTTGTTTGAAAACACCAGAACCATAACCATATGCAGCGATTGTTGGCACTTCATTTTCTCTACTACTTACAAATTCTTCTAATAATTTTTTTGTTTCCATTAGGGCCTCCTATAAATGTAATATTATAATACAATTTATGAATTTTCGCAATCTGTGATATAATAGTAACGCAAATGGAGGAATTTATGCAAAATACAGTAAAAATTACAAGAACAAAGTCCTATTTCCCTGATGTAAAAAAGAAAATAAGAATTGTTACTTTTTCTGATTTACATTTTAGTAAAAAAATGAAGATAGAAAGAATGACATCTTTATTAAATTTAGTCTCTAATTGGGAGCCAAATTATATTTTTTGGTTAGGTGATAATTTGGATGATACAAATGTATTAGAAGATTATGATAGACGAGAAGACTTTTTAAGCATTTGTAAAAAAAGCGGAATGGTTGCTCCGACAGCTATTTCGTTATCTGACCATGATATGAGATATCGTATGGGAGAACATATTGTTGAAGATTTCGATCAAGATCTTTGGCAAGAAATAGATAGTATGAGTAATGTACATGTCTTAAATAATAGTGCATATGAGGATGAACATCTTCGTGTGGTTGGATATACAATGCCTACCTATTATTTTCATCGTGCATATCCACTTCCTAAAGATAGTCTTTGCTCTTCGGTAAGAAAAGATGAAGATGTTTATGTTTTAATAGAGGATTTAAGGAAAAATCAGGGTTTATTCACGCCAGTTAAAGGAAAGGTAAATGAGTTATTATTTCATTCTCCTTTGACTTTGAAAAACGATACTGTTCAAAATTTATTATCAGGATTTGAACATGTTCACTCTGGACATATGCATGAGGGACTAACACCACCTATTTTAGATGAAATAGCTCCGAAAACATTAGGAATGATTTCACCCCAAAGAACCTTATTCCCAAAAAACGCTAAAGGATGTTTTCAAACGCGCTACGGAACATTATGTATTATTAGTGGTGGCATTACTAAAATAGCAGAATCACAAAAAGCAATATTGCAACCGCTTAATCATGTTTTTCCAATTCATATTGATATACTAGATGTTGAACAAGGTGAAAAAGTAAAACAATATAAAAGAGAATATTACTATCAATCATTAAATTGATAGATTCTTTATTGTTCACGTAGCTCAGTTGGATAGAGTGTTGCCCTCCGAAGGCAAAGGTCGCGAGTTCGACTCTCGCCGTGGACACCAGTTGTTATTAAACTCGAAATTTAAATGTTCGAGTTTTATTATCCTATAAAGTGTGCTAGAATATTTAAAGAGATTCAATATGTAGTTTATACTTAGAAATAAAGGAGGCTCTTACTAAATGGAGAAAATAACAATATCAGATTTACAAACACTAATAAAAAATATTGATCATAAAAATAATGCTATTGATAAATATTTTTATAAATTAACAGAAGAAGTAGGAGAATTGGCGAAAGCTATTAGAAAAGATAAACGCTTAAAGAATAGTGATACTATTAAGGGAACAGTTGAAGAGGAACTTTATGATGTTTTTTATTATGTTATTTGCTTGGCTAATATGTATGATATTAGCTTAGAAGAATGTATGTTTTTGAAAGAAGAATTGAACGCGGAAAAGTATGATAGAAAAAGTATTTTTGATAAAGTAGATTAGTATAAATTTTAAAAATTGAAGAGAGTATAAAAAACTTTTTTATAATTTTATAAAAGTATTCTCAATCATTTTCAATTTCTGTATAATAAAAGTATATGGAGGTAGTCTGTATGAAATTGATAACAGTATGTGGTAGTTTAAGATTTCAAAAAGAAATCATGATGATATCTGAAAAAATGGAGTTACAAGGAAATTGTGTTATAGCTCCTATTTATCCTACTAATCCAGATAAAGATGCTTATACAGAAGAAGAAGCAAACATACTAGATGAGATGCATAAAGAAAAAATAAAGATATCAGATGCAATTTTAGTAGTTAATGTAGATGGTTATATAGGAAGTAGCACAAAAAGTGAAATAGAATTCGCACAAAAATTAAATAAAGAAGTTATCTACTATACAGATATCATTGATGATATTCAGGAATAATGATATGAAAAAAATAGTAATAGCAGGAAGTACAAAACTTCAAAGAGAAATAGGGCATTGGATTGAGTATTTTAGAAGTAAAAATTATGAAGTATTAGATTATCCAAAATTGATAGATGAATCAAAATTTATAGATTTATATCCAAAAGTACACACTGAATTTTTAGAAAATGTAATACAATCAGATATATTATTTGTAATGAATGAAGATAAAAATGGCAAGGCAGGTTATATTGGATATGAAGCTTATGCAGAGTTGCTTTTTGGATTATCCCAAAAGTTAGTTTATCATAAAGATATTGAATTAGTGATTTTAAAGATGCCCAGTGAGGATATTGGCTGTTATGAAGAAATATCCTTATGGTTAAAACTTGGATGGATAAAATTACATAATCAGAATAAATAGGTGAAGGGAGGATAAAATGTGATAGATGGTACACATGTTGCGAATGCGATAAAAGAACATTATGATGATAGGGGTTGGAAATTAGGTGGTGAGCCAGTTGCACCAGAAAGAGAACCAGTAGTAAAACTTCCATTTTCTGAAGAAGAATATCAAACATTTGCTAGATTACTTGCTAAATTAGCACTACAAGATCAAGATAAAAAGGCAATTGATATGTATTTTGAATTACAAAGACGTGCTGATTTTGGAAATGGATATTCTAGAATTGCTAATTTAGAAGCTGCCGAAAAAGAAATGTGG
>CASRZP010000115.1 GCA_949440065.1 uncultured Bacilli bacterium
CACACATTTTGTGACTTAAAGCACTTAATTGTGCACTTTACTTAGAATTTAACGAGTATTTTCTTTCTTTTTCAACCAGTTCGTCTTTTTTCCATCATCTTTTGTTTTTTAATGTCGCCATCATTTGAAGTACCTTTTTGATTACCTCTTCTTTATTTTCTTTTCTTGTTTTCTTAAGTACTTTTATTTGGTCTGTATGATAAATTTGTTTTTCTTGTTCGTAAATACTAATAAAGACAATATTATCTTCACCATATGGATTAGCCTCATCTATTCGGTTAAGTTTTCCTGTTATTCCAATTCCATAATCACTCTTTGCAAACTTGCTAATGGCATAACTCATCTCCTTGGCTACTTGTTCGCTATAAACAGTATACTTTTCAATAGCATCTTTTTCTACTCCCATTTTTATTTTATATTCGTTGGAGTAGGTTACTGCTGAAAACTTTAAGATATTACTTGCTCCTTCAATATTAGTGATGGCATTGGCTAAACCACCTCCAGTACAAGACTCCATGGTAGCAATGGTTTTGTTTTCCTTTGTTAAATACTCAACTAACTCTCTAAGCTCCATATTCATTCTCCTTTATATAAATTTCAAGACGTCTTAATAATTCTTCTTTTCCTAAAATATTTAGTAATTCATATAAATTAGGGCTCACCTTTCTTGTTGTCATCATCACTCTTAACATTTCACAAAAAGAAGTAATACTTCCTTGATAAATGGTAGGATCTTTTTTATAGTCCCTCATCGAAATAGCATAGTTATGTTGTAAAAGGAAATCTTTTAATTTGCTCATCCATTCATCATTATCTTTGGCTATCCATAAATCGTTTTCTAAATATTCTCTTACCACTGCAGTATCAAAAAAGTCAACGTTATCTTTTACTTTTGCTTCATCAAATAATTCATTAAAGATATACCACGCCTCTTTTTTGAAATCAGCATAGCTTCCTATATCTTTTCTAGGACGCAAAGGATTTTTTTCAATCGATAAAAATTCTTTTACCTTCTTTTCTTCCTTTTTCATAAGAACAACAAAATCAGGGTCATACTTTTCATAATAAGTTAAAAATAAAGGATAAAGTTTTTCTACACTTTCTTTAGCAAAATAAATTCTACAAATACTATTTAATTTTTCTAAATCAAATAACGACCCTCCAATGGGCATTTTAGAAAAAGAAAAGTGATAATCTTCTAGATGATTTTCTTCATTTTCCATATACCACGATTCAAAATCAGGATCCATTAAGGTAGCAAAATAGAGTTTTAAAGCTTCTTTTGGAATTCCTTTTTCTTCATAATAAGAAACTTTACAGTGCACATCATATCTCTTACTTAATTTTCGCACTCTTCCATTATCATTAGTAGTTAGCGGTGCTAAATGTGCATACCTTGGGCAAAAGTTAAAAATATCGTTAAATAGTTGAACGTGAATTGGTAAGGAAGATAACCATTCATCTCCCCTGATGACAACTGATGTGTGCATTAAATAATCATCAATAATGTGGGCAAAATGATACGTTGGTAGACCATCACTTTTTAGTAAGACAATATCTAAATCATTACAAGGCATCGTAATGGAACCTTTAATTTCATCTTGAATGGTAAATTTTTCATTGAAGTTTCCTTTTGAATAATAACGAATGACATAAGGAATTTTTTGTTCTAGTTTCTCCTTAATTTCAGGAAATGCTAAACTTCGACATGTGGCATATTCTTGATAATAGCCAATGCGACATTTTGCTAACTCTTGGGCTTTTCTTAAGGAATCTAGTTCTTCTTTTTGACAAAAGCAAGGGTATGCTTTACCTTGTTTTACTAAATCTTTAACAAAGGCATGATAAATTTCCCTACGGTGTGACTGGATATATGGTCCATAAATTCCTTCGTTGTTAGGTCCTTCATCAGGAATAATGTCAAAACTTAATAAGTCCTTTTCGATTAAGTTGATCCCGTCTTCTACCATTCTTTGTTGATCCGTATCTTCAATGCGAAGATAAAAGCATCCATCATTTTGTTTGGCAATCGTTTTCGCAATAAATGCTGTATACAAGCTACCTACATGTAAAAACCCTGTAGGACTCGGAGCAAAACGAGTAACTTCTCCTTTGATTGCTCGTGGAGGATTTTTACTTTTTATCTCATCTATTGACGGTAATGGATTGGGAAATAAAAGATTCGCTAAATTTTCTTTTTCTAATTCTGTCATAAAATTCACTCTTTCTATAGAAAAAACATCTAAATAGATGTTTATATTCCTTGGTTGCCTCGGTTAGATTCGAACTAACGCATAAAGCGGTCAGAGCGCTTTGCCTTACCACTTGGCCACGAGGCAGTACACAATTTATATATTACCTCATTCTTTCATTAAATTCAAGTAAATCTGTGCTCTTTTTTTAATTTTTAAATCTAGTCCTACTAGAACTAATCATTTACCTTAATATCCCCTGTTGTTGTTTTTAAAGTTACTTGATTCGTTCCTTCTCCTACCCTGTTATTGTCAATCCTTATATCTCCAACAGTGGTTTTACTTTCAAAAGTACAGTTGTTTCCTTCAACTAAATCAATAGAAATATCTCCTGTTACTGTACTCATTTTAGAATTTCCCATAAATAATACTTTTTTTAAAGAAATATCTCCTGTGGTTAATTGAATATTTGCCACTGCTTTCATTCTATCTGCTTTGATATCCCCAGTAATTGTTTTGATATCAACCGTATTCGCATCTATTTCTCCCAAACGAACGTCACCTGTTATTCCATCTATTCTAAATTCTTGCAAATTAAGATAACCTTCATTAATAAAATCTCCAGTAATTAAATGTAAATCGATATTTCTTAGTTTGCTAGAATCGTTATTAGAAGTAAAAGTAACATCTCCCTCTTCTATGTCTACACTTAAGTCTTTTTGGTAGTGAGCAGGAATGTATAAATTGTAATATACTTCTTTATCCCAAGTCCATGGTTTAAATATTGAAAAAGAAAAATCGTTGTCGTCTTTAATGGTAATTACTCCGTTTTCATTTTCTAACATAAACTCTTTTTGCTTTTTCTTTCCTAGATTACTATATTGTTCTATTTTTAAGTTAGGAACATTAGATACAATAATATTTATATCAGCACTACGAATATCAAGAGAAACTTTGCTAATTTGGGTTAGAGAATACTCCATTTCTTTTATGACTTTTACATCTTCTAACGGTTCAGCTTGCCAAAAAAGAGAAAAAATAACAAATCCTAAGATGATTAAAATAAAAATAAAAGCAAGTGCACGAACAATATTATTTGAATGATTTTTTTCCATAATACACCTCTTTTTCTAATTTTATTATAACATGATCTGATGATAAATATCAATTTATTTCTTTTATTGGGATAGATTCAGTTACTTCACAATCTGGAGTTTCTGCATATCATGGTCC
>CASRZP010000116.1 GCA_949440065.1 uncultured Bacilli bacterium
ATTTATCGCCCCATTTTGTCTATCAATAATATTCTTAGCCATGTTTAGTCCTATTCCAATGGACTCTTTATGATTATGTTTTCCTTTATAAAAGCGTTCAAAAATATGAGGTAAGTCTTCTTTCGTAATTCCTTCACCATCATCGATAATTTTTATCATCACATATAACGGGTTATCTTCAAATACGATTTGAATGGTACCATCTTGATGGGTATGCTCAAGAGCATTTTTTAAAATATTGACAATTGCTTCACTTGTCCATAGAAAATCACAAACAACAAAAGTATTCATCATTCCTTTATAAGTTATTTTTAAATTTTTTAATTCTACCATAATTTGTAATGGCTCTAAGGCTTTTTTTAGTAAATCGATAACTTTTATCTTTTCTTTTTTTAAGGTAATCATGCCACTTTCTAATCTTGATAATTTTAATAAGGAAGTGACTAACCACTCAATTCGCTCTAACTGGGCACGTTCTTTATTTAAAAATTCATTTTTTACCTTAGCATCTAGGTGTTCATCTTTTAATAAATCGTTAATCACGTACATACTCGTTAATGGTGTTTTTAATTGATGAGAAATATCTGACAAGGTAGCTTCTAAGTATTTTTTATCTTCAATGATTTTCTCATTCTGCTCCTTCAGTCTATTCGTTAATTTATACATATCATTTTTTAAACTAGAGAAAGTGCCTTCTTCATATTCTTTAATATTAAAGGTAGCCTTTCCGTTTAACACATCTTTCACGTAAAGATTAATGTAATCAATTTTTTTGTAGATGTGAAATAAGTTTTTTAAATATACTATGGTGATGATGAGAACAATAACAAAGAAAAAGAGAATTTGATAGAAATAGACCTTATGTTTTAAGGAATTAACTTCTTCACTCATTAAAACTTGACTATCAATACCATATTTTTCTAGTATGTTTTTATCGATTTTATCTTTGGATAATAAGCTATTGATGATATTTTCTTCTTCATTTGGATATTTTAAAATTAAATGAGTAACGATTCTATTGGTATCTTGGTAAAGTTCTTTCTCTAAGTTTTTCATGACTAAATGGGTAATGCTATAAGATAGTACCAACAATAGAAGTAGGGTAATACTAAATTGAATAGTTAGTTTTTTTAACTCTTTTTGGTAAGTCATTCTATCACCACTTTGTAGCCAAGGCCGCGAACGGTTTGAATAATTTTAGGATTATCTTTATCGTCCTCGATTTTTTCTCGTAAGCGTTTGATATACACGGTTAAGGTGTTATCATTAACGTATTCTTCATTCACATCCCAAATATCGGCTAGAATTTGTTCACGAGTAAACACTTGATTGGCATTAATGGCTAAAATGAGGAGAATTTTATATTCTAATGAGGTTAACATGCAATCTTGATTATTTTTAAACACCTTAGCTTGCGTCATATCAATTTTTAAGTTACCAATGGTAATGATGTTTTTGGAAACACTATTTTGACCATGGCGTCTTAAGACGTTTTTTATTCTTGATAGAAGTTCTCTTGCTTTAAAGGGTTTGGTAATATAATCATCGGCTCCCATATCTAGTCCCATGACAATCGAAATCTCATCATCTACCGCGGTAAGAAAAATAACAGGAGTCTCACTTTTTTTACGAAATTCTTTATAGAAATCAAATCCATGCCCATCAGGAAGGGATAAATCTAGTAACATTAAATCAAAGGTATCTACATCAACTAGTTTTTCTTTTGCTTCTACAATAGAAGATGCAACTTCTACGGTAAAACCTTCTTGTTCTAGGTAATACGATAAACCCATACTAATGGTCTTATCATCTTCTACTACTAATAATTTCATACATCATCGCCTCTACCAACATTATACACGCTATAGAAGAATATTACATAATTTTTTCTTATTTTATAGCATATTTTAGTTATTTATTAATCATAATAACCGCTCGAGTGCCATAATTTGGATCAGTTGTTCCATGTGGCTCATAAAATCCAAGTTTCCCATGATATCCTAAACCCCAAGCAGAAGTAGAACTAGAAGAAACAGCATTACTTGTCCAATAGGCAGTTTCTTTTCCTGTTGCATTCATTGTTCCACCATAACTTGTAGACTTATATAAGTAATTATACATCCATATTGGACAGTTTGTCACCGATTCACTAGTCGTTACACATCCTAAAGAATAGGCTTCTTGTGCTGTAATCATTCTTGCCCTTGCTGTTCTTTCCTCTAATATATAAGTATTCGTTGTACATGTAAATTTATTAATAGTATCATCATAACCACAACCAGTAAACGCATTATCCTTAAATATAGTTGAACCTAGAGTATAAGTTTGAATTAATACATTACTCCACCCACTAGTTGCCTCTTCTAATAAAGGAAGTATGGTTAATGGACCTTTAGTATTATCTCTAGCACTTGCATACCATTTTTCCCCTATTAATAGATTTTCACGTTGTTGTAAAGTTAATGTATTTCCATTATCAAACATTACATGAAAGTATTTTTCAGATGTGTCATTTACTTTATATTTAATAATGGTTCCTGTCTCATATGTCTCTGGAACATTAGTGATTTCTTTGCAAGTTGATTCTTCCCCTGTTACACAAAAGGTGTCAGATTCACTATTTTGATTATATTGATAAATCGCAGTAATATTTTCATTTTTTGATGGTTCTATTGGAGTAGTAAAAATATCTTGTTTCGCATACACATTAATTTTTATGCCATATTTTCTTGATTCTCCACTTGGAATACTAGCGTTTTCATCAATCCACATCCGTAAACGATAGTTATGTATTGTTGTTCCTGCTTGAGTAAACGTTCCTGAATCTAATATCATACTTCCAACGGGTGACCCTATATCTGTTTGGTTGTCTCTTGGCACATAATTACTAGGTGCAAAGACTTCGCTATAAGTAGTATCTGGATCAATTGCTCGCTCTAGGTATAGTTTTACCTCATTATCTTCTAGTGGTGTCATATCGTTAATAGGAATTTTTACTGCACTTACTTCATAAGAGATGACATTACTTTTTCCTAGCGTTGCTGTTACCGTGAAGTCAAAAGTGTTGTTTTCTCCTGTTAAAAGTTTACCTCTTTCATCACTCATCGGATAAGCTTCATTCAAGATAATTCCTGTTTTTCCTTCCGTGTACGTTAACATAATCGTACTAGTCTCTAATGTATTTTCTACTGTACCTTCCTTGGTAAACGTGAATACTGCAAAAGTTACGCCAATGGTAGCTACAATCAACAATAGTAACATAATTATAGGCAAAATAATTTTATTCTTTTTCATACTTGTTCATCCTTCTTATCTATTATCTCTTACTAGTTTATCCTAAAATTGTCGAAAAAACTTAAAAGTTAACTAATATT
>CASRZP010000117.1 GCA_949440065.1 uncultured Bacilli bacterium
ATTGTTCTTTTGGATCACTTGGGAAGTCTTCACCAATTTTTTCTTTATATTCAGCCTTAAATTGGTTTGCTAATTCTTTTAAGTCATCAGCGTTAAGTTCAACGTCTTGTGTAACTCCTTTAGCTTCTTTCATTTTGTCGATTAACTCTTCAAAATATTTTTTTCCAACTTCCATTACTACGTCAGAATACATTTGAATAAATCTTCTGTAGCAATCCCAAGCCCATCTAGCATTTCCTGATTTTTCTGCTAGAACATTTACTACTTCTTCATTTAAACCTAAATTAAGAATAGTATCCATCATACCTGGCATAGAAGCCCTTGCTCCTGATCTTACTGAAACAAGTAATGGATTTTCTTTATCTCCAAACTTCTTTCCAGTAATACTTTCCATCTTACCGATATACTCATTAATTTGAGATTGGATTTCATCATTAATTTCTCTACCATCTTCATAATATTGAGTACATGCTTCAGTTGTGATAGTAAAACCTTGTGGTACTGGTAGACCAATATTTGTCATTTCTGCTAAGTTAGCACCTTTACCACCAAGAAGGTTTCTCATATCAGCATTACCTTCGGTAAACAAATAAACATATTTTGTCATCATATTCCTCCTAACACCGTCTATTATAACATTAAGGGGAAATCCTAGCAATAAAAAAAGAGAAAATTTCCACTTTTTTCCTCTTTTTGACACTTTTATTTAAAGTTCGTGAATTCCTAAAACTTCTTCAATATAACACTTTCCACAAAGAGATTCGTAAGTAACAGAATTTTCACCATCAATTGCTACTTCCCCTCCCTCTGTTACAAAAACACCATTTACTTTTCTTGCTTGAAATTTTGCTCTAGAGCCACATTTACAAATCGTTACTAGTTCTTCCAATTCATCAGCAAGTTCCATAATGGGTCTACTACCTTCAAATAATTTTGTCTGAAAAGTAGTTCGAAGTCCATAACAGATAACAGGAATATTATAAAGTTTAGCAATTAACCAAAAATCTTGTACTTGATCAGGTTTTAAAAATTGGGCTTCATCTACTAAAATACAGTCTGTATTTTCAAAATCAATCATATTACGAACATGGTCTTTAGGACGTAACCAAATATCTACTTTTCTCTTAATTCCTAATCTGGAAACAATGCATTTTCCACCTTTAGTATCAATAGAAGGTTTTACAATAATTACTTTTAACCCTTTTTCTTCATAATTATGAGCGACTTGTAACAAGGCTGTTGTTTTTCCACAATCCATTGCTCCATAACGAAAATAAAACTTAGCCATTAAAATTCCTCCTCAACTGGTTCTGGTAACTTAGGAACAAATTCTAACATTTTCTGTTTATATGCTTCATCAAAAACTTGAAAATGAATAGGATAATGAATCATCCTGATACGTGAATAATCAGTTGTTTCTATTTGAGTCCCCTTTAAAGCACATTCTAATCGAAGTACTACTAAAGAAAAGAAATCACCGTAATCTTCTAAAAAAGTTTCGTAATCTAAAAAAGTTCTCTGACAATGCTCATACATATTTTCAAACATTTCATCAAATTCTTCTAAAAGCTCATCTACTCCTTCATGGTCTTCCCTTTTTCCATAAATTTTACCAATTTTATTTAATACTTCTGTCTCATTTTCATCAGCATCCAAATATCTCCCCACTAATTTTACTAAATCTTCCCTTTCTTTCACTAAAGAAGGAAATGCGATTTTTAACTGAAAATAAATTTTGATAAAATCAGTTATTATAGCTAGCTTAGCCTCCCTTTTTTGTTTCTTCAAATCTTTAATATCGTCACTATACATAAAAATCCCCCTAAGCACGTGGATGAGTATGTAAATAAACATTTCTAAGACGTTCATTGGAAACATGAGTATAAATAGTTGTTGTACTTAATGATTCATGTCCTAACAAAGCCTGAACACTTCTTAAATCTGCTCCTTCATTTAACATATGAGTTGCAAAAGTATGTCTTAAAACATGGGGAGATATATGCAACTTCATCCCCGCTTTTGTAACTGCATCATCCACAACTGTACGAACTTGACGCTCATTTATCTTATTGCCACGTACTCCTAGTAAAAGATAATCAATATCCTTTTTATTCCATTCTAAATAAGCATTTTTTTGATAATCTAATAATAATTCTTCACATCTACTACCAAATAAAACAATTCTTTCTTTATTGCCTTTTCCTAAGATATGAATTTCCCTTCTTGAAAAATCGATATCTACCCATTTCATATTTACTAACTCTGAAACACGTACCCCTGTTGCATATAAAAGTTCTAAAATAAGAGTATTTCTTTTTCCCAATTGAGTACCATCATCTAAGGCATTTAAAATAGCCTCTACATCACTATAAGATAACACCTTAGGTAATTTTTTCTCCAATTTAGGATTAGAAATTAAAGTCATAGGATTATTTTCTATAATATTTTTCTTTTTTAAATATCTATAGAAACTTCTAAGAGTACTAATATGTCTAGAAATTGTTTTATTAGAATACTTTTTATCATATAACAAATTTAAGTAATCTCTAATAGCAGTATAGTCTATTTCTTTTATATTTAATTTTTTATCTTCTACAAACTGTAAAAAATCTTCTAAATCATCTCGGTAATTGATAACAGTATAATTAGAATAATTCTTTTCAAATTCAATATACTCTAAAAAGTCTATCACAAGTTTTCTCATTTTTCATACCTTTTATTATTAGCATGATTATAACAATCTATCATAAAAGCATCTGTTAAATCTAATACTGTATTCTCATCTTGTATTCCTGGAATAACAATAATAGCTTTTGGAAATTTTTTAGAATATCTTGGATAAAGTTCAATAATAACCTCTGCTTGATTGGCAAGAGTAAGCGCAATTAATTTTTCAACCTCTAGTTCTTCTTCAAAAATGCAGAACATAGCAATAGAAGCTTTCTCTAACTCTGTTAAGGCACTAGAATTTTTATAAAGAGCTGGGCACACCACAGTACCTTCAAATCCATTTTCAGCATATTGATACCATTGTTGATAAATTTCCTTTTGTAGCAGACTCTCTATTGTTGTTCCTAATAAAAAGAAATAACCATCTGTAAAAACATTTTGATAATGACGGTCAAAATGAGGATTTCCTAAAAATCCATCTAAAATATTATATCTTCCTTCTACTCTATCCATTTGGTCATAAATTTCAATATCAGGATCTACTTCGTGATGCTTTGTACTTAAAATTCTTCTTTCTTGTTGAACTCTAGTTGGTGACACTAAAAAACTAGGACGACTATTCTCTTCTCTAAAAGCCTCTTGATTTAATTGGTCAATTGACTTTGCTTTGGGATG
>CASRZP010000118.1 GCA_949440065.1 uncultured Bacilli bacterium
ACTAGTTTTTTACTGGACTTTTGAAAATACCCTTTTGTTATATAATGAATATAATCCTCATACATAGTATGATAAGTGTGAACAAGTGGAATATTGAATTGTTTAGCAAAAAGTCTCGCAAAAGTCCCAATTGCAAATTCTGTCTGAGAATGAATTACATCTAAATTCCATTTTCTTATTTTATTAACTGCTTGAATGGGATAAATGCTGGTTAGGCGTGAGTCGTAAATTCCTGTTGGTAATCCTGGTATTTTTAGGACATGCTCTTCTTCATTGTATTCATATTTAAAACTTTCTAAATTTGCGGTAACAACATATACCTCATGTCCTTCTTTTTCAAGGGCATTTTTTAGCATAACTTCGCTTGTTACGAGTCCACTTATGTATGGTGTATAGGTTTCTGTAAATATTCCTATTCGCATTTTATCACCTTCTTTTCAAGGACTATATTACTAGTTCCTTATCTAATAGTTCTTCTTTTTCTTTTAAATAGATGATTTTTCCAGATTCTTCCCCTAAATTTTCAAATCCGCGAGCCTCAAGATTTTCAACCATATTTTTATCATCGGTTTCTATAGTAATAAAAACACTGAACATTCCTAGACTATTAATGGCAAAATCGGTTGCTAATGTTAAAAGCCGTCGATTTCGTAACTTTGTTTTAATGGGTGCAAAGGTAATGTTACAACTTTTGATGTCTTTTTCGGCATGAATGTGGCAACTATCAGTTACTCTTTTGTTTTCTTCGATAAAGAGACTTTCTTCTATACAGTTGCTTATTCTTTTTTGCTCAAGGTACTCTTTCTCCGTTGTGGAGCTAGTAATACTTTTTAAGAATTCTGTTGTAGTTGAATTTATCTCATTTTCTTCTTCAAATTCACTTAATCTTGTCATTTGACTTTTATCAAATGGATTTACGAGAAATAATTTTTCTTGACACATTATCTCACCTACTTAATCGCTTCTAGTCCAGGTAACTTTTTACCTTCTAGGAATTCCAAAGTTGCCCCACCTCCTGTAGATGCATGATAAACTTTATCTTTATAACCTGCTTGTGAGGCGCAAGCCACAATATCTCCACCGCCTAATATTGTTTTGAGGTTATTATCTATGATATATTTTAAAAGTTCATCTGTATTTTTTTTATATTGTGTAAATTCATAAACCCCTAGCGGGCCATTCCAAAAAATCAATTTTGAATCATGTAATATTGATTTAAACAGATTTAAGGTATTTGTGCCTATATCTAAACCCATTTCGTTTTTTTCAAGGCTTGTTACTTCTTTTGTTTTATATTTTTCATCATTGGTAAATTCATGTGTTACAGCTAGGTCTACAGGAAGGATTATTTTATCTTTATATTTTCTTAGTATATCTGTACAAAAATTAATATTTTCTTCATCTATTAGGGACTTACCAACTTCTAGCCCAGCTGCTTTTAAAAAGGTGAACGCCATTCCTCCACCAATTAATATTTTATCAGCTTTGTTAACAAGGTTATTTATAACACCAATTTTATCTGATACTTTAGCTCCCCCTAATATTACTATAAATGGATGCTCATTATTATTTAGGGAATTTAAGGCATTAAGTTCTACATTTGATGCATGAGCTCTATGGACGGTTCCAAAGGCATCATTTATAAATACATCTCCTAGAGATGCCCAATATTTTCCTAATTCTTCATCATTTGAACTTTCTTTTTTGTTTACAATATCTTCGTATCTTGTATTTTGAACTAAAATTATATCTCTAGACTTCATATTATTAATCAGCAATTCAAGTTCAGGTCCTCTTGTTTTTTGACAAAACTTTATATCTTGACCTAAAAGTTCTCTTAAACGTTTGGCAACTGGTGTTAAGTCATTTTTCTTTAAATCAGATTCTTCTTTTACGCGTCCTAAATGGGATAATAGTATTATTTTGCAGTTTTTATTTAGACAGTATTTTATTGTCTCTAACGATTCTTTTATTCTTGTATCATCTAATATTTCTCCATCTTTTAGTGGAACATTGAAGTCACATCTTATTAATACTTTTTTATTTTCTAAATTAATATCTTTTAGAGTCCTCATCTAATTCTCCTTAACCTTCCTTATATGGACATTAAATATTTAGCTGTTCTTACCATTTGAGATGTGTATCCATTTTCATTATCATACCATGCTACAACTTGCACGTGATATGTATCTTCATCAATCTTTGAAACTAGAGTTTGGGTAGCATCAAAGATGGACCCATAATTTGTACCTACTATGTCTGTTGATACAAGCGGTTCCTCTGTATAGCCAAAAGAATCATTAGAAGCTTTTTTCATTGCATCATTAATGGTTTCTACAGTAATGTCTTTTCCTTTTACAACTGCTACTAAAATAGTTGTTGACCCAGTTATTACTGGTACACGTTGGGCTGAACCTATTAGCTTTCCGTTTAATTCTGGAATTACTAGACCTATCGCCTTAGCGGCCCCTGTTGAGTTTGGAACAATATTTGAGGCTCCGGCCCTTGCCCTTCTTAAATCTCCTTTGCGGTGTGGTCCATCTAGTATCATTTGATCTCCTGTGTACGCATGAACAGTTGTCATTATTCCGCTTTCTATTTTTGCATACTTATTTAGAGTATTTGCCATTGGCGCTAAACAGTTGGTTGTGCAGGATGCTGCGCTAATGATGTTATCCTCATTTGTTAGAATACTTTCATTTACTCCATATACAATAGTTTTTAAATCATTTCCTGCTGGTGCTGAAATAATTACTTTTTTAGCACCTGCTTTTATGTGCGCGCTCGCTTTTTCTTTTGATGTAAAGAAACCTGTACACTCTAAAACTACATCAACATCTAATTTTTCCCATGGTAAATTGATAGGCTCCTGTTCTTTATAAATTTTTATTTTTTTGCCATCAACAATAATTGAATCTTCTGTTGACTCTACTGTGTGACCTTCATATCTTTTTTGGGCAGTATCATATTTTAAGAGATGAGCTAACATATCAGGGGATGTTAAGTCATTTATGGCAACTACTTCATAGCCATCTAATTCAAACATCTGTCTAAATGATAATCTTCCAATTCTTCCAAATCCATTAATTGCTACTTTAATCATATTTATAGCCTCCTTATGTTTTCATTATATAGTTTTATCTTTTTTCTTTCAATATATTAGACTTTTTTTTACAATCCTATCTGTAAAGAAAAAATCCACAATTTCTGTGGATAAACGTTTTTAAAATTTCTTTTTTTGCACAATTATTGTGGATTTTTTTTATACTATTTAGTCATGGAAGTAACTACCACCAATAAATTCTCTTATTACGGCATCTTGCGGTAT
>CASRZP010000119.1 GCA_949440065.1 uncultured Bacilli bacterium
GACTCTTAAAACGAACTCCTTCTTCCATAATATCTTTCTTTTTATTCTTAATCAAAGAAAATACTTGAAAGCCACCACAATCGGTGAGAATTGGTCCAGGATAATTCATAAATTTATGTAATCCTCCAGCATGTGCTACTACATCTTCCCCTGGTCTTAACCATAAATGATAAGTATTAGATAAAATAACAGCACTATTCATTTCTAATAATTCTTCAGGGCTTAATGTTTTTACAGTGGCTTGTGTTCCAACTGGCATAAACATTGGAGTATCATAAGATCCGTAATTCGTGTGTAAGATTCCTCTTCTAGCCTTCTTATCATTTTTTAATAATTCATACTGAATTTTCATATCATCACTTCCATAACTATTCAATTATACTATAGTTTTTCCTTTATTACTATTCCTTTTTTCTAAGATTAGTATATAGAATTACTTTTTCCTGATAAATTTGATTAGGGCTCGCAAGTTTCTTTCGCTCATATTGTTCTACAAATTTTGGATTGCTGCTATCTACTATATCTAGGCCTAAGGCATGAGCAATCATTAACACTTCCCGAAGAGTTTCAAACTCTTCTTTTGTGCTTCTTCCCATCATATGTTTTAAACCTTTTATGGGAATGCCAATACCAATAATAGAAGATAAAGGTATTTGATCTTTTACTTGCCATTCATCAAACATATCGCTTACCCTAACACCTAAGACTCCATTATCTAAAGAATTAAATCCAACATCATCGAGGCCCAACTTAAAAGCTGGTATATCATCTGAAATGATAAGACAAAAAGAATTAAAAGTGTAAGTATAAAAAGCGTCGGTTCGTTCTCCGTATTCTTTATATTCTCTGGTAGGATATTTTTTACAAATACTTACATAATCTTCACCATTATACCCAAAACCACTTAGTCCGAGTAAACGTTTACTTTTTATTCCACCTGATATGAGTATTTGTAAAAGACGATTAACATCTGTCCTAATTCCATGATAAAAATACGTACTAGCATAAGTTCCATTCACCACTTGATTTAAAGAGGGGTCAAAAAGCCTATTTGTTGAAAACTCTTTTTCTGATTCATATTTAGATGAGAAATTTCTCATACTAGTATCAATAATATCTAAGTGCAATGTTTGCGCTAATGCAAGTAGTTCCTGTACTTTTTTATAAAAATAAGCATTAGATTGCCAATTAAATATCCTAAACTGTTCCATAGGCAGTCCAATACCTTTAATAAAAGATAACGGTATTTTTCCTCTTACTTTCCATTCTTCTTCATCTGGTCCTACTTCAAACCCCAAAAATTTTTTTAAACGCATTGATTTCTTAGATGATACTTCATCAGAAATAATAAAACAACAACAGCCATCTATATATTCATGAAACCCAGCTCCCCCACTATATAAATGAACGAATGGTTTTCCTTTTATTCCCCCAGAAGACAATATATCAACTGCTATTTCTATGTAATCCCCATAAAATTTTTTCCCACTAAAGCCATAATACCAATATTTACTCACTTGTATCACTTCCTAAAATGCAATCTAACTGAATTTGATAAATTTTGTGTGGATTTTTCCTTTTTTCCAGTTCATATTCTTCAACAAAGTTTTCTCTGCTACTATCTACTATATCTAGTCCTAATGCTTCTGCAATAGAAAGAATTTCTTTTAATTCCTGTAAAGAATTTAGAAAAATTTTCCAATCTACTCCATCTAACCATCTCATAGGAAGACCAATACCAATGATAGAAGAAGTAGCAATTTGATTCTTTACTTGCCATTCGTCAAACATGTCACTATAACGAGCATTTGGATTTTCTTTCATTTTCTCTACAATGTCAACAAAGTACCAATAACATTTAGGAATAGTTTCTGTTTTCATAGCATCAATTTCATCAGAAATAATAAAACAAAAACAATCTTGAACATATTTATAGAAACCTGTACTACCATAGGCACAGTCATATTCCTCTTTAGAATATTTCTTACAAACACTTACATAATCTAAATCATTATATCCAAATCGCTTCTTTCTGCCTAGTAATCTTTTACTCTTAAGTCCACCTGTTGTTAAAATTTCTAAAACAGTTGTAATATTACATGGAAAAAAGTAAGGAGCTCCTAATCCATGATAAAAATATCTACTCATGAGTAATCACCTCTTCTAACTTCTTAGATATTTGATATACTTTAGAAGAAGAATTTTCCTTGTATTTCTCATATTCTTCTACAAAGCCTAGCACATTGGTATCCACAATATCTAGTCCTAAAGCAGTAACCACTGCCACAATCTCTTTTAATTCCATTATAAATCTACCAGTAGAAGAACTCTTTTTTAAAATAGCATCAACATAATTAGAAGGAATTCCAACTCCTACTATCATAGAAAGAGGAATTTCTTGATAAACTTGCCATTCATCAAACATATCACTAATTCTATTTCTTTTATCTGTTAATAGAGAATCCGAATAATCATACCATTTAATTTGTCCTGACGAATGTGTTTTAATAGCATCTACCCTCTCAGATACAATAAAGCAAAAATTACCTTGAACACAACTATAGAAGGCGTTATTCATATCTGTATTTTGATAATCCTCTTCTGCATATTTTTTACAAACACTTATATAATCTAAACCATTAAAGCCATGTTCCTCTTGACCTAACAATCTTTTGCACTTTAAACCACCTGTTTGCAAAACTTGCAACATATCAGGAATTGCTATTCCATGATAAAAATATCTACTCATGGTTAATCGCCTCTTCTAGCTTCTTCGAAATTTGATACACTTTTCTAGAAGTATCCAATTTCTGCTTTTCATATTCTTCTGCAAATCCTTGTACATTAGTATCAACAATATCTAAACCTAATGAGCATGCTATTTGTATAATTTCTTTCATTTCTCTAATTGTTTCATTACTAGGAGATGTTAATCTTATAATAGTTAAAAAATAATCACAAGGAATTCCTATTCCAACAACAAAAGATAATGGAATTTCTCTATACACTTGCCATTCATCAAACATATCGCTAACTCTTTTTTGCTTATCAAATAATATAGTATCCATAGGATAATCACCTATATGCTTTGTAGGAAATGTTTTCATAGCTGGTATCTCTTCTGAAAGAATAAAACAACAATAATTTTGAACATACTTATAAAAAGCGTTATCTAAATCTGTATTTTGATAATCCTCTTCTGCATATTTTTTACAAAC
>CASRZP010000120.1 GCA_949440065.1 uncultured Bacilli bacterium
AATTAATTGGATCTACGCCAATGATTAAAATTAATTATAATTATAAAGGAATAAAAAGCCATCTATATGCAAAGTTAGAGTATTATAATTTAACAGGAAGCATAAAAGATAGAATGGCTCTTTTTATTCTTAAGAAGGCAAAAGAAGATGGCATATTGAAAGATAAAATGCCGCTTATTGAAGCAACAAGTGGAAATACAGGTATTTCTCTAGCCGCGTTAGGAGCATATTTTAATCATCCAGTGATTATTTTTATGCCAAACTGGGTAAGTAGGGAACGTGTATTACTAATGGAAAGTTATGGTGCTAAGGTACATCTAGTATCTAAAGAAGAAGGAGGGTTTGAAGCGTGTATCAAAATGGCTGATGAACTAGCAAAACAAATTAATGGCTATCGTCCTAGTCAATTTGATAATATAGAAAATATGAATGCCCATTATTATACAACAGGCGATGAAATCATGAAACAACTGCCTAGTGTTACTGGGTTTATCTCAGGCATTGGTAGTGGTGGAACTTTAATGGGTGTGGGAAAAAGATTAAAAGAAGTAAGTGAAAAAATAAAAGTAATCACGATGGAACCAGATAATCTTCCTTTATTAAGAGATAACTTAGCCAAAGGTGAACACAAAATTGAAGGAATTGGTGATGATTTTATTCCTTCGTTAGTAGATATCAACCAAATAGATGATATTATCGACGTTAATGATTTAGATGCTATTAATATGAGTAGAAAATTAGCCAAAGAATTAGGTCTTGGCGTAGGCATTTCATCAGGAGCTAATTTTCTTGCTAGTGTATTAGCAAACGAAAAATATGAAGGAGAAATGGTAACCATATTTGCAGATGATAATAAAAAATATTTATCAACTGACTTATCTAAAGAAATAGATGATGATTCTAACCTTTTATCTAACCAAATTCAGTTAATTGATTATGAAATCATTAAGAATTAGTAGTTATTTACCAATTTTATGTATTTTTATACAAAAAGTGGTAATCAATTTGACCTTATCTTTCTAAACGATTAGTATATAAAAAAATTATACTTGTCTATTTGGTCTTATTTATTGTATACTTTTATTATAAGATAATGAAATAGAAAGAGAAGGTGTAAAAATGATAGAGTTAGTTACTGTTGTTTTATGCCTTATTTTGTTAACTCTGGATTAACTAAGGGGTAGAGAGCTTATAAAGTAAGCACTCTATACTACAAGAATGAGAAGAAGTTCCCATTCTTTTGTTGCACTAATTTATTCTTTGCTAACTTTTACCAAAAGTCGACAAAAGTAGGATAAAATGATAACTATAATGATAATGAGGAGCTAGAATATGAAAAAGATATTTTTAATTATTCTAATGGGAATCATCATATCAGGAGTTGTACTGATGTATTCTTCGTTTGCATTATTTTCAGCAAACCAAATTAGTAAGTCAGTGATAACCATTAAAGTAGGAACAATGAATGGAACACTAAAAGTAGATGGAACTACGACAAACAAGTTAACTTTAGAAAAGGGGAAAAAGCAAACATTTACTGTAACATTAGAAAATTTGAACACCATTGAAGGAAAGTTTTTGCCTTATTATATAGGAAACATTCCTGATGGAGTAACCTTCGGATACTTAGAAGCAACAGGGATAGATTTACCTATTGAAACCAATCTTAACAAAAACGGTAAGAAAACATATTCCATATATTTAGAAAATAACTCATCATCAAGTGTCACCATTAATCTAGGCGTACAAGGAGGATTGTCTAATCAACCTTTGTCCTTACCATCCAATGGACATATGATACCTCAAACCATTAAAGAAAATAAAAATATATCTAATATTTGGAAGTATGATCAAACATCAGGGTCTTCTACCTTTTGTGTAACGGGAGAAGAAACTACTTGTGTTGAATATGCGGAAAAACCAGAAACATATGAACCAGGAACAATCATTAAGTATAAAGTAAATCCAACTACCGAAAAATATTTCCATGTTATATCAGATGATGGAGATACGTTAACTTTGCAACAACGTGAAAATACTGTTGCCGAAGTAATGTGGTATGCTGAAAGTAAAGATAGTAGGAAGGGACCTATTACTGTGTTACCAATGTTAGAAGAGACAACTAAAGACTGGGTGAACGTACTAGATCAAACTTATACTTTAGGTACAACGGTATTTAAAGATAATGCCTTTACTGGATGTAAAAAAGATGATACTACTTATGTATATAGCTGTACAACAAATACATATA
Organism: uncultured Bacilli bacterium; assembly: GCA_949440065.1. Lineage (GTDB taxonomy): Bacteria > Bacillota_I > Bacilli_A > RF39 > UBA660 > CASRZP01. Next base: position 2,252 of record CASRZP010000120.1, read on the forward strand.
CCTTAGGAGAAAGGACGGCTAAAGCAAGAATGCTTTCGATGCAAGAAGCACTATCTTTAGGATGTAATAGTAGTTTTCAATCATGTCCAGTATGGATGTATAATTATTTAAGTAGTTCAACCAATTATGGAGGAACAGTAAATGAAGGAAAGGGCTATGCATACTGGTTAATGAATGCATATTACCCTTATACCTATGCTTGTCATTTGAATTACCTTGGAACGCTAAGCGGTAGTGCAACTACAGTTACTCAAGGTGCACGAGCAGTTGTAAAAATTAAGAAATAATGGATAAAAATTGATTCATTGTTGACATCTCACTTTTCCCTTGATATGATAAGTCATAAAGAAATAAATCACATAATAGCTACATACAATAGCAAGGGAGAGATTATGATTAAAAATTTTAAAATAATGAAGGCTTATCAAAAGGCAACAATCGTTAAGAGAATTACTATTTCAAGTATAGTAGCTATCTTAATTGGATGCGGAGTAGTAGATGCATCATTAAAAGAGAAAACAATGATTTATGTAGAAGATGAAAAATATTTATCTAGTCAATTATATTATGTTATCGATGATAATCAAAAAAGTCACATTTGCTTACAAGATTCTTTGATAGAAAAAGATATGACTAAAGGTTATTATCAGATAAATACCAATGAATTAGTAGCCACTAGTAATTTATATGGAAAAATAACAGCAAATAAAATTGTTCCCATCAGTGAATTGACTAATGATTTTTCCACTTTAAATCAATATATTGATAATAATTATTTAAAACTTTTAGAATACATTGACTATCTTGCTCAACCTAAAAAAATAAGAACAATGAAGTAGTAAAAATGAATTGCCAAGAGAAAAAAATTTTGATAAAATTATCTATATAAGAATAGGTGATAGAAATGAAAATTAACAAAAAATTAACTAGGGGGGGGGGCAGAATCTAAAATAAAAATCTTA
>CASRZP010000121.1 GCA_949440065.1 uncultured Bacilli bacterium
CAAGCGAAAAGTTTTAAAGAAATCACCAATATTACAGGAATTGTTCTAACCAAACTAGATGGAACTGCCAAAGGTGGTATTGTCTTAGCCATTAAAGAAGAAGTAAAACTACCCGTTAAATACATTGGCTTAGGGGAAGGCAAAGAAGATATTCAAGTATTTGATATTGAAAAATACATTTATGGATTGTTTAAGGATTTGATGTAATGGAAGAAAAAGAGTTTAATCGAAGAAAACCAAAAAAGGTAAAAGTTCCAAGGCAATATAGTATCGCTATCCTAGGTCAAGTTATTATGAGTATTTTCGTGATAGTCTTTTACTTGTTTTATATTACTGAGAAGAAATTTTTATCATTATTTCAACTTAGTTTCGCTATTTGTATGTTCTTTATGGCTTATAATAATCAAAAGTATTTTAAACGACCTAAGGTAAATGTTTTATATATTGCTTGTGGTATCATTATGTTAGTCCTTGGAATATGGAATTTAATAGGAGATATCAATGGAAAAAATATTTTATCTTAATGAACTATATGATTTATATAAAGAACTATTAACTAGCAAGCAGCAAGAATACTTTGAAGATTATTACTTTGATAATTTATCGTTAAGTGAAATGGCAGAACGTTATCAAATTAGTAGAAATGGCGTGTATAGTCAGTTGAAACTAATAGAAAAAAAGCTAGTGCATTATGAAGAAAGGCTAAAGTTAAAAGAAAAACGTGAACAAATTTTGGGGTTAGTTGATAAGAAAACGCAAGAAAAAATCATGAATATTTGGTAAAAAGGGAGAAAGAGTATTATGTTTGATAGAATTGTATATATTAGTGATCAAGTAGCACACGTATCATTAAAAAAGGATGTGCCATTAACGATTAACTTGATGAATTTGCACGTGATTTTCGAAGATAAAGATAAAAAAATCTTAGGTGAAGTCGATGATTTAAACGAAGGAATTGTAAAGGTTCGCTTTTTGGGAGAATTTATCAACGGGACTTTATTCGGTGGTGTTATTCGTAAACCTTCGCTAGATGCAAGTATTAGAGTCATTAATCAAGAAGAAATTCCTACCATTGTTGGAAACGATGGGGAAGGCAGTATGTTATTAGGTGTTAGTCCATTTTATAATGACCATCCAGTATACTTAGATGTTAATGATTTCTTTAGTAACCATTTTGCCATCTTTGGTAATAGTGGTAGTGGTAAGTCTTGTGGAATTGCAAGAATTATTCAAAATATGTTTTCTGATATGAGATTATTTCCATATCGTGCGAATATGTTGATTTTTGACTCTTCTGGTGAATACTATAATGCCTTAAAAGATTTGAATCAAATTAACCCCAATTATCACTATAAATTTTATACCACGAATGAAGTAGATAAAATTGGAGAACCTTTAAGATTACCGATATGGCTATTAAATGTCAACGATTTAGCACTTCTACTATCAGCTACAGAACATTCACAACTTCCTATTATTGAACGAATGTTAAAATTAGCCCATGTTTTTGCAGAAACAGGAAGTGAAAGTGATCAGTATAAAAACCATTTGATCGCAAAAGCAATTATGACGATTCTATATACTAACCAAACAGCTCCAAATAAACGAAATGAGATTTTCTCGATTTTAGCCAGTTGCTCAACGAATGAATTTAACTTAGAAGCTCCTATTCAAGGTATTGGATATGTTCGTAAATTTAGAGAATGTTTCTTAATTGATTCAAATGGACAATTTACAGAAAGTGTATTGATGACTGAGTATTTATCAAAGTTCATCGATGATAAGTTCGACGATTATGAACCAGAAGGAAAATCTTTTTACACTTTACCAGACTTAGAAAAAGCCTTAAACTTTACTTTGATTTCTGAAGGGTGGCTTAGAAATGAGAACACGTATGGTGATGCAGTAACGATTCGTGTTCGACTACATTCATTGATAACTGGGTCTTATGCTAAGTATTTCCAAGTGGATAATTACATTGATTTAGATCAATATATTAGTTCTTTGTTAATCAATCAAGGACAAAAGTATCAAATTGTTAACATCAATTTAGATGATGTAGATGATGATTTTGCCAAAACGATTACCAAAATTTATACTAGACTTTTATTTGAGTTTACTAAGGGCTTAAAAAATCGTGCATCCATTCCCTTTCATATTTTAGTAGAAGAAGCACACCGTTATATTCAAAATGATAGAGATCAGTATTTAATTGGATACAACATTTTTGATCGTGTGGCGAAAGAAGGACGTAAGTATGGACTAATTTTAGGACTTATTTCCCAACGACCTGTGGAGTTATCGGATACCGTTATTTCACAATGTTCTAATTTCTTAATATTCAAGATGAACCATCCAACGGATGTGGAGTACATTAAGAAAATGGTTCCTAATATTAGTGAAGAAATTGTAGAAAAACAAAAAAGTTTACAATCAGGTACTTGCTTAGCCTTTGGTAGAGCGTTTAAAATTCCTTTAATTGTAAAAATGCAAATGCCAAATCCTGCGCCAAGTAGTGGTAACTGTAACGTGGTAACGACTTGGAAGGCGAGTTAATAGAATTTCTTAGGAAATGTTTAATCAATGAAGTGTAGAAATTTCTATGCTTCTTTTTCTTTTTAGAAAGTTGTGGTATAGTGGTTATGAAGAAAAGAAAGTGTGAAAATGGAGGTGGAAAAATGAGAATATTAACAAGATAAGTTAGGCATAAACTTTGATTATGCCAAGGATGGAGGCATAATATGTTTGAAGTAAAAAATTTAACCATAAAAATAGAAGATAGATATTTAGTAAAAGATTTATCCATGGTGGTAAATGAAAAAGATAAGTTAGCTCTTATTGGAGAAGAGGGAAACGGTAAGAGTACTTTATTAAAAGTAATGGCTGGGGTTTGTTCTTATGCAAAAGTTGAAGGAGTAGTGAATACTCATGGAAAGAGAATAGGTTATTTACCCCAGGTGATGGATGATAATGATGTAGAAAAAGATGTTTATTCGTATTTGTTTCAAAATGAAGAAGAATATTATGAGAAAATTAGTAGTTTTTATACTTACCTAGATACTTTAGGGTTAAAGGATGCAATCATAAATCAAGAAATTTCCACTTTATCTGGAGGGGAAAAGGTAAAGGTGGGCATTTTAAAATTATTAATAGAAGAAGATGATATTTTATTATTAGATG
>CASRZP010000122.1 GCA_949440065.1 uncultured Bacilli bacterium
TGATTCTATAAAAGAAGAGCTAGATTATATTGATGCAGCATACATCACAACATTTGATAGTTACTCTTTATCGATTGTTAAAAAGTACCATGATGTATTAAATATCACTAACCATGTTCAAATTTGTGATGATACCATTTTAAAAGCGAAAACCAAAGACATTTTAGAAGAGATTATCACCTCTTATATGGTACAAGAAGATAGTAGATTGATATCCTTTTTAGAAAAGTTTTGCATGAAGGATGATAAAATTTTAGTTGAATCACTTCTTTCTATTTACTATAGTTTATTGATGAAATATGATACTGTTGATTATTTAAAATCATATATCGAAACCACTTATTGTGATACGAATCTAGAAGCATTTAAACTAGAATACCTTAACTTTCTGTTCAAAGAAAAGGATAAAGTAGATGAATGTTTAGAGGAATTATCGAACTATGTTGATGCTACTTATTTAGAAAGCTTAGATGATAGTCTATCTCCTTTACGACGAGCGAAAACGTATATTGATTTAGTAGAAGATCTAGATGTGAAGTTAAAAAGACTTCCTAGTAACTTAGATCCTATGGCCAAAAAGACCAAAGACAAATTAAGTAAGGTGATCAAAAACTTACAGCAACTATGTCCTTATCGCAGTGAACAAGAAATTATTGATACTTTATCTTCTACCAAAGAAATGGCTAGTTTATTTGTCGATATTTTATTAGAATTAATAGAAAAGATTGAACAAGTAAAAAAAGAAAATGATTTATATGACTTTACTTCTATAGCGAAAATGGCAATCAACATTTTAGAAACGAGAGAAGATATTCGGGAAGAAATAAAAAATAGTTTTCAAGAAATTTTAATTGATGAGTACCAAGATACAAGTGATTTACAAGAGTTATTTATTTCTTATATTGCCAACAATAATGTGTATATGGTAGGAGATATTAAGCAGTCCATCTATCGTTTTAGAAATGCTAACCCTTATATTTTTAAAAATAAGTACGATCGTTTTGCGTTAGGTAATGGAGGAATGAAGATTGATTTGGTGAAAAACTTTCGTTCTAGGGATGAAGTGTTACAAAATATTAATTTAATGTTTAATTTATTAATGAGTGATGACCTCGGTGGAGCTAAATATAAGTTAGAACATCAAATGGTTTTTGGTAATATGGACTATGTTAATCAAGGAAAATTACCAGTATCATCGAATATGGAAATATTAAATTACAAAAGAGAAAAAGATTTTCCATATACCAAAGAAGAAATAGAAATTTTTATGAATGCTTGTGATATCAAAGAGAAAATGAATAGTAATTATCAGGTATTTGATAAAAAAATGAGACTTTTACGTCCTTTAAGATACTCTGATATTGTCATTTTAATCGATCGAGGCACGAACTTTGATTTATATAAAAAGATTTTTGAATATTTATCGATTCCTTTATCTATCGAAAAAGATGATGAAATTACGGAGTCTATCGATGTTAAGATTTTAAAAAATATTATCCAGTTGGTATATGCGATTAAAAATCAACAGTTTGATGATTTATTTCGTTATGGTTACACGTCGATTGCTAGAAGTTTTTTAATCAATGAAACCGATGATGAAATATTTGAACATTTATCGAATAAAACCATTATGGAATCTAGTGTTTACCAGAAAGCGAAAATTATTGCTAAACGAATAGATTCTCTATCCTTAAGGGAAAGCTTAGATTTGATCTACGAAGTTTTTGATTATCAAAATCAGCTAATTCGAATAGGAAACATTACTGAAGCAACGATAAGAATGGACTATTTAAGAAATCTAGGTACTAGTTTTGAAGCACTAGGATACACATTGTTCGACTTTTTAAAGCATTTAGATGTTATTTTTAATGAAAAATATAAAATTAAGTTTTCATCAACCAAGTTTAGTGAAGATAGTGTTAAAATTATGACCATTCACAAGTCGAAAGGACTAGAATATCCACTTTGTTATTTTTCTTTATTGTCCACAGAATTTAATGCAATGGACGTGAAAAAGCCTATTTTATATGATAATCATTATGGTATGATTTTTCCGCCGATGATAGAAGGATATGAGAAAACGATTGTAAAATTACTGTATCAAAAGCAGTATTACAAAGAAGAAATTAGTGAAAAATTACGTTTGTTTTATGTAGCATTAACGAGATGTAGGGAAAAAATGATTTTAATTACCTCACTAGAAGAGGATGAAGATACTAAAGAAGTAGATGAAGTAGTAAGTAATGATGTTCGCTTATCGTATCGTTCGTTTAAAGACTTTTTGGTAAGTATTGCTCCAGTGTTAACGCCTTATTTAAAGAATATAAAAGTAGAAGATCTTCCTTTAACGAAGTCGTATGCTTCTTTAGGTAAAAAGCCTTTAATGGATTTAGAAGTGAGTCATCAATCTTTAGAAGTTCATGAGTTAGCAATGGAAAAGGGAAGGGAAGTAGCTCATCAAACTTTTTCTAAAAAGAGTAGTTATTTGTTTACTAAAGTAGAAAAAAGAAATATGGAATTAGGAAATAAGTTTCATCAAATCTTAGAGTGGATCGATATAAAAAATCCTGATTTTGATATGATTGATGATGAATGGATGAAGAAAAAAGTCCGTGCCTTTTTAGGACAAGAGTTAATCCGAAAACATCTTGGTGATAAATTCTACCATGAGTATGAATTTATGGTAAAAAATGCGGAAGGCATAATGCATGGTAAGATGGATTTATTGATCCAGTGTAGTAATCGTTTCATTGTCATTGATTATAAATTGAAACACACGATGGACGAAGCTTATTTAAATCAGTTAAAGGGATATCAAGGTTACTTAGAAAAGAGGTTTCATTTACCTGTTGAGTTATATTTGTATTCGATATTAGATGAAGCGTTTATCGAAAAAGAAAAAGTGATGAATTAAAGAATAGGGAAGTACTAAATATTTATGGTACTTCTTTTATAATTAAAAAACATGGTAAATTTTTTGTATTACCATGTTTTAAATATCATTAATTTGCAGTAACAACGATGTCACCCGCAGTATGAGGAATGGTTCCTGTTACAAAGTTAGATCTATTACTACTTCCTGTTATACTATGCCAAGCAAAACTTCTTCCCGTCTTGTTGATAATTTGTATCAAATCTTGATTGAGGGCAGACGT
>CASRZP010000123.1 GCA_949440065.1 uncultured Bacilli bacterium
TCTTACGTTATCAAAATGAGTTGGCAGGGTTATCTTTAACCAATCAAAGGGTGATTGCGATGTATCTAGAAGGATACACTTTATTAGAAATTGCGATTCAGACCAATAAAAGCCCGAGAACTGTTTATAGTCAACTGGATAGTTCAATAGATAAGTTGCAAAAGCAAGGGCAAGATGAAGTGGTGTTAAAATTACAAATGAAAAGAAAGAAACGAAAAGGAAAATAAAAGAGCGCATTTTGCGCTTTATTTGGTTGATAAACGATGACGAAGATTTTTTATTTTTTTGTAACTAGAAAATGCTAATTTATATAAGTAGTAAAATGGTTTGTTGATAATTAAATCAAATTCACCGATTAATTCAGTTACTTGTCCACCAAAGCCTCGCTTAAATAAGTACAATCCATAAAGAGGATTAGACTCACTAAAGTCTCCTGTTATACCATAGAAATTATAAGTATCAAATCCATGATTAGCTGCATATTTAATCATTTCCCAGTGAAGCGTATACGCAGATTGAAATTGCATTAACTCCTTAAAAGAACCCCCGTTTAAGGATAGTACTTCATTCCCGTAAATCAAGAATAAGATGCCACCTAGGACGACTACTTTACCATGGGTATCTTTTAACTCTTTAATTTCTACTATTTTTTTCTCTAGTCGTGCAATTTCATCGCTATCTTCCTTTTGCTTTTGTAAAAACTTTTTTTCATTCATCTTACTAGGGTTTTCATCATGCTTTTTTTGTCTAGTTTCCATCTCGTCTTTTAGTGCATTTTTCTCATTTTCTACATTTTCTAAATAAATATCAAAATGAATTTCTGCTAAGAGTACTTTTAAAATGCCAGAGTCATGTAAATTGTCCCACATACTTTGGTAATAGGATAAAGGTCTATCAATAAAGTCTCTTCGATCACTTGTGTGTTGCATTACTTTTTTAAAAGTTTCTAATTCATCTTTTTCAATTTCTCTAGTAATAATTGCACATTTTTCGTTTTTTCTAATGATTTGTCTTGTTTTACTATCTGTTTCCTTTAATAACTCATCAACGTTTTTCCCCTTAACGGTCAGCGTATGCATCCATCTTGGTTGAAGTGCCTCTTGCATAATATTAAAACCAAAATGACGATATCCTAGTGATTTTAGGTTGTCTACTACGATTTTATTTTCTTTACCATTTTCTACAATATTTCCTAAATTATCTCGTTCTTGATACATCACATAAGGATCAATTTTCATAAATATTCCCTTATTTTTTTTCACGTACTCCTTAATTCCTTTAGTAAATTCCTTTAATAAAGAAAAATCATGGTAGTCGATTAAAAAACCACGTGGGGCGTAAAACATATTAAACTTTAATGGCGTCTTTTTCGATAAAAGTAAACTTAAAGCAACTATTGTTCCTTCTTTTCTTAAACCTACATAATGTGCTCTCCATCCTTGATGTTCTTTTAAATTTCCCCATTCTACTGTTTGATGAAACGTAATATAAGGACTTTTATCCGCGTACTTTTTAAATTCTTGTTTTGTTAGTTCTTCTAATATCATTTTGCATCTTCTTTCTTGATTTCCTTTTTGGCTTTTGTTTTTACGTGATTACGGTAAAAAGGGACAAGTTTGGTAAAGACAAAATACATCACTGGTTTTAATTTTAAATCAAATTCCCCTAGAAATTCAATGTAGTCTCCACCAAATTTTTTCTTAAATTCATGTAAGCCGTAACGTGGATTATTAGGATCAATATCTCCAATGGTACCAAATTGATCATACATCGTAACTTTGTGTTCCTTGCAATATTTAATATGTTCAAAATAAGTGTGATAATTACTATAAGTTTCACTTAATACATTGTGATTTCCTGCATATAACACCCATGCTTTATCTTGATAAATGAAAATCATATGAGCATTTAATACAATTGTATCTCCATACTCTTCTTGAACACTTTTTAATTTTTCAATTTCTTTTTTTAATTGTTCTTCTCTAGCAATTAATTCTTTTTTCTTGGTATTTTGACTTTTACTTAAGTTTTCTATAGGAAGTTCTCCTATTTTTTCTATTGTTTGTTCTTTTTCTTGTTCATAGTCATTTATCATTTGTTTCACATCAACTTTGCCAAGGAATAATATGGCATGGTTATCTTTATTATAAATGTCATATAATTTTTGATAGTATTCTAAATCGTGAGAAACAAAATCTTTTCTATTTTCAGTTAATAACATTAATTGATAAAAGGTTTCAATATCATCACTTGTACCAATTTCTACTTGTGTGTTTAATTTGATAGCTTTTTGAATGCGTTGATTGGTAGTTTTAGAAAAGTGAGAGGTTAACGTTTCTAAATCTTTTGTTAAATCAATCCTAAAGGTATACCTTGGTTGCATTGTTTCAAAGTTTTTGGTAAATCCTTGATGTTTAAATCCACAATGATAAAGATTTCTAAATAAGTCATCAGGATCATAATCTAGAGGTATTTCCTTTCCTTCCCAATTAATTTTTTTATAAATTAAATCAGGGTCAATTTTTAAAAATATGGCATGATGTGGCTTCATCCATATTTTTAAATAGGAAGTAAATTGCTCAAGTAATTCTTGATTGAAAAAATCGATGATAAATCCCCTTGGTGCATAAAAATAGGAGTATCCTAAGGGAAGAGCTTTCTTTAGTAATAAAGTAGCAGCTAAAATATTTTCGCTTTCATCTACTAATCCTAAATAAAATGGTGTAACACCTTTACAAACTTTGGCAAATTCACCCCAGGCATAGGATTGTAGAAAATGACTTTTTTCATGGTGACTAACAAATTCTTCATATTCTTCTTTTTTTAATTCAATTAATGTCGTCATACGTTCTCCTTATCTATCAAAGTTAGTATACAAAGAAAGGAGATGATTGTCAAATTATAAGTGCTAAAAATAAAGGGAAAATTAATCTTGAAAATACTTATTGATATGTGATAGGAATAAAATAATTTGAATACACTAGAATTTTATGTTACAATGAATGCATAAAGTAAGGAAAGAGGTGTGTGATAATGAATGGGAAGAATCAATTTTTGCACACTTTAGTTTACCAAAAATTAACTAGGGGGGGG
>CASRZP010000124.1 GCA_949440065.1 uncultured Bacilli bacterium
CTATTATTTTCCTTAAGTATTTCTTTAATTTCTAAAACATCTTCTTTAGAAGAGACAAATGAAATAGCCAAATATTCTCCGCCATGCTCACAGGCATATTTAATATCTTCTCTATCTAATTCACTAACATAAGGAATATTTAACTTAATTCCCGGAACACTCAAACTCTTACGGTTTCCTAAAACTCCTCCCTCAACGATTGTACAAGTTACTCCATCAGCTTCCTTACTAACGACTTCTAATTTCATTTTAGCATTTTCTAATAAAATAACATCTCCCACATTCAAACTATCAATCGCCTCAGGATGATTTACACTAAACCTTTCCGAATCTCCTAACACATCATCTTTTACTATTCGAATATTTTTACCAGGAACCAATTCAACTCTATCTCCCGAAAAACACCCACAACGAAACTCAGGTCCCTTAGTGTCCCAAAGAATCGCAATACTTTTTCTGGTTCTTTTCCTAACCTCTCTAACAGAATTTTGAACCTTTTCCCTCTCTTCCATAGTAGCATGTGTAAAATTAATTCTAGCGGCATTCATTCCTGCATAAACCATTTTCTCCATAACATCTACATCACAAGATGATGGTCCAATACTACATATTATCTTTGTCTTTTTCATTCCAATACCTCCAATAAAAACCTTAGTAATATTATCATATTTTTTTATTCTTGACAATAACATTTATACTTTTAAGAATTAAAAAAGATTCCAAAATTGAAAAATAAAGCATCAAAACTCCACGTTAAAAGTTAAAGTTCCCACTTATACTCTTTTTCATCTTTAATTTTACATAGGTTTTTTATTATTTATTAATACCAAACCTTTCTTGATATTCATCAATTACATCACCCTGTTCAATGTAATCTCCATGAAACTTGTACCCAACTTTAATTGCTTTCTCCAAAAAGTTCCGACAAGCATCACTTATAATCATATCATTACAAATAATAATCGGATAAAAATTCCTCGCTCCAACACGCAAAAAACCAACTTTCTGCACCAAATAATCTGTAGCCTCTAAAATATCACTATCCCCACGTTAACTACAATATTTAGAATAACCTTTAGTAATTCGCTTAGATTTTATCATCATTTGATTCAGTACTGAAGCTCCCGTAACTGTATGTGAACCAGTACTATCTGGAATACCTGTTTTACTCATCATCCCAATCATATTTGCATCAATCATACAATCATCCGTATAAGAAACATCTTGTACCTTTATACCAAGTTCCATATTACTTACCAACGTAAGAGAAGAAACCTTTTTAAAATCATCATCACTTTCTTCATAATGTTTGACATTTTCTTGATAATTAAAGCCTTGCAAATCATCTAAATAATATGCCCCTCTATCAAATAACAAATATTTTTTCTTCAAAAATAAGGGATTTACAAATAAATATTTTTTGTTTACCATTACCCAATCAAAATAAGGCGTAAAATACTTATAATCATTTGAAAACATCTTAAACGACTCTTTATTTTCTTCCCGAAGACAAATCTCCTTGCAAAATTCTTCTACTTCTTCATATTTCATACTAATAAATTAATTTTCCGGCGTTATAAAACCAACTATTTTCATCACTCTAACTCCTATTCACTAACTACTTTTGACACTCACAACAATAATGTGTACCTCTTCCACCAATCTTTATTTTAACTAAAATGCTTCCACACCTTGGGCAAGGACTTCCCGCCTTTCCATGTGCTAATAACTCATTTTGAAAAAGACCATGAACTCCTTCACTAGATGTAAAACTTTTAATTGTTGTTCCACCTAATTTTATTGCTTTAGTAAGTACTTCTCTACAATTATCAATTATTTTACCACACTCTTCAAGAGTTACATCACAAGCTTTCCTATTTGGATTAATCGAACTCATAAATAATATTTCATCATCATAAATATTGCCAATTCCTGTAATAATACTCTGATCAAGTAATACTGTCTTAATTGGCAGCCTCTTACTGTGTATCTTATCAAACAGATACTCACTAGTTAAATTTTTATCATCATACTCCAAACCTAGTTCCGAAAGGGGCTTAACTTTATAAGCTTCATCTTTAGTCATGAGATGCATTTTACCAAATTTTCTAACATCATGAAATCTCATACTATCTTCATCATTCAAAATCAATTCCACATGCTCATGCTTTCCAATTTCCTCCCCCTTCTTTCTAAACATAAATTTTCCTTCCATTCGAAGATGAACAAGTAAATAATACTTATCAAGCTCCATAACAATAAATTTTCCACGAGTTGTAATATCATTAATCTTTTCACCAATAATTTTCTTTTTAAATAAATCTGTACTAGGACTAGCTATAATATTTTCCCAATACACATTACATTCTGTTATCGTCTTATTTAAAAGCATTGGCTTCAAGCTTTTAACAACCGTCAACACCTCTGGTTTTTCTGGCATAAATCATTCCTCCCTATTTAGCTTCATACCAATTGTTCCCTACTTCAATATCAACCTTCAAAGGAACATTTAACTTAAATGTATTTTCCATAATCTCTTTAACTATTTTTTTTACTTCTTCTAGTTCATCATTTAAAACATTAAATACTAATTCATCGTGTACCTGAATTAACATCTTGCTTTTTAAATTGCGATTTCTAAATTCTTCATAAATCTCAACCATAGCTTTCTTTAAAATATCCGCAGCACTACCTTGAATCGGCGTATTAAGAGCCATTCTTTCTCCACTACTTCTTATCATATAATTTTTATTCTTAAGCTCTTCAATTACCCGTTTTCTTTTCATCAACGTTGTTACATATCCATATTTATATGCTTCTGCCTTTTTAGTTTCCATATATTCTTGAATTCCTGGATATGTCGCCAAATAGTTATCAATAAACTTTTTCGCTGTTTGTATATCGATTCCTAAATCTTCAGATAACCCAAAGCTACTTATACCATAAAGTATTCCAAAATTTACAGCTTTTGCATTTCTTCTCATATCTTTAGTAACTTCATTCATTGGAACTTTAAAAATATCTGATGCCGTTTTAGTATGAATATCATCATCATTTACAAAAGCCTGAATCAAATTAGATG
>CASRZP010000125.1 GCA_949440065.1 uncultured Bacilli bacterium
AGAAGATAATGAAGTGAAACTTTACTTAGAAAGAGCAATTGATCCAGATAGTACATATCAAGAAGTATTATCACCAAGTAATTTTATTCCTATTGAAAACCAAAGTGAAGTAGGAACCCCTGATGGTGCAATGATTTTAGATAAGGGAATGTTTATGAATGAAGGGACAACGATTCATAATTATCGTTTAAGGCTATGGGTAGATGAAAAGGCAAACATTCCTAATGGAGAAGCAAGAAAATATGGAGTAAAAATAAATGTATATGCTAAACAACTTCAATATGAAAAGATAGATGAATCATGCTTTACGTTTGATTCTACAACAGGAACCATTACTGATTACAGCGATACTTGTCCGAAGGATGTGATGATTCCTAATATGATAAGCGGCGTAGAGGTAGTATCCATTGGAAGACAAGCATTTTATAAAAATGACTTAAATAGTGTAATTATACCCAATACTGTAACTACAATTGGTGTAAATGCATTTGCTATTAATCAATTAAAAACAATAGTAATACCTAGTAATGTAACATCAATAGGAGATATGTCATTTTATAATAATCAATTAGTAAATATAACTATGATGAATAGTTCACTCTCTATTGGAGGAGGAGCTTTTAATGACAATCAATTACCAGATAATAAGGCATTTATCTATGCTCGAACAGAAGAAAAAGAAATTGATTATACTACAGTAGTTAGTTATGGAGGTGCCAAAAGAGATAGTGTGATGATTCCTAATCAAGTAACAACCATTGGAAGTTATGCATTTTCTAGTAATCAATTAACAAGTGTGACTATATCAGATAGTGTGGTTTCAATTGGAGAAAGTGCATTTGCTGGTAATCCATTAACCAGTGTAGAAATACCAAATAGTCTAACAACAATAGGAAATACTGCATTTGTTAATAATCAATTAACCAGTGTAACGTTAGGAAATAATGTAACTTTAATTGGAAATGGTGCATTTCAAAATAATCAATTAGCAAGTGTAACCATACCAGATAGTGTAACAACTATTGGATATTATGCATTTGATTCTAATCAATTAACGAGTGTAACAATAGGAAATAATGTAAATTCAATTGGAAATTCTGCATTTAATAATAATCAATTAACAGAAGTAATAATTCCTGAAAAAGTAGAATATATTGGTGGTTATGCATTTCATAAAGATTTATCTTCCAATCCAAATTTAATTAAAATTATTAATAAAACAGGAAAGTACTTTAACTGGGGAGATGTAACTAATGGTAGTGGTAGCTTTGTAAGTGGAACTATATCGCATAATCATGGAAATATTACTGTTACTTCAGAATGACAAAATGATTTATATCTATAAAAATTTCAGGTAAAAGTAAATAATTTTCATTAACCATGGGGTGCCCTTGTATTCTAAAAGATGTTTGTAATGCAGTAAGTTCATAGCGCATTCTGCTTGATGATATCCATTGGCATTTGCTATTAATTCGAAGAGAAGTAGTGGCTCTTCTTGCATTAAGAGTGTTGTTTTTCTTAACGCTTTAACAGCAATCATTGCTTGTTTTGCTTTGCTGATATTTCTAAATAGTTAATGGCATCATCTAAGGAAAAGACAGCATTGGCTAAGACCATTGGATAAACATTTTTGTTTTTCTCCACAATTTTAGTTTCAATGTAGTCTTTTATCGTTTTAGGAACTTGATTTAACAATAAATATAGTTTGGCACAAATTTGATCAACATTAGATAATGCTAAGACTTCTTTTGCTTCCTCTTCATTTAATTTTAAGATAGTGTCTAATGGTTTGTTTTCTAACATTTCTTTAATTCAAAATCATTTTGAATCATTTTTAATAGGGTAACTAACTGTGTGTTTAACATAAAGTTCTCCTTTATGGTTATTTATTTTACGAAACTGTTATTTCTTTGGCAATAGGAGATGATAAATTGGTGAATAAAATTTAAAAAAAATGAAAAAAGGTTGAAAAAATCTTTTTGGTAAAGGTAAGTGGAATAGATTTAGAATTTTTCTCTAAGGAAAAAGGTAAATCTATTCTTTTTTTGATGGAAAAATGTCAAAAGTGCGATTTTACAAAAGGTTTTGTCTTTGTTATTCTAGCATCATTCATATAAAAAAAGCGCTTTTATGATATGAAAAAATAAATAGAAAAGGAGTATTTTATGATAAAGATTAAAGGTTTTAATAAGCCAA
Organism: uncultured Bacilli bacterium; assembly: GCA_949440065.1. Classification (GTDB taxonomy): domain Bacteria; phylum Bacillota_I; class Bacilli_A; order RF39; family UBA660; genus CASRZP01. Next base: position 2,197 of record CASRZP010000125.1, read on the forward strand.
GTATATATAAAAGAAAACCTGATACGAATCATCGTATTGATTTGGAAGAGAGAAAAGAAGGAATGAAAATTAGCTTGCTATACGATCCAATGTTTAAAACGATGATGATGAATGAGAATCGTTTGAAGTATTCTTGTAAGTTGTTTTCCTATTTTTTAGATGTTAGCTATACAACCTTGTTAAAGAATTTAAGATTAGGAAAGAATGAGTTAGATAAACATAAAGAAAAGAGTAAAGGAGAACGAGCGGATTATGTAGCCGTAATTAAAGGAACATACCTTAATTTAGAAATCAATAATAATGATGAGCCTTATGTTATGGAGCGAAATCAAGAATATGCCCATCGCTTATTTTCTAAGAAAAATGAAAGAGGTCCACATTATACCTATACCCAAGTGATTCAAATATCGATTAATAACTTTGCCTTTGAAGGACGAGATGAAGTATTTAATATTCATTGTGATCAAGATAGCTATGGAGAAGTTTATAATGATAAGATAATATTTATTGAAATTTATATCCCCAATTTAAGAAAAAAATGGTACAATAAAGAGGAATTGAGTGAAGTAGAGCGATATTTATTAGCCCTAGTAGAAACTGATATTTCTACTTCCTTAGAACTAGGAAAAGGAGATAAAGTGATGAATGATTATATTAATGAGTCAATAGAAGTGACCGATGATGATTTTTTTGGAGAGTCATATGATAAAGAATTAGCCTGGAGAGAACAAATGAAGTGTGATGCTGCAAGAGAATATCGTCAGCAAGGAATCGAAGAAGGAATCAAAGAAGGAATTGAAAAAGGAATTGAACAAGGAATTGAAAAAGGAATTGAACAAGGAAT
>CASRZP010000126.1 GCA_949440065.1 uncultured Bacilli bacterium
ATAACACCTAGTTTTCCATAAGCATAAGTTAGTCCTCCTTGAAGGTAAGCAATATATGGACTTCGCAATGGTCCATCAGCACTAAGTTCAATAGAAGAGCCTTGAGTAAAACTACCAGATGCCATAATTACCTCATCACTATATCCAGGCATAGCATAAGGTTCTGGCACTACATAAGAATCAATGGCAGAACCAGCTTGAATTCCTTGACAGAAACGAATGAGTTTACCTTTGTCATTAAAAATAATGTTTTCTACAATATCAGCACGCTCTTCGTTAAATAAAGGCTCTACCAAGTAGCCTAATTCTTCTAATAGTTTTGATGCAAATACTGCTGTTTTTAAGCTACTGGCAACAACACTTGGTGCTAAATATAATCCTTGTAGAAAAAGTTTATTCATTCCTAAAGAAGGTCCTACTTCACGCCCTTCACCAGGTAAGGTAAGTCGTTGGGCAACAAGATGAATTAAATCACTTCGCCCTGCAACATATGCTCCATTGGGTGCAATTCCTCCTCCTAAGTTTTTAATCAAAGAACCTACTAAAATATCAGCATGTGGTTCAGTACTGCTTACCATTTCACAGTAGCAATTATCTACCATAATGATAACCTCTTTGTCCACTTTACGAATTTCTTTAATGATCTCACTAACTTGTGATACCGTTAAACTTTTTCTTGTCGAGTACCCCTTTGAACGTTGAATTTCAATTACTTTTACTTGATGATTTTTAAGATAAGTGATAATTTTTTCTGTATCAAACTGGTTATTGACTAAATCGATTTGATCATACAAAATACCAAAAGACTTTAAAGAACTAGGATTATCTTTAATTCCAATTACTTCATCTAAAGTGTCATATGGTTTTCCTGTGATACTAAGGAGTAAATCTCCTGGACGTAAAAGAGCAAACAAAGTAACATTTAAAGCATGACTTCCTGAGATGAATTGTCCACGAACTAAGGCATCTTCACACCCTAAAATATCAGCAAATATTTTTTCCACAGTATCTCTACCTAAGTCATTGTAACCATATCCCGACGTTTCATGAAAATGAACCTCGGAAACTTGATATTTCCTAAAAGAAGCAAGTACTTTTTGCGTATTTTCCCATTCTATTTTTTCTATATTCTTAAAAACTGGTGCTATCTCTTTTTCAATTTTTTCACTTAATTTATGTATCTTTTCACTAATTGGTAATTTTTCTATCATGAATATCCCCCATCTACTCGAATTGTTGTACCATTGATATAACTGGCAAGGTCACTGGCTAAAAAGGTAACCATGTGAGCTATTTCTTCTGGTTTGGCAAAACGTTCTAATAAGATTTTTGCTTCTTCATTTTTTCTAAATAATGGACTAAGTTCCTTGTTCATTTCTGTTTCTACCCATCCAGGACATACGGCATTTACTAATACGTAAGGTGCATACTCCTTGGCAAGATTAGACGTTAAGGAAAGAACACCTGCTTTAGAAGCATCATAGTCCATACTTTCTTTATAATTGGTGTTGATGGCATTCGTTGATGCAATATTGATAATTCGTCCTGTCTTCTTGTTATACATATGTGCCCCAACATATTTGCTTACTAAAAATGTACCAATAAGATTAACGCTTAAGACTTCTTGAAACTCTAAAACGGACTTATCCTCAATTCGATTATCATGACTAATCGCTGCATTATTGACTAAAATATCGATTTTTTCAAAGTCTTTAATGATACTATCAATCATCCATTTGACTTCTTTTTCACTAGATACATCGCACTTTATGGCAAGAGCTTTTACTCCGTAATTTTTAGTAATCTCATCAGCAAGTACTAAAGCAGAATGCATGCTATTATGGTAATTAATTACTACATTACATCCTAACTTTGCAAGTTCTATGGTAATGGCTTTTCCAATTCCACGACTTCCTCCTGTAATAAGAGCTATTTTTCCTTCTAAGTTCATCTGGTACCTCTTTTCTTCTTTTTCTTTTATATTATATCATAAGCATTTGTTTTTCTACAGTATTTTTACATACAATAACAAAAAGTACTAAAATTTTACTCTAGTGCCATCAATATATATATCATTTTTAACCAATAAAATGTCGAAGGTAAACATTTTTCTCCTATGTAAACTGTAGCATCTTTAAGATAAATCACCAACTATATTATGTTAAATTATATAAAAAAGGATTACTATAGACAAAGTCCCATTCCCTCTATGAAAAATAACATAAATTACACTGGAGGATATAAATATGAATAATTATAACGATGAAAACTTTGGATATTCTGATATGATGTCCATGAATAATTTAATGTTGCCTAATGTACCTTTGATGTTTGATGAGAAAACACCAGCTATTCCTAGACCTAACAACACCGAACAAGCCCAATTAGCATCCCTTGCTACTCCAACACAAGGCTATATTCAAGGAAATTTGTTTAATAACTTATATCAAGGATATAAAAATTATCGGCCATTTCCCCTAACACCAAGAAACGAGCAAGAAAAAATGTTTTTACAATATTCTGAATTAGCTTTTGCAGCACACGAATTAAATTTATTTTTAGATAATTACCCTAATAACACTAATGCTATTCGCTTATTTAATCAATATCGTGATGCTAGTAATCAAGCACTAAATGCTTATGAGAAAAAATATGGTCCAATTACTATTACTAGCGATACCCTAAATCAAACACCATGGATGTGGTCAACACAAGCTTTTCCATGGGATAAAGGAGGAATGTAGTTATGTGGGCATATCAAAAAAGATTGCAATACCCTATTAATATTAAATCAAAAGATTTACGTTTAGCTAAGTATTTAGTTACACAGTATGGTGGAAGTAACGGAGAATTAGCAGCAGCACTACGTTATTTAAACCAACGTTATACCATGCCAGATGAAAAAGGAAAAGCATTATTAACAGATATTGGTA
>CASRZP010000127.1 GCA_949440065.1 uncultured Bacilli bacterium
AAAGAACGTAAAACACCAATTTCCTTAGTTCTTTCTAATACAGAAATATAAGTGATGATGCCAATCATAATCGATGATACGACTAAAGATATCGCAGAAAAGGCAATTAATACTACGGTAATAGCATCCATGATATTTTCGGATAATGACGATACAGCAGCAGCTAAGTCCATATATTGTATGGTATCTTCTAATTCTTTTTCTTCATTATATTTATCTAAATAATTTAAAATTTTTCCTTTGGTTTCAAAATCTTTTGGATAAATGTTAATCGCAAGAGGTGTCGTATCAGCCCCAAGATAAGATAAGATGTTTTCCTTCATCGTTTTACCATCATCATCATTCGTAAATGGTTGACCTGTTAAGACATTATAGTTTTGTTCCATTTGATACTTTACAATATCAGAGTTACTATTTTGTTCAATAATGTATTCTACTAAAGCTTCTGTATAAGTAAGTCCAGAACCAGAAGTCATTAATTTTTTATCTTCTTTTCCTCTAACAATTCCTACAATTTTTAATGTAAGAGCATTTTCACTTTCGTATAATTCTTGAAAATTAGAGTTAATCGTAAAATAAGTTCCTAAGTTACGATAATAATCATTATTTAAAATTAATTTTACTTCAATATTTAATAAATCATCAAAAGATATTTTATCTTTGGTAGCATCAATTCCTAAAGCTTCTAGTAAAGTGGTATTCAAATGATTTTTAGAATCGACAATTAACATTAATTCATCTTTTTGCGTAGCAATTTTTCCTGCTAAGATATCATAGTTATCTTCAACTACCCCACTAGTAGAAGTTTCATCTAACTTCTTTGGAATAGATACTAACCCTAAATTATTTACATCCAGTGGCTTATATTGCTCATTTACCTTACTAATTAAATTCATTCCTGTTGCTCGGTAGTAACTAATACCAGAAATCAAATTGGCATCTAATTTTTCAATATATTCCATGTATTCTTTGGTTAAATTATTTTGATGAGTAATCAACTCAGTAATGGGTACTTGTGGATATACAAATTTTTCACTTGGATAATCATCTTTTTCACTTCCCATACTAGGTTGCATCTTTCTCATCGTCTCTTCATCCATTTCCATAGATTGTTCGCTAATCATGATAGGCATACTAGATAATGTATCATGCTCAAACTTATCTATTTGAATATCAAAACCGTTGGATAATGCTAAAATTAAAGCAATTCCAATAATACCAATGCTTGATGCAAAAGCAGTAATTAACGTTCTTCCTTTTTTGGTAACAATATTATGAAAAGATAGTTTCAATGCTGTTAAAAATGACATAGACGTCTTACGAATCTTAAAAGACTCTTTTTTCTTATTTTCATGTTTTTCTTTATTACTATCATCGATTAGTTGACCATCTTGCATTCTTACGATTCGATTGGCATATTTTTCCGCTAAATCAGGGTTGTGCGTTACCATGATGACTAATTTGTCCTTTGCTATTTCTTTAATTAATTCCATGATTTGAACACTTGTTTCTGTATCCAAAGCCCCCGTTGGTTCATCGGCTAAGATAATATCAGGATCATTGGCTAAAGCTCTAGCAATAGCAACACGCTGCATTTGTCCTCCAGATAACTGATTAGGACGTTTATTGGCATGTTCTTCTAGTCCTACTCGCTTTAATACAGCAAGAGCTTTTTCTTTTTTTTCTTTTCCACTGACACCACTAAGAGTCATTCCCATTTCTACGTTATCTAATACACTAATGTGTCCTATTAGATTATAACTTTGAAAAATAAAACCAATGCAGTTATTACGATAAGCATCCCAGTCACTATCTTTAAATTCTTTGGTAGATTTACCATTAATAATTAAATCACCTTCATCATAACGATCTAGTCCACCGATGATATTCAATAGTGTTGTTTTTCCACTACCACTAGCACCTAAAATGGCCACAAATTCATTTTGATTAAAGTCTAGACTAATACCTGTTAAGGCATGCTGAATAAATTCACCAGTTTTATAGCTTTTTTTTATGTTTTTTAATTGTAGCATATTTTCCTCCTTGTTTACACACCATATTATATCATACTGCCAAATTCTGTTAATGTATTTTTTCTATATTACATAAATTTACACAATTGGTAAAATGGTGCTATTCAAATTTATGTCCACATAGAAAACAGTATTCGCTTTTAGAATCCACTTTATTTCCACATTTAGGGCAATCTTTAGATGTTCGCTCTTCATAAATATTTTGCATTGTTCCAACAAACTGATCAGGAATAGCAAAATTATTTCCTTTTACTGCTTGAGATGGTGTTTGATTTACTACTGATTCATTATTTGTTGGCATAGCATTATTTACTTGCATTGATTCATTGGTAACGTTTTGCTGTTTTACTGCTTCTAAATAATTATATTCTTCTGGGTTAGTAAAATCATATACTTTATCTTTTGTAAAATTATCAACATTAGACATTGGTACATCACTAACGTCTTGTAATGGCGTCATTTCATCAAGTTGCTGATAATCCATCGTTACCGTTTCAAAACTACTTTCTACCTTTTTATTTTTTTTGTTTCTCATCAATAAGATAATTACACTCGCTAAACCGAGGGAAAAAACTACTATTCCAATAATGAGATCCATATGCATCCTCCTCTACTTTTCACATTATAGCAAATTTTTTTCATGATGAATAGAACTAATAGATATTTTTAATTACTTTCTAAATAAGATAAAACTTCATCTTTAGGTATTCCTGTAATTTTTGTTATAGAATCAACATCATATTTTTCTAACATATGATGAATAATTTTTTGATTAGCTTCTTTTATTCCCTCACGATGTCCTTGGTCTTTTAATGCCCATTCTTTATCGTATGCTTCTCCAAAAGAAAAATCACTGCTTACTTCTACTGCTTCATTGATATAATCTT
>CASRZP010000128.1 GCA_949440065.1 uncultured Bacilli bacterium
CCTTCTCTATAAAGAAAATATGGATATTGAATAGGATTCCATCCTTCACTTTTATTTAAATCTCTTAGATTAATAATAACTGTATTATACCCTAATGATTTTAATTTCATACTATATCTATTAATATATTCTTCTTTAGAATCTAAAATAAATAAACTTTCTTTTTTAGCCACAATTTCTTCTACAATAGGATAAAATAAATTTGTTGTCTTACCAGAAGATACAGGACCTTCTACTATTAAATTTTTATGATTATGAAATATTCTCTCTAAATTTTCCTTTTTCATAGTTTCCCCTTTCAATTTCATTATCATTATATCATATTTTGTCGATTTAGACTTAAACAAAAGAGTATATTTTCATATACTCTTAACTACTTTCATTACTTCTTTTTCACCCATATAAGAATGCAGTAATCTTATTAATATACTTTTGTTACAATACCTTTTCCAACAGTGCGGCCACCTTCACGAATAGAAAACTCTGTTCCTACTTCCATTGCAATTCCAGAAATAAGTTCAACAGTAATATTAACATTTTTATCCCCAGGCATTACCATTTCAACACTTTCTGGTAATTCAATAACACCAGTTACATCTAAAGTTCTGAAATAGAATTGAGGACGATAGTTTGCGTAGAATGGCGTATGACGTCCACCTTCATCTTTGCTTAAAACATTAATAGTAGCTTCAAATTTCTTCGCCTCTTTAATAGAATTTGGTTTCGCTACTACTTGTCCACGTTCTACTTTATCACGAGATACATCTTTTAATACTAATCCAACATTATCTCCTGCTTCTGCATAATCTAATTGTTTACGAAACATTTCAATTCCTATGACAGTAGTGGTAATTATTTCTTTATCTAAACCAATTATTTGGACTTCATCATTTAATCTAACATTTCCTCTCAATACAGTCCCAGTGACAACAGTTCCACGGCCTGTAATAGTAAACACATCTTCAATGGATACTAAAAGGGCGCCATCTTTATCATAAGTTAAATTTGTATTTGAATCTACAGAAACATTACTATTATTGTTACTATTACTAATTTCGTTCGTATCTTTATTATTACTACTTATTGCATTACTTCCTTGGTTGGTAGGGCCCATTGGCGTTTCTTTTTTATCATCTTTTTTCATAATTAAAAAAACAGCAACTACCACAATAATAGCTACCACTAACAGTACTACTATTGGAACAATAGGAAATTTTTTGCCATTTTGATTATTCAATGGCATTTGAGAAAAGTTTTGATTATAATTTTGTTGTGATGGCTGTGAAAAATTATTCTGTCCTTGACTTTGGCTTACATTAGTACCACATTGTGGACAAAATGGAGTATTCTCAGCAATTTGATTTTTACAATTTGGACAAATCATTTTTATCCCTCCTTTTTTTATTAAATAGCTATTCACAATTAAACAACCTATTTTCAAATACAATTGTAACATATTTTGTCAAAAAACTATACTAATTAAAAAAAATTATTTTTTTTACTTTACACACACCTATTATTACAAAAAAAAAGACCAATAAGTCTTCTTTTTATTTAGGTGCAATTACTTCTTTTCCGCCCATATAAGGTTGTAATACTTTAGGTATTAAAATACTTCCATCTTCTTGATAATTATTTTCTATTAAAGCAATTAAACCTCTTGGTGTTGCTACTACAGTATTATTCAAAGTATTGACATAATAAGTACCATCTTCACCCTTCGTTCTAATTCCTAAACGTCTTGCTTGTGCATCCCCTAAAGTAGAACAAGAACCAACTTCAAAATATTTTTGTTGTCTTGGACTCCATGCTTCTACATCACATGATTTTACTTTTAAATCAGCTAAATCTCCACTACAACATTCTAATGTACGAACTGGAACATCGAATGCTCTAAAGATATCTACTGTATATTTCCACATTTTATGATACCATTCCATTGCCTCTTCTGGTTTACATAAAACTATCATTTCTTGCTTTTCAAATTGATGGACACGATATAAACCTCTTTCTTCTAAACCATGAGAACCTCCCTCTTTACGGAAACATGGAGAATAAGAAGTCATGCAGATTGGTAAATCATCTTCTTTTACAATCTGACCTTTAAATTTTCCAATCATAGAATGCTCAGAAGTTCCAATTAAATATAAATCTTCTCCTTCTATTTTATACATCATTGCTTGCATTTCTGGAAAAGACATTACTCCCTCTACTACATCACTATGAATCATAAAAGGTGGAATTGCATAAGTAAATCCTTGCTCAATCATATAGTCCCTAGCATAAGCAATCATAGCTTCATGAAGTCTAGCTATATCTCCAATTAAATAATAGAATCCTTCTCCAGAAGTTCTTCCAGCTGCCTCCTTATCCATACCGTTTACAGCCGCAATAATATCCGCATGATGTGGAATCTCATATTTTGGAACTACTGGCTCTCCAAATTTCTCGATTTCTACATTCTCAGTATCATCTTTTCCAACTGGTACTGAATCATCAATAATATTTGGAATAACCATCATCTTCTCACGAATCTCAGCTTCTAATTTTACTTCTTCTTCTTCTAAAGCTGCAATTTCATCTCCATACTGTTTGATTTCCTCTTTTATCTTATTGGCTTCGTCAATTTTCTTATCACGCATAAGATTTCCAATTTCACCACTTTTAGAATTTTTTAAAGCACGCAAATTATCTCCTTTTAATTTAGATTCACGGTACTTTTTATCTAATTCATATACTTCATCTACTAATGGTAATTTTTCATCTTGAAATTTTTTCTTAATATTTTCTTTTACCAAATCCTTATTTTCTCTAATTAATTTAATATCTATCATATTATCTTTCCTTTCTT
>CASRZP010000129.1 GCA_949440065.1 uncultured Bacilli bacterium
GAAAAGAATTAGTTAAAAAGTTTTTGATGAAAGATTTAACGTTAATTGATGAAGTGGCATCTCTAACAGCTAAGGAAACGTTAAAAGAATTAGATGAATTTTTAGAAAAGTTGATGATACATTATGTTGTCCAAGATAAACCTAAGGGAACAGCTGATGCAGTATATCAAGCGAAAAAGTATATAGAAGCAAATGAAGATTTTGTGATTTTATATGGTGATGATTATATTGCTAGCGAAATTCCTGCTACTTTACAGTTAATTCAAGTTCATGAAAAGAATAACGACAATGTTTTAGGAGTGAGAAAAGGAACAAGAGAAGAGGTATCACGGTATGGAATACTATCTTATCAACAACAAAAAGTGAAATCTATTGTAGAAAAACCAAAGATGGAAGAAGCACCTTCCTTAGATATTTCAATTGGAAGGTATTTAGTCAATGCGAAAATATTTGATGAGATTGAATGTTTAGAACCATCGATCAATGGAGAGTATCTTTTTACCGATGCATTAAACCAAATGATAGCAAAGGAAGATTTTTCTTCCTGTATCATTCAAGGAAAGTGCTATGATTTAGGAAGTCAAAAAGGTTTTTTGGATGCCAATTTATCAGTAATTTTTAAAAATTAAGTGCTAGTTTTTGAAAATAAGGTACACAATAGAAGAATTTTATTGTCGAAAATCATAAAATGAGGGTGAAAAGTCATGAAAGAACGTTACGATTATTTAGTTGATTTATTAAACGAAGCCAATTATAATTATTATGTTTTAGATAATCCAACGATTACCGATCAAGAGTATGATAAATATTTACGAGAGTTAGTTACGATGGAAATAGAGCATCCTAATTTAGTAAGAAATGATTCCCCATCTAACCGCGTCGGGGGAGAAGTTATTGATGAATTTCAAAAAATTACCCATTCTTTACCGATGTTGTCATTAAGTAATGTGTTTAATGAAAACGAACTGATGGAGTTTGACCATCGTATTCAAAAAGAAGGAGTACATCCTGAGTATGTTTGTGAGTTGAAAATTGATGGATTATCGGTATCCTTGCATTACGAACAAGGAGAATTAGTCACAGCTGCTACAAGAGGAGACGGGGTAACGGGGGAAGACATTACGCACAATGCGAAAACGATAAAAAGTATTCCTTTAAAGTTAAAGAAAAAAATAGATATTGAAGTTCGTGGAGAAATTTTCATGGCGAAAAAGACACTAGAAAAGTTAAATGAAGAGCGAAAAAAGCAAGGACAACCTCTTTTACAAAATACAAGAAACGCTGCTGCAGGTTCCATTCGTCAGTTGGACTCGAAAGTTGCCGCGGAAAGAAAGTTAGATTGTTTTATTTATCATTTACCCAATCCTAGTGATTATGGACTAAAAACGCATCAAGAGGCACTAGATTTTATGAAGGAATTAGGATTTAAAGTCAATGAAAATAATCGTTTGGTGGGAAGCATTCAGGAAGTTATCCAATTTATTGATGAAAAAACGAAAAAAAGAGATGAATTATATTATGATATTGATGGAATTGTAATTAAAGTCAATCGTCTAGACCATCAACGTGTCTTAGGTTTTACAGCAAAATATCCTAAATGGGCAACCGCTTATAAGTTTCCTGCTAAAGAGGTGCTAACGAAATTGCAAGATATTGTTTTTACGGTAGGTAGAACTGGTAGAATTACGCCAAATGCTGTGTTAGATCCAGTAATTGTCATGGGTTCAACTATCTCCCGAGCAACTTTGCATAATGAAGATTATGTTATCGAAAAGGATATCAAGATAGGGGATATTGTCTCTATTAGAAAAGCAGGAGATGTAATTCCAGAAGTTGTGGAAGTAAAAAAGGAGCGACGAACCGGGGACGAGCAACCATTTAAAATGATCAAAAAATGTCCTATATGTGGTAGCATTTTACAAAAGAAAGAAGGGCAAGTCGATCATTATTGTATGAATAAAAACTGTAAAGCTCGTCTTAGTGAAGCGATTATCCATTTTGTTAGTCGAAATGCGATGAATATAGATGGACTTGGGGAAAAAATCATTGAGGATTTCTATAATATGGGTTATATTGCCACCGTAGTAGATATTTATTATTTGTCTAATCATCGAAAAGATTTGACACTTTTAGAAGGCTATGGTGACAAATCAATTGACAACTTACTTGACGCGATAGAAAAGAGTAAGGAAAATTCATTAGAAAGATTACTCTTTGGATTAGGTATTCCTCATGTTGGAAGTAAAACAGCAAAGTTGTTATCACGAAGATATCAGTCGCTAGAACATTTGATGGAAGCATCATTTGATGAGTTAGTAGAAATCGGAGACATCGGAGAAACTATTGCCAAAAGTCTTATCGATTATTTTAATGAATCTAAAAATCAGGCGATAATCTTTGAATTAAAGAAAGCTGGCGTTAATACTTCTTATTTAGGAAAGACTATTGTAGAGCATGAGTCGTTTAAGGAGAAAACATTTGTGCTAACGGGTACTTTATCTAGGTTATCAAGAGAAGAAGCTAAAGTTAAAATTGAAGACTTGGGAGGAAAAACTTCTAGTTCAGTAAGTAAAAAAACTTCCGTGGTAATCGCTGGAGAAAACCCTGGAAGTAAGTATGAAAAGGCCTTAAAACTTGGTATTCCTATTTGGAATGAAGAAAAATTCATTGAAGCGTTAACAGAAGTGGAAGAGTAGATGGCAATTGTAAAAAGATGAATGAGCACGATAAAAGTAATTTCTAATTTAGATATTTCTATGATTAAAAGTCATTAGAATGAAATTTTGGTATTGCTCCTTTTTTAAAAAGTTGATAA
>CASRZP010000130.1 GCA_949440065.1 uncultured Bacilli bacterium
GCCAAAGACAACTGGTACTGTTTCTCCCACTGAGAATCTGCCACCTTATCACGTTCCTTTTGATAATTCATTTGCTCATTAAACTGATTCTCATTAAGAATCGTATTATACATAGACTGCCATAAATTATCATAAGAAGTATTTACACTTAACTTTGTATTCGTCAACTGTTGTAACAACTCATTCTCATACTGTAAGCCCTCCAAAGACAACTGCAACTGTGTTTGTAACGAATTATAAGCAATCTCCGCCAACGTTGCACTATTAGCAAGTCTTGCTTGTGTAATCTGATTATCATAATTCAAAATAGCATCATTATACGATTCTCTTGCAAGTGCAATTCTATTTTGATACGCATTATACATAGACACCTTTGAGGTTTCTTGATAACCGCTACCAGTTAAACCTTGTACCGCCATCTTCTCTGCATTAACACCCGTGTCATTTGTTTGTCTTGCATAATCTACATAGGCACCTTTTTGTTCCTTCGTATAATCTCTTGTCGCTTTATCCTTTTGTTGATTGATCTCTGCTATTGTTTGATTCGTCTTCTGTTCTTGAATCTCTGCTTGTTTTGTTCCATAATCCTTACTAGCCTGTATTAATTCATTATATTTTTGTGAAGCACCCTGAGAAGCAGAACTATAATTTGCCTGTGCCTCATTAATCAATTGATTTTTTGTATTTGCCAAATTACTAAGTGCTGTATTATTTGGATCAACTGTAGCCATTTTCTACCTCCTATCTCTTTACCACATTTCCCAAATATGCCTCTAACGTACAAGAATACAACGAAAAAGGCACCGTTGATGAAAATCTCAACTGTACCGACTTAAACTTTTTCGCCTTAATTCTAGGTTTAACATATCCTTTTGTAGTACTATTAAAAACTCCTATCGTTGTAAAACAATTATTATCTGTCTTTACCTGTAACTTTATTTTCGTACCCTCAACATCTATAACCGTTGCCTTCTTATTTGTCGTCTTCCACATCTGTGGATAATTCATCTCATCTGCAAGAGTCGTAAAATAGGAATTTACCTCTCTATCTGACTTCGTATTCGTCAATGTATAAATCTTTTTATCCGACCATAAATAAAGAACACCATTCTTTACTAACGCATTCTTTATAAACTCTTCAAACTCCCAATAAAACCACTCATACTCATAATGCTCATTATTTGTAAATAAACTCCTTGAATCGGCAAGATATATCTTATTGCCTATGATTGTTAGTAAATAGCCTTCCCACTCTACTAACTTCATATCCTTATAATCTTTCTCATTCAACAATCGATTATCAACTAAACTACTCCTATGGGTAATTACTTGTTCTGTTGTCACATCTCCCGAAATACTTTCCATTCCTCTATCACTAAAAAAACAAATATCGTCATTGAAATTTATTGCAGTTGCTATACAACCAATACTAATACTCGAATGAGTACTTGGATAAATCTTACCTGTTTCATCATCAATCGTAGGATTATGATAAAAAATAGTCGTATTCGTTTGACTCGGTTCTTTCATAACCCACAAAGCATTATTGCCAGCAACTAAAGCCTTTATTTCGCTATCATCCACACCTTCTGTATAATAATCTGTATCACTACAATAATTAGGCAAATTCAAACTACAATGCCACAATAAATTCGGGTATTCTGGATTCCCACTAAAAAATACTCTATTATCAAAAACTTCAACCAACGTACATTTTTCTATCTTCTCTCGATACCCTTCCACAACCTTTTTAAATTGTATTACTACATTATCTTGCCCATCTGTCAAAGGTTTGCTCGGAGCCTCTTTAAAAATAATCTTTCCCTTTGTAGCATCATATGTATATTGTGTTTTATCAATTACCTCACCATCAATCGAAACAATCGGTACATAATCCTCATCAAAACACTCTACATCTAAAAAATATTCTGTACTTTCTCCATCACTACAAAATTGGTTCTTCCTTAATCCTGTCAACAAATTTACATCATCAAACATCTTCCCTTCACCAGTAGGAGCCTTACTAATAGTCGTAGTTGGAATGTACCCTTCTACTTCTTTTACGTCTTCTCCATCGTATACCAGGTAATGAACTCCGTCTTTGATATATAATAATTTTCCATAAATAAAAAATTTACTATCCTTTTGTGCCATATCCTCATAGATCAACTTATCTTCATCATATAGTTTTGTACCAATATGAAAAATCATATTTCCATTAAAAATAGAAAAGCCATATATTTTTTCTTTCCAATCTTTTATAATTTCTAACTCTGGTCTAGTCTCAATACAATTTCCATTACTTCCTTTATAATTTTTCCAGACATTTAAAGCATCTGGAGAACGAAAAATTGCTACTTCATCTTTTCTATTACTAAAATCAACACCACGAAACCCTTGATAATTTCTAAAAACCAAACTACCACTAGAAGCACTACTCAAAGAACTTGACATTAAACCTCAACTCCTCCACTTATATAAACACCACCTAAAGCATTTCTACTATCCAATCTTTGTAACAATTGTTCATATCGTTCACTATATAATTTACCATAATTAGCAGAAACATCTGCCTTTAACAAATCACCTGCCACACCATAAACCATACATTCTAAAACATCTGTATCTAGTTCAAATTCATAGTCATCTTCCGTATCTTGATTAATTTGTTCTGGATACTTAAAATAATAAATCTTAGCAGTTCCTTCCTCTGTAAAAA
>CASRZP010000131.1 GCA_949440065.1 uncultured Bacilli bacterium
TAACAGTAACAAATAATGATGGAAAGAAAACATATACATTCACAGAAAATGGAGAGTTTGAATTTATTTATGTAGATAAGGCAGGAAATGAAGGAAGAACGAAAGCAAAAGTAGACTGGATTCAAAAGAATGCTCCAAAGGCAAAAGTAGAATATGATATAACAGAATTAACAAATAAAAATGTAACAGCAACTATATCAAGTGACGAAGAAATAATAATAACAAATAATAATGGAAGTAAAACATATGTATTTACAGAAAACGGAGAATTTACTTTTGAATATGAAGATAGAGTAGGAAATAAAGGAAGAATAACAGCAAAAGTAGATTGGATACAAAAAGAAGCACCAAAAGCAATGGTAACATATGACATAGAAAGTGCAACAAAAGAAAATGTAACAGCAACTTTAGAATGCACAGAAGATATCACAGTAATAAATAATGATGGAAGCAATATATATACATTTGTAGATAATGGAGAATTCGAATTTATTTATACAGATAGAGCAGGAAATGAAGGAAGAACTTTAGCAAAAGTAGATTGGATAGATAGAATAGCACCAGTAGCAAAAGTTATATATGATAATACTAAACCAACAGCAAATAATGTAATAGCAACTTTAGAATGCGACGAAGAAATAATAGTAATAAACAATGAAGGAAGTAAAACTTATACATTCACAGAAAATGGAGAATTTGAATTTATCTATGAAGATAAAGCAGGAAATGAAGGAAGAACTTTAGCTATAGTAAATTGGATAAATAAAGAATTACCAGAAGTAAAAATAAAATATGACATAGAAGAATTAACAAGAGAAAATGTAACAGCAACTTTAGAATGTGAAGAAGAAATTACAATATTAAACAATGGTGGAAGTAACACATATGTATTTACAGAAAACGGAAGCTTTGAATTCCAATATATAAGTAAAGAAGGATTAACAGGATATATAACAGCAACAGTAGATTGGATACAAAGAGAAGCACCAGAAGCAAGAGTAGAATATGATATAATAGAATTAACAAATAAAAATGTAACAGCAACTTTAGTATGCGATGAAGAAATAGAAATAGTAAACAATGATGGTAATAATAAATATGTATTTACAGAAAACGGAGAATTCGAATTTATTTATACAGATAGAGCAGGAAATGAAGGAAGAGTATTAGCTAAGGTAGATTGGATAAATAAAAAAGTAGCTATGGCAAAAGTAGAATATGATATAAAAGAGTTAACAAATAAAAATGTAATAGCAACTTTAGTATCAGATGAAGAAATAGAAGTGACAAATAATGATGGAAAAAATACATATGTATTTACAAAAAACGGAGAGTTTGAATTTGAATATATAGACAAATTAGGAAACAAAGGGACAGTACTAGCAAAAGTAAGTTGGATACAAAAAGAAGCACCAAAGGCAACAGTAAAATATGATATAAAAACAGCAACAAATAAAGAGGTAACAGCAACATTAGAATGTGAACAAGAAATAATAATAACAAATAATGTGGGAAGAAACACATATGTATTTACAGACAATGGAGAATTTGAATTTATATATGTAGATAAATTAGGAAATAGAGGAACAGCACTAGCAAAAGTAGACTGGATAGATAAGAAAGCACCAAAAGCGACAGTAAAATATGATATAAAAACAGAAACAAATAAAAAAGTAACAGCAACATTAGAATCAGAAGAAGAAATAATAATAACAAATAATGATGGAAAAAATACATATATCTTTACAGAAAATGGAGAGTTTGAATTTATATTTACAGACAAAGCAGGAAATGAAGGAAGAGCAATAGCCAAAGTAGATTGGATAGTAAAGAAAACAGATACAGATAAAGATGATGACAAGAATGATAATAAAGGTGATAAAGACGATACAGATAAAGATAATGATAAAAATGATAAAGATAGTAACCAAAACAATAACAAAGACTCAAATTCAAACAGTGATAAAAATTATGAAGAAGACAGAGAAGATACAAGTAATAAAATAAAAGTACCATTTACAGGTACATATATTAATGTAACAGCTGTTAGAATAGGACTTGGAATACTTCTAGTAGTATTAATAGGAATAGCAGTTTATATTTCAAAAAAATTAAAGAAGCATAATAATAAATAGTAAAATATAAATAAAGAGCATTAACAATGAAAAAGTTAATGCTCTTTTCGTTGTTAAAATTTAAATAAGAAAATGAGAAAAAGTATTGACAAATGCAAAAAAAAGTAGTATATTATATTAAGTTTTAAGAAGAAGTCATCCACTTCTCACCTTATCTCTAAGTTAAGGAGAAAGGTAGAAATTTAATATTAGACGTTTTATAGAAATAGATAAATATTTTATTTTAGTGTGTCTATTAAATTTATATGTGGATTGGCTTGTTTAAAAACAAGTCATTTTTTTATACAAAAAATGAAAGAGAAAGCACATAGATGTGGAGGTGTTTTATATAAAACAAGAATTACCTATTAATGGGCAAATAAAACAAAGTATTGTACAAGTAATTAGTGAAGATGGTGAAAAATTAGGAAAAATGAATACAGGTGAAGCTATTGATTTAGCTTCAAACAAAGGTTTAGATTTAGTTTTAGTTTCTCCAAATAGTGAAGTACCAGTTTGCAAAATAATGAATTATGGTAAATATAAATTTGAACAAGCTAAAAGAGAAAAAGAATCTAGGA
>CASRZP010000132.1 GCA_949440065.1 uncultured Bacilli bacterium
CGAGAGATAGATGTAGTATTTCAAAGTGTAAATGATCCAGTGGAGTTAGGAACAGCAGTAGATAACTCTTATTATACGCATCCAGCATTCTGGTGGGATAAAGATAACGATCGAGTACGAGATGCTGGTGAAGAAATCAAAGGTTTTTGGATTGGTAAATTTGAGTTAACGGGAACTACTAGTCAAATAACAGTGCTTCCCAATAAGTCAGCATTAGTTAATGTAGCTTTAAATCAATTTTTTAACTACACTAGAGCTATGCAAAATGAGGGAAACATTTATGGATATGGAAATGATGTTGATACGCATATTGTAAAAAACAGCGAATGGGGAGCAGTAGCATATTTAGCTACAAGTCGTTATGGAAAATATGGAAATCCTCTTTATACTGGGGACGAGAAAAAGATATATGCCAATACAACTCATATAAAAAGTCAAAGTGAGCAAAACTCTCATTTATCTCCTTCATTAACTGGTTGTTCTTCTAATCTAGCTCCTCCTACTAAAGTTGATAATATAGAATATGGAGCAACTGAGGCAAAAGGCTGTAAGAATCCATACAACACAACCCTAGGACAAACAGCTTCAACAACAGGAAATATATATGGCGTTTATGATATGTCAGGAGGAACTTATGAAATTGCAATGGTAAACTATAAAAATACTAAAGGAAAAACAGGCTTTTTAGCAGGCTTAACCAATTTAGAAGCAAAATACTATGATTTATATACTAAAGATGAAGATAGTAAAGTCCCACAGCAAAATCCTTCATGTACTACTGATGAGTGTCAAGGTCACGCTATGTTAGAAACGGCAACCTTTGGAACGGTTACTTGGTACCCACAGTCATGTTAATTCGTGGAGGAGGAGCATATAGTGCAGCGAATATGTTTACTTCATTTAGCTATTATGTTGTTGTGGGTGCAGATGGAGGACCTCATGAGTATAGTACATCAAGACTAATTGTATCTTCACTTTCCTAATATAATAAAAAAATAGTGTTATTTTTGAACAATGTTTGCTAATTTATAAACTCATGCGTTATAATATTAATAAAGAAACTTACTTTAAGAAAGGAAAACGTTATGAATGGGCAAATTGTTAAAATCTTAAGTAACACTTATTTTGTTAGTGATGAGAAAAATATTTATGAATGTACTTGTCGAGGTAAATTTCGCTATCAAAATATCACCCCTTTAGTAGGAGATTATGTTTTATTTAATGAACAAGAAAAGGTAATTGATGAAATTAAACCAAGGAAAAACGCTTTTATTCGTCCTGCGGTAGCTAATATTGATCAAGCCTTTATCATCACTAGTGTAAAAGACCCTGATTTTTCTAGTAATTTATTAGATAAACTTATTTGCTTAATGGAATTAAATCACATTCATCCAATTATTATTAAAACCAAAGAAGATTTACTAACTACTGAAGAAAAAAAAGGACTAGTACCTATTTTTCAGTATTACCAAAGCCTAGGATACCAAGTCATTAGTAATCAAGATTTAAAAGAAATTAAAAAGATGATCCAAAATCGCTTAAGTGTCTTCACTGGTCAAACAGGTGCAGGAAAAAGTACTTTATTAAATCGGTTAAATATCAAGTTAAATCTACAAACTGGGGAAACCTCTAAAGCGTTAGGAAGGGGTCGGCATACAACACGCCGTGTTGAAATTGTTGAAGTAGAAAATGGTAGAGTTTTAGATACTCCAGGTTTTTCGGCGCTAGATTTTGATAATGTAGAGAAAAAAGATATTCAAAAAGGATTTATTGAAATTAATCAAGTAAAATGTCCCTATCAGGATTGTATGCATTTACACGAAGGAGAATGTAAGGTGAAAGAATTAGTGAATCTTGGTAAAATTCTTAATAGTCGTTATTTAACTTATCAAAAATTAATGCTAGAACAGGAGGCGAAACCGTGCAAGTATCCGCGTCATTCTTAGGAAGCAAGAAAATAGGAAAAGATTTAGAAAAATTAAATGATACTAATGTTGACTTTATTCACGTTGATGTAATGGATGGAAAATTTGTTAAAGGAAAGACTTTTTCTTTTAAAGAAATGCGTAAAATTTATAAATATACATCTAAACGGTTAGATGTGCACTTAATGGTAGAAAAACCTAAAAGTTTTATAAAAGATTATGCTTTATTGAATACCGAATATATTACGATTCATCTAGAAATAGATGATGATATTAAGGAATTATTAAACTTCATTAAAAGTTATGGGATAAAATGTGGTTTAGCAATTCGTCCAGAAACGCCATTGATAAAACTAATTCCTTATATTAAAATGATTGATTTAGTATTACTGATGAGTGTTGAACCCGGAAAATCTGGACAAGCTTTTTTAATGGAAACACCTCTTCGCCTAAAAGAGTTGAGGACATTAATTCAACAAGAAAACCCGAAAGTAAAAATTGCTATTGACGGAGGAGTTAACGAAACAACAGTGAAACAAATTTCATCTTGTGATTTAGTTATTTCAGGAAGTTACATTTTAAATGGAGAAAACTACCAAGAACAAATTGATAAATTACGATAGAAAAATAGAAAAATCTACAATATAAAATAAAAGTAGATTTTTGTTTTCGTTAAATTCTAAGTAAAGTGCACAATTAAGTGCTTTAAGTCACAAAATGTGTG
>CASRZP010000133.1 GCA_949440065.1 uncultured Bacilli bacterium
TTCTTCCCTCAATTATTTGTCCCCAATTGAATTTGAATTATCTCTAAATTCCCCTAAAACCCTCTCTAAAAGTTGTACGAAATCTTGACATAAGTCCCACTTGCACATCCATTTTCTATAATTTTTCAATTAAGGAAATATCTTGTAGTAGTAATTCTAAAAGTGGTTCCATTTGATATTTTCCAAATTTTTCTTGTAGTTTGATATTATCTTGGAACAAGACATCTGGAAAAGAGAACAATACTTCTTTATAACGGACGACGCCAACTTCTTTTAGATATTGCAAATTTTCAATGACATTTAATCGATAGTCCATGATTAAATCAATAGTGGAAGGAAGATACTGTTGTAACTGTCTTAACTCTTCGTTTGTAAAATTTAACTTTTTTAAATTTATCATTATTTTCTACCCCATTCCAAATATTTCATCTTGAAGTCTTTGCATTTGATTGATATCATACATTCCTTCGTATAAAATTGCTGAAAATAGTGCTGTATCTAATTTTGCATTAGCCATATCAAGTAAAATCATTAAGTTACGTGACAGTTTTTGTTTTGATACACGAACACCATTGATCTTATAAACTTGATCTAATTCATCAGATAAATATTCTTCGTCCATTCGTAGCATACACTTTTGATGCTGATTCATATGATCTTGGCTTAAGGTGATTTCATCAAAATATTGATCATATTTTTTGTAAAATTCATCTAATCTTTTAAAATAGCGACTTAAATTATTTTGTTGTTCAATAATATGTAAATACTCTTCTTTTCTAAAGCCAGTTTTTCTAATGGTTTGATAAATTTCTTGGAAGGTAGAATCTTCGTAATTAGTTTGATAGAAAATTGGACTTAAGGAACCTGATTCATCGTAAAAACTTAGATTTTCTTCTTCAAAATAGTCCATTAATTGTAGTACTAATTCAATGTTTTGCAACAATAATGACGGATTTTGTTGAAAGTAAAATGAACGATTTTTCTCAACGACTTTATCTAAAATACTAACAATCATTCCATAGGTGTATCCTAGAATACGGTAAGAGTATTTACTTGCATTGGTTTGATCATGTAATTGATGGTATCCATAGCTTCTTAACACTTCTAGTTTAGCTTCTAAAAGATCGCCGCTACTAAGTAGGATAGTTTGATTATTGGCTAAAATATATGATGTATCGTATCCACTTAATAGTTCTAGATTATTAGCAACTGTGTTGGCATTATAACAGAAAGTAGAAAAATGAATTTCATCAATAGAAACATCATATTTTTCACATATTTTTTGATAATCATAGATATCACTAGGATTTGCCTGTAGTAATACAAGAGCATTAAGTGGTAAATCTTCTAGTTTTCGTTCTATTTTGGTAAGGGCTTCATAAACTTCTTGTACATGGGTAATATTTACTCGTTTACTAATTAGGTCAACATAATGATATACAATCTCTGGGGAGATATTATGTAAACTTAAAAAAGATAACATAGCTTCTAGGCTTTGGGCATCACAAAAGTCATAAAAGATTTCTTTATAATTACGTCGTCTTCCCCCTTTAAAGCTATCTTTAAAACCTTCAAGCGTTAAAACATATTGCGATAAGATATTTTGCATAATTAATTTTTGATCTAGGGAATGTTCTATTTCCTTTTCTTCTTCTTTTGATACACCCATTAAACGAGGCATTGGAGATAAGTGATCTCCTAGTTTTGCTTGATACTCACGTTCTAGCTCGGTGGATATTTCAATAATTTTTTTGGGATTAGCGACTAAGACAGGATCTTTTAATAAATGATGATAAATTAGTCCCATAGAACAAAGCTCGGCACTTTCTTGATCTAAACCACAGTCCATTAGTTTTCCTTCGATAAAGGCTGGTGTCATTTGTTTATAATAAGCAGGATTGATTTGACACAATTGTACTAATTCGTTAAACATAGACAATTGACTAGACAATGCTGTAATTTGTTTCATAATTTCTTGTTTTTCTTGTTCTTTATCAAAAATTTGCTGTATTGCTTGACTTGTGCGAATAGGCAAATTCGATATTTTTTCATTTCCTAAACGTTTGATATCGTAAGATAAATTGTAATAATTCTCAAGTAACATCACAATTTGATTGATTTTATCTTCTCCGTATTTTCTTACTATATTTTGGATATGAGTTTGTATATTACTTGTATCTACATCCATCCTCATGCCTCCTCATCATCTTCTTTTTCATTATAGCATATTTTCTATGAGGTTGAAAAGGCAAAAAGAAAAAGTAAACACTAAAAGTTTAGCATTTACTTATTTTTTTATCTTCTAACAGAGTGACTTTCAATAGATGTATCTGCTTCTTCAGTATTTCTTTTTTCCATCTCAGCAATCATTCTATCAATAACATCTTGAGAAGTCATTCGTGGGAAAGTATTTGAATCAAATGTTTCTCCTATAGATGAACTTGGATTTTCTTTTACTGGCATTTCTATAGAAGCGTTTACTTCTCTCATTGCACGGTCTGCTATATCTTGAGGACTTACAAAACTTGGTGCTGATTCTCTTATGTTCACGCTTTCTGGTGTT
>CASRZP010000134.1 GCA_949440065.1 uncultured Bacilli bacterium
TACTTTATTCCTGTTCCTGAAACGGTTACGTTTTCATTGGATAAATCTGCTTTATGTGCATGATATAAATCACTAAGTACTTGTAATGATTTTTGATAAGTACCGCTGGGTTTTCCACCTATTGTCCAAAGACGAAGGGCCTCTTCATTATTTATAAACCAATTTAACGTTTCGTAATTTTTAGAATCTGCCTCTAAGAAAGAACGTAATTGATATTGACCTACATTTTTAATAAAATTTCTTTGAAGTAAAACTAATCTTAATTCTTCAGGAATAGGTCCTGATTGATAATTAGCCTTAATAATTTCATCAAATTCTTCTACAGGCTTCATAACATTATCAGAATAACCTTCTTTTACTAATTTTGCATCTCCCCAAACAGCATGATCACTTGCATTAGAGCCATTATCATGTGCATAAAGTCTAATATAATTAGCGTCTCTAATATCAATTTTTACACGAACGGCATTATTAGTCCCTTTTAAAGCAGTTGGATTTTCTTCTGTACGTAAAGTCCATTCTTTTCCATCTTTAGAAGTATAAATATAGAACTTTACACCATTGCCATTACTTCCAGCAGAAGTATTTAAACCATAGTACGTAGTAAAATAGGTATAATCTTTATAAGCACTGATGTCATACTCCACTGTAGAAGTAGCATGTGCCCAAATTCCTTTTTTTACAACGACAGAAGAATTATCAATTCTCATCACTAGATTAGCATTATCATTTGTTTTATCTAGTCCAATCGTTTTCCATCCTATCTGTGCTTTCATATATGGAATGTCAGATAGATATACAACATCATCAGATGCCTTACTATTATAAGATAGTACATCATATTTTTCTATTCTTATTTCCCTATTTGCGTTTACCGCATCAAAACAAAATGTTGCGCTTGCGAAAATTGTGCTTCCTAAAATTAAGGCGCAAAAAATTATCGCAAAAGATTTTTTTAGTCTTCTTCTTTTTTTCATATACAACTCTCCCTCACACTCTTCAAAACATAATTTTTACTATTGTTTTTTCTACTACTTGGTGCTTTTCTCAATATAAAATAATACCTCATTTTCGCCATTTTGTCAAAACAGAAAATATATGCCAAATGTTGGTAAAATCCATAAAAAAAGCACTATATCTTTACATAAACATTTTATCATATCTCTATTTTCTATTCAACATATTTCTTTCTAATCTATGCACCATTTGTAAAAAAGAAACCTCAAATTCTCTATTTTTAGCACTTTTTATTCTACTTTATTTTACACTCTTATCATTTTCCTTCTACATAAAAAAAGTTCAAACCTAGTTGAACTAATTCTTCTTTAAAAATCTATTCTTTGATCCTGATAAAATTCATTATTTAAAATTTCTGCATCACTACCTAAAAAAGCCTTACTTGCTTCCTCATCATTTTGTAAATGCCACATAAACCATGCTGTTACATAACCATCTGCCATATATAACATCTGTCCATGTTCTGCGTCTCTCCTTCTTAACATTACTTTAGAAGAAGGTATTTTATCATACATCGCATTCATCTTCTCAATGGGAATAACAGATTTAATTTCAAAATCTCCTTTTGTACCTGCTATCATAAGTACTGGAATATCGACTTTTTCTAAGTCATAATTCCAACCAAAAGCAAGTGCTGTTTCCTCATGTGTTGGAGATAAAGATACAGCAGCTTTATAAGCTTCTTTCTCTTCCATTATAGAAATTGCTGTAAAAACTCCAGCTCCGCCTTGAGAATGACCAGTAATACCAATATTTTCAATATCTATCTTTTCATAAAATACACTATCCGTATCTTCGTTCGCTTTCTTAATATATTTTATTGTTTCATCCGCTGACTTTCCAAATCCTGTACTTCCATCATCATTTCCTACAACAATGAAACCCCAAGATGCCAAATGTTCAAATAAAGCTCTATATTTTTTAGGAAGAATTCCTGTTCCATTTAATACCACTACTACTGGATACTTTTTATTGCAATTCTCTAATTCTTCAGGATAATAAACGTAATTATATTTTGTTAACTCTGTTGCTTTACTCTTTGTGCTCTTTACTTTATATTTTCCCTTACTCAAGTATTTTGCTTCGATTTCTCCACCAGTTTTCACTTCTTTTGTATAATTTTTGGGTACTGCTGGAACAAAGGACAATATTATTAAAAAGCCAACAATTAATAAAATAGGTACTAATATAATAATTCCAATAATCTTTAACATCTTTTTCATTACACCTCAACCTCTTATGTTGCAATTGTATCATAGAATATAGTATGATACAATTAATTTAGCATTAGATGAAACAAAGGAGGCTATTTTGTAACATTATGAAAACGCAAAAAGAAAAGTATGTAGAAGAATATATCATATCTGCTTTATTTAAGCTCATGGAAAGAAAAACATACGAAAGTATTTCCATTACA
>CASRZP010000135.1 GCA_949440065.1 uncultured Bacilli bacterium
TTGATATTAAAGGGTTTTATTTTAAATACTCCCCCCCCCCCTAGTTAATTTTTTGTTAATTTTCATTATCCAACACCACCACTTATTATACATAAATAATATCATTGAACACTAATAAATGCAATAAGATTTTAAGGAAATCATTCAGTGTTTGCCAATAGATTATATCTATATACAATTTATAATAATATATATATTTAAATTATCTTTTTACAAAGTTATACCAATAGAAAATTAGTCTTCTTCATAGTTTTTATTTTTCATAAATTCTCTTAAAATCTTTGTTAAGGCACGTTTTTCAATTCGAGATACATAACTTCTTGAAATATGCAAACTTTTTGCTATCATCTTCTGCGTTTGTTCATCATGTTCTCCTAAACCATACCTTCGATATAAAATTTCCCTTTCCCTTTTTGATAAAATCCCCATATATTTCTTTAATAATTCAATGTTATCTTTCGTATGAATTTCGTCTAAGAAGTCAACCTTTGGCGTTTTTAAAATATCAACAATGGTAATTTCATTGCCATCTTTATCAAATCCGATGGACTCATTAATCGATACATTTTTCGTTGTCTTATTGTTCGCACGAAAATACATCAATACCTCATTTTCAATACATCTAGCACAATAAGTGGTTATCCTTGTTCCATGCTGATTAGAAAAAGAGTCAATTCCTTTAATTAACCCGATAGTACCAATACTGATTAAATCATCTTGTTCCACATTTTTATAATCAAACTTCTTCACAATATGGGCAACTAACCTTAAATTGTGTTCAATCAATTTATTTCTTGCATCATTATCTCCTAGCTTAGCCTTTTTAATACATTCCTCCTCTTCTTCTTTAGATAATGGCTCTTTAAATACATCATTCGAATAAGACGCGGTAAAGGCAAATAAATCACTTAAAAAACTAGCAATCATCATCAACATAAACATTCACTTCCTTATTAAAAAATATGAGAAAAATTTAAAAATAGACAAAAATTGACAAAAGAAAAGAATAAATCCTAACCATTTATTCCATCTATAGTTTTTACTTTTTTAATTTCACAGCTGTTCCATAGGCAATAATTTCTGCTGCTCCATTCATTACTGATGATGATCCATAACGAACATTAATAATTGCATCCGCTCCTAGGCTTTTTGCATCATCTACCATTCTCTTTGTTGCCATTTGCCTTGCTGTTTTAATCATTTCTGTATAGGAAGTAATCTCTCCTCCTACAATCGTTTTCATGCCTGCCATAAAATCTCGTCCAATATTTTTTGACTGCACAATTTGTCCCTTTACTATACCAAGAGCATCTATTATCTCCTCCCCTGGAATATAATCAATATTTACTAGCTTCATCTTCTTCTCCTTTATTAATTTCTATTATTCTACTGACTAAATTTTTTCCCATTCCAAAAACAGGAATAAATAAAATCAATAGGATAATTCCATAAACTACCCAAGGAATTTTTTCACTTTCCACCAATTGAAAATATGAAATTATTCCAATTAAACATAAAAACAAGAAACTAAAAACACAACTAGATACTATGGCACCTAAAATCTTTTTCATTTTCGATGTTTTAACCTCTTTCAATATAAAACCTTCCTTTCTCAGTCGATTCATTCCTTCGAAATAAGTATTAATATCAATATCCTCATACGTTTCATTAGAGTCAATTATCGCATTACACATCGTAATTACTTTTTGATAATTTTCTTTTTCCTTTTCTATTTTTTTCATCCTATCCTTCATGCATTCACTTAACGATAATTTTTTCTCATTTAACGCCTTTAATTCACCAATAGGAACCCCTAACTCTCGTAAAAATTTAATGGTCTTTAATTTCTTAATATCCATATCTTGATAAATACGATAATCATTGTCCTGATTTCTCTTAGGCGTTAGTAGTCCAATTTCTTCATAATAACGAATACTCTTTTTACTTAAACCAACAATATGTTCGACTTCATTAATTAACATAATTTCCTCCTTTCATCATCTAAGATACGCTATACCCTAAGGGGAAGGTCAACACCTTTTTTAACAATTTCAAAAAAAGAACCTCATGTTCCTTTTACTTTTCTAATAAATAAGCACTATTTGGTGTAATTTCCATTTCCTTTGTATAAATAATCCAATCGGTTACTTGATTTATGGTATACCAAGCAATATCTCCTGTATGTATATTAGGAATATCGTAAGGTTCTTGTGTTAATTTCGCTTTAAACTTATCACCTTTCATTTCTAATAACTCAAACCAAATATGTTCGTATCCTCCGTTAGGAACTTCTAATCCCATTTTAATTAAAACTGTGTTTTTCTCTTTTTGAGCATTTTCCTTAACATACTTAAATCTTTCTCTAGCAACTTGTGCCATACGATTAGTTTCTTCATCACTAA
>CASRZP010000136.1 GCA_949440065.1 uncultured Bacilli bacterium
AAATTAATATTTTTTACGACTTATTTAGGTGTCACATCATTGACAACTAAACACATGTTAAAAGATAAAAATAATTTTATTTTCCTGCTGATTAACTTGTACCTTTGTTAATAATTGGATATAATATAGTCGATAGAAGTAATTCTATTGGAAGGAGTATTGAAAGTTGAGAAAAGATAATATAGAAAAAGAATGGTATGATGATCCTAGTTTAATTACCACGATTTTAATTGGATTAATTGTTATTATTTTGATTATGTCACAATCTTATGCGATTAGAAATCATTATGGATTTTTGTATGTAGTAAGAGCTTTACTAAATTATAGTAGTGTCTATTTAATGTATTTGATTTACTTGATTTTTTTAAAGACAAAAGTAGGAAAGAAATATTTTAATATGATGAATTTGATTGCTAGTTTTGTTTTTGTACTGTTAACTTTGGCATCAATTTTAACGGTTATTCAATTTCCTAGTGTTGGAAGTATGGTAAACGCTGTGCAATCTTTATTACTTAGTGTATATTTTACTTATGTTTTTTTAGAGGATAGTAAGATTTATGAACAGTTAGGACTAAAGAAATTGCAATTTTCTACAGTAAGTAATGATCAATATTTCTACATTTTACTTGGTTTAATTGGCGTAGGATTAATTGTCTCTTTAATTCAAATGGTAGATTTTACAGGTGTAGTACTTACTTTATTAGAAAGCATTTTTATGGTTGGATTTGTACGATATATTTATTTGTATCAATCTTATAAAGAAGCAAAGTGTGAAGAAGTCCAAGAACAAAAAGAACAGACAGCAAAGATAAAGGCCGAAGAAAAAAAGAATAAGAAAAAAGAAAAAGAAGAGCAAAGGGAACAAAAAAGGTTGGAAAAAGAAGGTAAGAAGTCAATAAGTAAGAAAAACATAGAAAGTGAAAATAAAGAAGAGGGGGAGTAGGAATATGTTTGAAGAGATTGATCGACAAAAAAAGGAATTGCCTTCGCTAAAACATGTAACGACAAAGGTAAAAGGACTAGAAAAGTTAAATATTTATCAATATGTTGCTATTTCATTAGGTATTGTTGGTATCATTGGTGGAATTTTACTTGGCAATTTGTTTCCTGCTTGTAGTGAAACAGGCGGTTTTTTCAATGCCTGTGCGAAGGAAGAATTTAATATTGGCTTGATGTTCATGGTTTGGGGAATAGGATTTGTGTTCGCTTTATGCCTTTACGCAATTGGCCATATTATTTCACTTTTGGAGCTTATTGCAAATAAGATTAAATAAAAAGTGTAAAATTTATTGCTTTCCCTTATGAAACGTGTTATTCTTGATATGTAAGCATAAGCATGCTTAAAAAGAAAGACGGAGGTAATATTACTATGAAAAAAATGGAATTAGTAGAAGCTGTTGCGAATCAAGCAGGCTTAACAAAAGCAGATGCCAATCGTGCAATCGATGCTGTATTTGAAACAATTAAGGATGTTTTGAAAAAAGGAGATAAAATGCCAATCGCTGGATTCGGAACATTTGCTGTTTCTAAAAGGGCTGCACGTGAAGGACGTAATCCACAAACTGGAGCACCTGTTCATATCGCTGCAAGAACTGCTGTTACATTCAAAGCTGGTACTGCATTAAAAGATGCTGTAAACTAAGAGTATTAGCAATAAAGAGGAGTTATCCTCTTTTTTTGTGAAAAATTATTGAAAATGCTTGAAAAGTTGATAAAATGAAAATAGAAGGAGTGTGTTAGTAATGATGGATATGGCTAAAACGAATCACGCTAACATAAGCCTGGTTAACCCTAGATTAACTAAGGGGGGCACTTTCTAAAATAGAATTTTTATATAATAAGGAATATAAAGGAACAGGATAGTTTTGTCTTGTTCTTTTTATTGTCTAAAAATAAGAAAAAGTGAGGTAGAAAAGATGAAACACAAAATAATATTTTTAACTATTGCAGTAGCAATATTAGTAGTCATCATTGGAAGTAGTTATGCTTTCTTAAGTAGTCAAAGTGAAGGAACAAAGAATCACATCGTAAAAGCAGGTAAGTTAGAGATTAGTTTTACTGACGTTGATAGTAGTAAAATCAACTTAGAAGGAGCTTATCCCATACCAGACTCTGAAGGGATGAAAGGGACTCCACATACATTTACGATTACGAACACAGGAACACTTCCCTTAAGTTATCAAATTTCTTTAGAAGATAATACAAATTTATATCAATCACACAATGATACAGGTAAGATCTTTGGAGAAAATCAATTAAAATTAGGAATCACGAATGGTAATGGAAATACCACATATCAAATGTATAAAAAAGGTGCCCTTATTGAAGGAACTCTAGATAAAGGAGCAAGTGCAACGTATACC
>CASRZP010000137.1 GCA_949440065.1 uncultured Bacilli bacterium
TCCAAATCAGAATATATTCCTACACCAAACGTAGCAGCAAAGAAACACATTCCACTAACAAAAATAGAATTGGCACAATAATTCATTGTTTGTAACATTGCTTCCTTCTTTGAAAGATTTTCCTTTCGATATTTCAAATAAGTTGTACTCATCAATATAGCATAATCAATCGTTGCTCCTAATTGAATGGTTCCTAATACAATAGGTGCTACAAAAGGTAAAACCACTCCACCAAAATAAGAAATTGACATATTACAATATATTGCAAACAAAATGGCTAAAATCAGAAAGATAGGTAAAGTTAAAGAACGTAAAACCACAAACATAATGAGTAAAATACAAACAATTGAAGATGTGTTTACATTGCTAAAGTCCTTATCGCTAATGGTAACTAAGTCCTTCATTAAAGGGCCTTCTCCTGCTAAAATAGCCGTACTATCATACTCTTTTATCACATCATTGATAAGACTAACCTGTTCATTTAACTCATCCGTTGCAATATCATAAGTAGAATTTAAAAGTAACATTTGATAACGATCACTTTCAAAAATTTTTCTTATATCACTAGGTAACATATCTAAAGTAATACCTAAATCTTCTAACTTAGAAAATGATAAAACAAAGTCAATTCCCTCTATATTTTCTATTTTTTCTATCATCTCATTTTGAGAACTTGGCTTTAGTGATTTATCCAATAAGATAATTTCAGGTGATACCAAGTTAAATTTGTCTTTTAACTCTTGATTAGCTACAATACTATCTAACGTTTTTGGTAGACTCTCATCAATCTTATAATAAACATCTACCTTAGTATTAGCTAAATATATAGGAACAAATAATAAGATAAATAACACAAAAATAATAAGATGATTTTTTACCACGAAATGGTTAAATTTCGTAAAATTTATTGTAAATACTTGATGTTTTGTCTTTTGAATGGCCTTATCAAATACCAAAAGTAAACTAGGAAATAAAGTTAACACACATATAACACCTAGTAAAACACCCTTAGCCATAACTATTCCTAAATCGCGTCCTAATGTTAAATTCATCGTACATAACACTAAAAATCCTGCGATAGTCGTTAAAGAACTTCCTGTTACTGAGGTAAACGTTTCACTAATCGATAGACGCATAGCTTCCATTTTTTCTAAACCATCTTTTCTATTTTTCAAATAAGCATGATATAAAAAGATAGAAAAATCAGTAGTTACTCCTAATTGTAAGACAGCAACCAATGCTTTAGTAATATAAGAAATTTCTCCTAGAAAAATATTGGAACCTAAATTAAATAAAATAGCAACCCCGATGTTTAGTAATAATAAAATAGGTACAACATAAGAATCTAGTGTCAATGTTAAAACAATTAAACACAAAACTACAGCAATGATAATATAAATAGCAATTTCCTTCTCTGATAAGTTCATCGTATCTAGTACCATCGCACTCATTCCGCTAATTTTCACCTTATTTGATGCAATACTTCTTAACTCTTCAATAGCATTAATGGTTGATAGTGATGATGTTGAATCAGTAAATGTGACAAATAAAATATCAGTATTTTCTTGATGAAATTTACTACTAATTTCACTAGGAAACATTTCTAAAGGAATGGTTGTTCCTAGTAAATCATAAATACTAATGACCTTACTTACTCCATCAACATGAGTAAACTCTTCTTCTAGTTTCAATAGCTCTTTACTACTCATATCTTCTACCATAACAATAGTATAAGCACCCATACCAAAGTCATTGGTTAAAATTTCTTGCCCTTGTACAGTTTCTATTTCTTCAGGTAAATACACCAAAATATCATAATTAATCGTAGTAAGCTTCATTCCAATCAAGGATAAAATGCTAAGAACAAACGAAATCACTAATATTCCTATTTTGTGTTTACAAATATAACTAGCTATTTTTTTCATTTTTTCCTCCTCTTGCCATAACATTCTATTATTGTTTTTTAAAAAAGACACCAACAGAATGAGTAAAATTGCTACATAACCAACGTTTTTAAAAAAACGTATGAATAAATAAGCAACATTTTGTTGGATATCTTTACTTTTGTAGTAGAAAAACATATAATGCTAGTAGGTGATTAGATGAACAATTTAGATTTACGAGTAGTAAAAACAAGAAAAAACTTATATACTGCCTTACTTGAATTAATGAAAGAGAAAACTTTTGAAGAAATTAAAGTTTTGGATATTTGTAACCATGCTTTAATTAATCGTTCAACTTTTTATGCCCATTATAACGATAAATACGAATTACTTGCTGATTTAATTGAAGATTTAAAAAATTCCTTGGCTAGTGAACTTAAGAAAAATAAAAATAGCTAGTTATAT
>CASRZP010000138.1 GCA_949440065.1 uncultured Bacilli bacterium
AGACAATAATATGAATGAAGAAATTAATAAAATTATCAAGAGAATGGAAGAAAATGGAAGTACTTTTGAAGCCCCTAATTTACTTGCTTCTTCTATGAGTGATATTGTATCTAAAGCCAGTTCTTTTGACTCTGTTATGAATCAGGTAATAAGTGTCATTCAAGAAGAAACTAAAGAATTTTTAGATGGAAAAAATAGTACTGAGAATTCTTACGTTAGTGGTTTATCTACTTGTATTTATTTGCCTACATTTGATAATTCAGGAAATTATAAATTGATTATTATAGGGGGGACGTCTGATTGGAAACATCAACTTCCTATAAATCAATATACAAAATTTGATGTAGCATCTATTACTAATTATTTCTTTGGATGAAAAAGTTAGTAATTTAAATCCTGATATACAAGGATTGGAAGATTTTACTATCAATGATTTGATAAGGTTACATGGTGAATTAAGAACGCAAGGGAATGTTGCAACCGCTCAGTCCGTAGGAGAAGCTTTTCAAATTCTAAAAACAGTATATTTAGAATCTAATGATAGGAGTAAGAACTTATATACTGATTTTGGTTCTATTGTAATTAGTAACACTTTAGAACATATTTTATCAAAAAGGTTAGGATATCAAATGACGTTTGATTCTATTATGCATAAGTATTTATTAGACCCTCTTCATTTAGAAAATACAGAGTTTAATCCTGTATCTAATATTACTGGAAATGGCGGAGGTGACTTTGTTCATGATCCTAAAGCTAGAGCTTTAGGGGGAGCGATTGGAGCTGCTGGGTTATTCACAACAAGTGAGGATTTAACTATCTTATCTCATAATATTTTTAGTGTAAATTATGTAAATTCTTCTTTTTTTAGAAAGAAGGATATAGAGAGACTAGGAGAAATTACTTTTCCTGATACACCACAGAGTAACAAAGGAAATATGGGAATTTATGTTAAACATCCTTTAGGATTGAAAAAGTCATTTACGCCTAATGAATTAGCGACTGGAAGCTTTTCTCATCAAGGTTGGACTGGTTCAGTGGCAGTATTTGATCCAAAGCAATCTATTCATCAAAGTTTTTTAGTGAACGCCATTTATCCAAAGGATAGTGGTTTAGAGCTTAGAAATGACAAAGCAGTTGGATTTGGTACTGCTTTTGAAGAATATCAAAGAAAGATAACAGAAATGACTATAATTCTATATATTGCTCGTGAATATTATAAAAGGTATGGTCATAATTTAGAGATAGATAAAACTATCATTTTAAAATAAGGTCAATAATTTTGACTTTTTTTCTTTTTTCTTATATGATACTTTCCTGAGGTGACAATATGGTTAAAATGAATTATATTTCATCTAGAGATTATCAAAGAGTAATTTTACAAAAAGGTATTAAAATGTTTTCTTCTAGTAGTAGTGATTTTTACCAAATAGGAATCAATAGTGTTTTAAAGGATTATCAATATGGAAAATTACCAGCAGATGGGGAGTTTCTATTACAATTATTAGAAAATTGGAAAGAAATTTTAATAGAGCAGTCTAAGATAACTGGGTTCGAAGAATTGTTAAAAGCAGAAGAATTATGGCTAGTAGATGGTTATTTAAAAGGAATTACAATGCCAATGATTCCTTCTAATATGATAGACTTTGAGGATTATATCACTGCTTGTGGAACAAACATAAGAGGAATTTGCGAACAATTTTCAATCTTAAATTCATTATTTGAAAAAGGAACTGAGTTAGGATTAGTTTTTCTAGATAGTACTACAAAGGGAAATTTAAAAATGAATCCCAGTACTTCTAGTATACTTTTTTGTGACGGGGAAGGAATTCAGACGAATCAAATATTTTCATTTGTAGCGACTGATTTTTTAAACTTAGATGAAAATCTATTTATTATGAATAAATTTTTAAAGAGTGATAAAAAAGGCGCTCATGCAACTCCTAATACTAATCGTTTAATAATTCTAACGTATTTTATAAAGTTATGCACACGTTATGTATGGATTACAGAGCATTATTCTGGAATACCACAACAAATTGCAATGGAATTAGTATTAAAAGAAATAGGTCTTTCTAATGATGAGTTTTTAGCGCCTATTATACGTACTATTTTTGGAAGAGGTGAAATTCCTAAAATAGAGCATAGCAGATGGGAAGAATTTGGTCGTGCTTATACTTTAGTGCCAGCTAGTTATGGTGGTGTAAAAGATGGCGGTTATGCTTTTAAAAGAAGATAAAATATGTGTTATTTATTGACAATAATCCTTTAATATGATAGATTATTGTTAGACACAAA
>CASRZP010000139.1 GCA_949440065.1 uncultured Bacilli bacterium
AATTCGCGCCTTTTCTTCTTCCCATTGCTTGTGTGCTTCAACAGCAGCTTCATACGCACTTAAATCAGAGTTGTAACTTGCCTCTTCAAAGATATCTACACAATTGCAACTATGTTCTCCACACTCACAATAATCGATAATAGATGGCTTTGATGAACTTATTCCTGATGGAATAAAGGATGGCTTAAGATTCCAAAAATCTTCTATTTCAAAAGAACAAGCTCCTGTATTGGGGTTACATCCTTCGTCTGGATCGCAATTATCTGGCTTAGAAGGCTTTGAAGGTGTACTTGGCTCTGGTTCTGGACAACTATCACAGCAGGTTTCACATTCAGTATGCCAATACTTAGAATCACTAGGACTCGGTTTAGGAGGTATTACTGGTTCTGGAGGTATTGGCTCTGGATGCATAATTAATTCACACTCATACACTGTATCTACAGTAAAAGGAAAATCAAACCCAGTTCCTGCAGGAATTCCTCTACCATCACTTCCTAAAATAGGTCCTGGTATTTCCAATGTCGATGTTTCTGTACACTCATAATGACACGAATTATTTACTCCTTCTGAGTAATCGCACGATGCACTTGGATCAGGACAAGATTTATTGGTACAAGCATCAGCAAATACAACAGATGGCACTAACCATATCCCTAATATTATTCCAAAAAATATTTTCTTTTTCACAATTTTTCACCTACTTTACCCTATATGGATTATTTACTGTACCACTACCCGAAATAATTTCTACATCACTTTTCAAATTAATTACGGGACGTGCTACCGTTTTATTGAATGTATAAAAATTAAAATTTGGATTGGAATAAGTTACATATCCATTCAATACAAAACCTGCATAACTTTTTCCAAAACCATTCATCAACCACACTGGATTTGGTGCATAACTAGGTTGAGTAGCTAAAATTTCTCCCATTGTAACAGTACCAATTTTTGTATCAATAAAATCCTTTCCTAATCCATCATAACCATTATCAAAAACAAAGGACGTAATATCAAATTTAGCATAATCCAATTTATCCTCATTTAATCTTTTAATAAACTCATGATTTAAAAAATACCCAATATTTCCCTCTTTATCAGAAGAAAAGGTTAAATTAGTACTTTGGTCAAAAACATGAATTAATTGGCTAGCACCATTTTCGTAAATATCTTGATTTAACACTAAACGTGTCGTACCATTTTTATTAATATGAACTATTCGCCATAACAAATTAGAAAAAATTACGTATTCTCCTGACATATGCTCATTTAAAATTTTGCTATCATTTTTCTTATTTGTTAATATGTATGGATTATCTTTTGTACCAATTCCATCATATACCAAAGTATCCTTATCAATTACAATTACTGGTCTAATATGCATCGGTGTATAATCTCTATAATTTTTCATTTCAAATGGCTCTTCGCTATATGACGCAGCGTTTTGTCGTTCAATAAATTTTACTGCATTATAATCATCATTCTCAGGTTTATATAACTCATAGGCTAATAAAGCATAAGAATTCATTTGATTTAAATAAGTATCATTATTCAAAAAAGAATTGTTATAATCATCTAACGTAATAGTACCAATGTCTAAAGTTAACTCTTCTCTTTCGTTGATATTGGCAATTTTATTTACTATCCATTTATTAGCCATCTTCATTATATTTTCTGAATCAACCAAGTGCTCTTTAAAATAATTATTTAACCATTTTAACATATCAGAACTCATATAATCAGTAATTTGATAGCCAGCCATTATTGTAGATACTGGTTCATCCGTAACCAACCTTATATCGTCCTTGGTAAGATACATAATTCTCCATAGAAAGCCTGAATACCATACATAGTTATTATCAACATTTCCTTTAAAAATCTTAGATTCATCTGTTTTTGCATCTATCTCTTGTCGTAAATAATGATTAACTTGTACCACTCTTTTTACTGTAGTTTTATTTTTCAATTTATCTTCTAAAGTGTAAGTTACTTCATATGTTCCTACTTTTGATGTGTCTATTTTTGAAGCATCAATGATAACGTTATCATTATTTACTGTTTTATCTTGGTTATCTTTTACACTTTTAACACCTAATTCTTGATAAGGGGCATTTAAATCTAACACAATGGTAGAATCACCATTTAGTTCAATCGTAGGTCCTACATGATCTGTTTTAGACTCGTACTTTCCACATGACAAATAAGTGTAATACTTGTATTCATCATCTTCTTTAATCACTTTTACCCAACTAGAAGTATCAC
>CASRZP010000140.1 GCA_949440065.1 uncultured Bacilli bacterium
AAAAAGCTGAAAAAAGAGTTAAAGAAAAAGCGTTAAAAGATGGCTTAGAACAAGGAATAGCACAAGGTATTGAGCAAGGTATTGAACAAGGTGAGCAAAAGAAAGAAAAAGAAATGATAACACGTTTAGGTACTAAACTTGATATTGATGCTATTGTTGATTTAACTGGTGTAACAAAAGAAAAAGTAGAAGAATATTTAAAAAATAATTCTTAATCTTTTACTAAACAAAACTAACAGAGTAGTGATTGTTGGAAATAATAATGATATGGACAAAAGTCTAGGTATTCCTAGCTTTTTTCTTTGGAATGAATTGCCAAAACTTAACGAAAATGATAAAATAAGTAGGAAAAACAAGAACTTTAGTTTACAATGGATGAAGATTTTGTTAAAATAAATGAAATTTCACAAAAATAGACAAAAAATTGATAAGCAATAGTGTTTACTAGAGATAGAAATAGGTGATAAAAATGAAATTAGAGCTACGCAATGTTAGTGCAGGGGTTGAAAATAAAAAAATATTAAATGATTTTTCGCTTACTATCCATGATGGAGAAATTCATGCGATTATGGGACCTAATGGAACAGGGAAAAGTACATTATCTAATGTCATTATGGGAAACGTTAAATATACGTTAACTAGTGGCGATATTTTATTAGATAATGAATCGATTATATCGCTAACTACAGATGAGCGGGCAAGAAAAGGAATATTCTTAGCTATGCAATCACCAATTAGTATTGAAGGCGTTAAAAATAGCGAACTGATAAAAACAGCTCTTACCTCCCGTGGCGAACACCCTAAATTGCTTGAATTTATGAAAGAAGTCAAGCAAGCCTTTACTGATTTAGAATTAGATACCAATATGATGAGTCGTTCTGTTAATTTAGGTTTTTCAGGGGGAGAGAGAAAGAAAAATGAAATTGTTCAGTTAAAATTGTTAAAACCAAAGTGTATCATTTTAGATGAGTTAGATTCTGGGTTAGATGTGGATAGTTTAAAATTAGCGTGTCAAAATATTTTAGATTATTGTAAGAAAAATAAAGACGTTTCTTTATTAATCATTACCCATTATCCAAAAATTTTATCTTATTTAAAGCCCGATTACGTACATATGATGGTAGATGGTAAAATTGTAAAAACAGGA
Source organism: uncultured Bacilli bacterium (assembly GCA_949440065.1). GTDB lineage: Bacteria > Bacillota_I > Bacilli_A > RF39 > UBA660 > CASRZP01. The sequence goes on from CASRZP010000140.1 coordinate 1,148, forward strand.
ACACTTGATTTAGCTTATGAGATTGAAAAAAGTGGTTACCATAGGGTAAATGATGTAGGTGATATTTCTCATGTTGAATAAAATAGTAATAGATGGGAAAAGCATCTCTAAAAATAGTCAAGAAGATAAAGTGTTTACCATTGAAAACGATGGAGAATACTTGCTACAAAATATAGAAAAAGATTTAATCATTTTAGTAAGTCCTTCATTAAACGTTCACTTTCTTTTTTGTAAGGAAAATATTAATCATCGCTTACAGTTTGAAGTAGGAACGAATGCTTTTTGTCAGTTGTCATATTATAATGTAAACTCTAGTGACAATATTGTTGTTAACTTACAAGAAAAGGCAAGACTAGACTTATCTTACCGTATAATCTGTCGAAAAAGGTGTGAAGTAGAAATAAATGTTAACCATTTAGGAAAGAATTCCTTTAGTAAGGTCTTGTTTCATGGACTAAATGAAAGTGATGAATTACTCTTATGCGATTTAACGTCAAAGGTGTTAAAAGAAGTAGAAGATTGTCGCGTTGTTCAAAATGCGAAGATAATTAATGTTAATGATTTAGCAACATCGATCATTAAGCCAAAGTTGTTAATCGATTTAGATAATGTAGAAGCAAGTCATAGTGCATACCTTGGTTCGTTTAAAGAAGAAGAGTTATTTTGCTTAGCAACGCTAGGGATTAGTGAAAGTGATGCAAAATGGTTATTAAAAAAAGCTTTTTTCTTAGGAGAGATTGAAGATAATTCCTATGTAGAGAGATTTTGCTTAGAACATTTAAAAAAATAGAAAGGAGGAAAAAAAGATGAATCGTGAGGATTTTCCTATATTAAAAAAAGACTTTATTTACTTTGATAATGGTGCGACGACATTAAAACCTAAGTGTGTGGTAGATGCACTTGATGATTATTACTTAAATTACACCGCCAATGCTCATCGTGGGGATTACGATAATTCACAAAAAGTTGATATGATGTATGAGGAAGTAAGAGGAAAAGTAACGAAGTTAATTCATAATCAAGACCCTAGAGAGATTGTGTTTACCTATGGAACAACGGACTCTATG
>CASRZP010000141.1 GCA_949440065.1 uncultured Bacilli bacterium
CAAAACCATCTGGTAAAGTGATATTTCCCTTATAATACAAAGTAATCTTCGCATTTACGGTATTCGGGTTTTCTAATTTGATTTCCAATTCCTTGGTTTCCCCTTTTGCTACTGTAATTTGATAATTACTATTTAACGCACTTGATGTGATTTTTCCTGTTAATGTTCCTACTTTAATGGTGATAGCTGATTTACTTATCTGATTAGTAAACAAAGCATACGATGAGTACATTAGTGCTACTCCTGATACCATAATTCCAATGAATATAATTAACAATATCTTTTTCTTTTTCATATTTTTTCCCCTCATTATCATTATCTCTTATATTTTATCCTATTTTTGTCGATTTTTGGTAAAAGTTAGCAAATAATAAATTAAAGCAATAAAAAGAATGGGAATTTCTTCTCATCCTTGATATTAAAGGGTTTTATTTTAAATACTGCCCCCCCCCCCTAGTTAATTTTTTGTTAATTTTCATAGGCTTCACTTCCACTTTCTATTATCTTAAGTATACATAGAATTTGTAAAATAGACAAGAGTTTTATTTATTAATAACTACTACTGCTCTAGCTCCCAAATTAGTGCTCGTTATATTATCATTATGCCCACTTCCAGGATAAAATATATACCAAGCAGCAGTAGAGTTATATTTATCTGCACTACTTGTCCAATAACCGTAATTATTTCCATACTCACCTTGGGCTTGATTTACTGTTCCTCCATAACTAGTAGAATTACTTAAATAATTATACATCCATACTGGACAAGACTTATTACTAGTACCATCACCTCTAAAACGTAAACATCCAAAATTACCAGCTTCTTTTATGGTAATTAATCTTGCTTTTGCTGTTCTTTCATTTAAGGTGTAGGTATTTGATATACATGTAAATATTCGATCAAGATTACTACATCCAGTATAAGCATCATCTATAAATACAGTAGTTCCAAGAGTATATGATTGATCTAATACATTTGTCCAATCTTTTGTAGCTTCTTCCAACACTGGTAATATGGTTAGTGGACCTTTGGTATTATCAGCAGTAGAATACCATGCTGTTTGATATACCGTATTTTCTCTCTGCTGCATCGTTAGTGTTCTTCCGTTATCATACATGACATGAAAATACTTTGCCTCACTATCATTTACTTTATATTTAATAATCGTTCCTACTTCATAAGTGGTAGGTGTTTCTAATATTTGTTCACAAGTAGGCTCTTCTCCAGTTACACAAAAGGTAGAAGAATCTATGCTTTGATTATATTTAAAAATGGCTAAAATATTTTCATTCCTAGGAACAGTTTGGATTGCATCTTTATCTAATTTGTTAATCTCTATTACTGCTCTTGCTCCGTTATTATTACCGCCTGAAGTATTATTATGACCAAAATATCCTAAACCGTTGACTATCCATGTACGATTGGTACCATCACCATTTCCGCTACCATAGTATATCGTATTAGTCCAATAACCAACATCTCCAATTGTACTATTTTCTTCTGTACCACCATATTGTGTTGCACCTATTAAATAATTATGCATCCATACTGGACACGAACCGCTACTTGAACCATCACTTGTCCAAACACGACATCCAAAACTAACCACTTCTTGTAAAGTTATCATTCTTGCTTTTGCTGTTCTATTAGACAATGTATATTTATTATCACATGATTGAGAATTAATACATCCAGTATAGGCATTATCTTTAAACACAGTTGTACCTAAGGCATAAGTTAAATCATTTACATTATTCCATGTTGATACCGCTTCTTCTAATACTGGTAATATGGTTAAGGGTCCTTTCGTATTATCGTTGGCACTAGAGTACCACGGTGTGTTATTCACAATATTTTCTCGTTGTTGAAGCGTTAAGGTATCTCCATTATCAAACATAACAAAGAAGTATTTCTCCTCGGTGTCGTTTACTTTGTATTTTATAATTGTTCCTGTTTCATAGGTAGCTGGTGTGTTAGTTATTTCTTGGCAAGTTTCCTCTTCTCCAGTAACGCAAAAAGTAGATGAACCACTTTCTTGATTATAAGTATAAACTTTCGTTATATTTTGATTTTTTGCTCCTAGCGTTTGGACACTGTCGACTTTAATATTGGCATGAAAGTGAAAACCTTGGACTTCGTTTCCAATGTGTTCTGGTATCCAAAGACGAATGGTATACGTTGCACTTGCACTAGCATCTAGAGTGCCTTCAA
>CASRZP010000142.1 GCA_949440065.1 uncultured Bacilli bacterium
CTTTTATTTTATCATGGAAAGATTTTCTATTTACACAAATTTATTTACAGACTCCAAAAAAAGAAGCAAACACAAAGCTTCTATTATTACTCATATTACTCAGAATATATAATACAATCACTATCAATTGTTTTTTCTAGAATCATATTTTTTTCTTTCTTCAGTATTAAGAATTCTCTTACGAAGACGAATAAAATTAGGAGTTACTTCAACTAATTCATCAGAATTAATAAACTCCAAAGCATATTCCAAGGTAATTGGACGAGGTCTTTTCAAGACTACTGTATGATCACTTCCAGCAGCACGAACATTGGTTAAATTTTTACCCTTTACAACATTTACTGCCAAATCATTTTCGCGATTACACTCACCTACTATCATTCCTTCATAAACCTCAGTAGCAGGTTCAATAAACATACTTCCTCTATCTTCCAAATTTCCAATTGAATAGCTTGTAGCAGCACCACTTTCTATTGACACAAGAACACCCAGTTTTCTTTCTCCTACAGAAACATTAGTCATAGGACGATACTCCTTAAAAGTATGATTCATTATCCCATATCCCTTAGTAAGGGTCATAAATATAGTCGAAAAACCAATTAATCCTCTTGAAGGTATTGTATAAATAAGGCGAACCTGATTTTCATTATTGATCATATTTTCCATATTAGCTCCACGAAGACCCAATTGTTCGATAACATTTCCGACAACATCTTCTGGAACATCTATCTGTAACTCTTCATACGGTTCCATTTTTATACCATTTTCTTCTTTAATAATTACTTGCGGTTTAGAAACTTCCAACTCAAAACCCTCTCTACGCATATTTTCAATTAATATTCCTAAATGTAACTCTCCTCGTCCAGATACTAAAAACGATTCATTTGTATATGGTTCAATCTTCAAACTAACATCTCTTTGTCTTTCTTTATTAAGACGCTCTTCAATTTTACGAGCCGTAACTATTTTTCCATCCTTCCCAACAAACGGTGAAGTATTAGTACCGAAAGTCATTTGCAATGTAGGTTCATCAACATGAAGCCTTGGAAGTACTGCTTCTTTTCCAACTTCGCATAGAGTCTCCCCTACCGAAATATCTCCAAGACCAGCTACAGCAACAATATCTCCAGCCTCTGCTTCTTCAATTTCAATTCTATTATATCCATAATAACCAAACAATTTTTGAACTCGAAACTGCTTAACAGAATCATCCAGTCTACAGCAACTAACCATTTGACCAACCTTAATTTTACCATTATGAATACGACCAATTCCAATTCTACCAACAAACTCATTATAATCTAAAAGAGCAGGCTGAAATTGTAAATTAGAATTAATATCGCCTTTAGGACTAGGTATTTCAGAAACTATCAAATCTAACAATTCATGAAAACCAGGTGTTTGTGTAGATAAATCATCACTTAAAGAACAGGTACCATTTAATGCTGATGCGTAAACAACTTTAAAATCAAGTTGTTCATCACTAGCACCAAGTTCAATAAACAAATCTAAAACCTCATCCAAAACTTTACTACATCTAGCACTTGGTTTATCTACTTTATTTATTACAACAATAGGTCTAACCTCAGCTTCAAAGGCCTTTTTTAATACAAAACGAGTCTGAGGCATAGGACCCTCATAAGCATCAACAACTAAAACAACGCCATCAACCATGTTCATAATTCTTTCAACTTCGCCACCAAAATCAGCATGTCCTGGAGTATCAAGAATATTAATCCTGTAATCATTATAATCAAGAGCAGTTGTTTTAGCTAAAATAGTAATACCTCTCTCCTTCTCTAATGCATTAGAGTCCATAGATACTTGACTAACATCTTCATTTTCTCTAAACATTCCACTAGTTTTCAAAATTTCATCAACTAAAGTAGTTTTACCATGATCAACATGGGCAATTATTGCAATATTTCTTTTCTTCATTATATAAACACTTCCTCACAACTTTCACGATTATAACATATTTTTTTATAAAAAACTAGTATTTATATATTTAAGTTTAGGTTTTTTACTTAAAAAAATATCGAATTTGAACCAAAAAACATC
>CASRZP010000143.1 GCA_949440065.1 uncultured Bacilli bacterium
AAAGCCCCCCTGTACATGATCTGGAATGCTTTCTATAATGATACAGTACCTTTCTTACACAGGAAAAATTAGATAAATTTTTATCAAGTTTTTACAATGAATAGATGGGGAAGACATATGCTTAAGTAACTAAAATTATATTAATTAACAGAAAAGGCTTGAATTTTAAAGTAAGTTCCCGAAATGAATAAAAATAAGAAAATTCAAACAAAGTTCCCAGTTTTTGGGGATTTTTTGTTATGAAAGGATGACAAAATGGAAAAAATATGTTAATATATGCTCATCAAACGAGATTATAGCACGCGAAAAAGTGTAACAGCTTAGTCATTTTTAAAACTAAGTTCCCGTTACATTAAATAGCAAAATATGTGTATTGGCTTGTTTGCCAACGAAAGAGCAGAAATCATTCTGCACTTTCGTTGAAAGCATCTAAAGAAAGATTTACATCATCTTTAGGTATGTACTTTGAATTCACTCTAGTAATAAATAAAGGGTATTTTTCTTGGGTAAGTTCAAAGGGAGTTTTGCCTTTTAAGGAGTCACGTGGAATATTGTTAATAGTGTTTTCCAAAAAGGCAATTTGTTTATTAGAAAAGTAATCAAAGTTAGTACCTTTGGGTAAAACTTTTCTAATGAATTCGTGATTTTTTTCAATGCCCCCTTTTTGTTCAGGGTGGTTAGGGTTACAATAGAAAAGATTTGTAACCTTTTTATGTGTATTGTAATCCTTTTCAAAATGATAAGGGTCAAAAAATTCAGAACCATTATCCGTAAGAAAAATACGAAATATTTTTGCATATAATTTAATACCAAGGGAAGTTTTTAGAGTATCAATTTCAGCATTGACACATTTAATGGTTTTCTTATCTAACAGTCTAATTAACATGAAATGAGTATCTCTAAAAAATAAAGTTAAAAGAACTTTATCACTAGTTTGTGTTCCAATTACTGTATCCATCTCAACAATATGCATCTTAGGGTGATCTGCTTTAAAGATAAGAAAATCTTCATATCTACGACCATTTAATAAAGCAAGTTCACGCCGAGACTTTTCTACTACTTTTTTTCTCTCTTTATATTTTACTTTTTTAGGTAAATCCAAGTTTGTCAAAGAGAAAATACCATTATCTACATAACGATAGAAAGTAGATTTTGAAAAATAAAGAATATCTTTATGGTTTGCATAAACTTGATTCACAGATTGCTTTTTCTCTTTAATTAAAGGAATAATGGAATGCTCAATATCATCTAGGACTTCTGGATTTAAATCAATTCCTTTTCTAGAATCTGATAATTGTTGTTCATAGTGTTCTTGTGCAATCTTCCCATTATAATAGATTTTTGCTTTCCAACAACTATGTAGTTGAGTACAACAATTGCAACAGTAAGGTTTTGATTGTAATTTTTTGCAATTGTTAACTGCATTTTGTATAGTAACAGTATCAAATGGTTCACGATAATTTTTAATATATCTGTTTCTTTTAATTTCTTTAGAGATAGTAGTTCTATCTTTGTTGATTGCTTTACCAATTTTGGTAAAGGACATTTTTTGACTTATCATAATTTGTATAATATTTCTTTGTTCAATTGATAATTGATTATATGTTGTCATATGATTCACTCCTTTAGATATGACAAACAAACCAATGTGGTATATTTTACCATAAAAGAATATTTATTCCAATTTCCTTCTTGACAGTAGGAACCCAGTTAGACTTCTTATCTTTCATTGCATAAATCAAAAATAAATTTTTGCTTAGCAATTCAGCATTACGAAGACTAACTGCCTACTGTTCAAGAAGTTTTCTCGGCATAAAACGAAATTATTTCATTGTTTGATATTAGTTTCTAAGACTTAGTTCCCACTTATATATGAGCGGGAACTTCGAATAAAATTAAAGGAATTAACAGAAAAGACTTGAAATTTTCTTTTTTTGTGTTATAATATGTCACTACGTAGAAGGGATGGTTTTCGGTTATGAAATATGATCGTAAAATAAGTGTGTTTTTATCACTTGTAGGAGTAATGTTTATTTCTTTAGGATT
>CASRZP010000144.1 GCA_949440065.1 uncultured Bacilli bacterium
ATGAGCCAACGGAAAGTTCATGCTTTGTGTTTGATGAAACAACAGGCACGATAACTAATTACAAGGATATCGATGCTAATGGAAATGAATGTCCTAAAGATGTTGTAATTCCTAGACAAATTGGTGGAGTAGATGTTGTTAATATTGGTACTGTTCCCTTTGATAGTGAAGAACTTTCTATGAGTCGTGGAGTTACTAGAGGATTGGACCCAATAATTGCTTTTAGAGAAAAGGGTTTAACTTCTGTAATTATACCTGATGGTGTAAAAAGAATAAGAATCATGGCATTTCGTGATAATCAATTAACGAGTGTAAGAATTCCAGATAGTGTAACAACAATTGGAGATGATGCATTTGCTTTCAATAAACTAACAAGTTTAACAATAGGAAATAACGTACAAACAATAGGAGCTTATGCATTTAATGAGAATCAATTAACAAGTGTAACTATCCCAGATAGTGTAACAACAATAGGAAATTATGCATTTCAATTAAATCAATTAATAAGTATGACCATAGGAAATAACATAACAACAATAGGAGATTATGCATTTTATAAAAATCAATTAACCAGTTTAACACTAGGAAATAGTATAACTACAATTGGAGATTCTGCATTTGCTCATAATAACTTAATCAGTGTAACAGTACCAAGTTGTGTAACATCAATTGGAAAAGATGCGTTTTATAAACGTTCATATTCTAACAACAACTTAACAAAAATTATTAATCAAACAGGTCGCGAATTTGATTGGATGAGTATTACAGGTGGTAGTAGTGCAGCTACTTTTGTCACAGGAACGATTGCTCATAGTGTAGGTGATATTATTGTAACAGATACAGAATAACAAAGTTTCTACTTTACCTTTAAGGAAGAACAATGTAGCTTCCTTTTTTAATTCTCAATTTCTTTATTGAATCTTTGGGCAATTCAATCGTTGTATACACGTCCTTTTTTGGTAAAATGAGTTTCCAGGGAGCAAAGTTTTCATATAAGAAAATTACCTTTCCTGATCTTGTTATCATCACAACATCAATATTTTCTCTCATAAAAAACGTATGAATTGAATTACACCTAAGAAAGATAATTCCTGTTGTTATCCATTTTTGTCCCATTAACCCGATTAACCTTTTAAAAAAAGAAGTTGCCACTATCACATCATCTAAAATAATCGTTTCCTTATCCAATTTTATCACCATTACCTCATATGATAAGTGCCAATTGCTTGACATTAACATTACAAATCAATTGACAAACCCTAAAACATATTATACACTTAACTTATAAAAATAATCAAGGTAGGGTGAAGTTCATGAGATTTCGTTTAAATCAAAAAGGTCAAGCATTAGTAGAATATGTTTTAATTGTTGCTTTAGTAACGGTTGTTATCATCGGTTTAGTTAAAATTTTAGGAGGTTACTTAAAAGATTCAGTAACGAAATCTTCATGTTCCTTAGTAGGAGAAGAATATTATCCTGGAGATAAACCAGGTGAAGGTAGATGTGGAAGCAGTGAAGGAGAATAGTGACAATTCTTCTTTTTTTTCGAGTAATTTATAGAATTTTTTGATATAATAATAAATGAAAGCAGGTGTTTTATGGCTACGCCACATATAGAAAGTAAAAAAGAAGATATTGCCAAAATCGTTCTAATGCCAGGAGATCCATTGCGTGCTAAGTATATAGCTGAGCATTTTTTAGAAAACGTGACTTTGGTAAATCATGTTAGAAATGTTTTTGCATATACTGGGGAATATAAAGGAGTAAAAGTGACCATTTTTGCATCAGGTATGGGTATTTCTAGTATGGCTATTTATGCTTATGAATTATACCATTTTTATGATGTGGAAAAAATTATTCGAATCGGTAGCACAGGTGCTTTAGTAGATAGCCTAAATTTATATGATATTATCTTAGTAGAAAATTCATATACCGATAGTAATTTCGCTAAAAATTTTAGTGATGAAGATAGTAAAGTTGCCCATG
>CASRZP010000145.1 GCA_949440065.1 uncultured Bacilli bacterium
TTTTTCCAAGCGTTGCAGTCACCGTAAAATCAAATACATTATTTTCTCCTGTTAAAATTTTACCTGTCTCATCGCTTCATTTAAAATGATTCCTGTTTTTCCCTCGGTATAGGTTAACATAATCGTTGATGATTCTAATGTATTTTCAACACTACCTGCTTTGGTAAAGGTAAAAGCCGCATAAGTTACCCCAATCGTTGCTACAATTAACAGCACAATCATTGCCACTGGTAATATCCATCTATCCCTTTTCATTTTTTGTCCTACTTTCTTTATTCTTAACTTTAGTTTAGCACAAAATCTAAAGAAGAACATTAAAATCATCTAATGAGCAATTATTTTAAATTTCATTTCAACAAAAATTATTCCAACGCTAACTCATAAGGACTATCGATACTTCCTGTTCCCTTTGTAGTAATTACATCTTGATGCAAATAAACCGTTGGCACCATTTCCCTTGGCTGAGCTGGGGACATATAACTTGTTGTTCCTACCTTATTTAATTGTGTAACAGAACCATTCCCACTTCCATTAAGAAACCAACCCCAATTGGTATTATTTTTATTTAAAATCGTTCTCATCCAACTAAGTGATGGATCACCATCACAAGTATTCCCACAACAACTAAGATTTGCTGCACAATTTGGTTCTACTCCATGATAGAAAGTATAGCCATAATCACTAGCATACGACATACCCACATTATCGATGGTATAAAGAGCAAAAGGTGTAGAAGTATCTGTAGTATTTCCTCGTTCTGCTAAATAAAATACCGCTCCTGTTTTTCCATCACTACCTGATCCTATTGTTGCATGAGTATAGCCAAGATACCATTTTGTTGGAGCAATCATATTTTTTGCTGTATCCTTTAATCCAATTGCTGTAAAATCACAAGTTACAGGCGAGTTGGTTTTTGTATAACAAGTAGAAGAGGTAGCTTGGTAATAGTACTCATTTAATATCTTTTCTGCTTGAGAAGTAATATAATCTGCCTTTGCTTCTAATCGATAAGCATAATTGCCAATGGTTTCATGACGCAGTAATTTTACTCGTTTTTGCTTTATACCATTTTCATCTTCCACAGTAAATACCCCAACAATTCGCCATTTTTCACAAGTAGAAACTAAAGAAGTGTCTGCACAATTAAAGTATACATAATTATTAGGGTTATTCCCAATATAACGATAATCGGTTAATTCTTCCTTAGTCCAATTTGCTTGCTGTAGTCCTGCTTCTTGATAAAATACAAACGCTTCCCCTTGATTACCAGTAGTATACGTTTTACTACTATCATTACTCTTTTCAATAATAACGTCTGTCAAAAGATTACCCTTATATTCTGGAATAATATGCCCATTTATAGGTAACGCTAATGATGGTGTTTCTAATCCTCCTATTGAACCTAATGTAATAGTTTGGCTACTTGATGTTTTATTCGCCACTTTTAAAGAATAGGTTTGTTTTCCGTTCTTGCTTAGAATAACACCATCAGTCCCAGGAGGAATTTGAATTCCTGTTCCTGTTGTATAACCAAAATTCACACCTGATGCTAAAGTAGTTGTATAATAAAATAAAAATTTACCACTTATCCCATTTAAGTTTTCTAATGTTACTGTAAATGTTTTGGTTTCTCCCGCGGGGATTGTTAACCGATTCGTAGTTACACCATCGACTTTTACCGTTGGTGTCATTTCACCTACTTTAATAGTAATTACTGATTTACTGATCTGGTTTATAGAAAATAAAGCGTATGATGAATATATTAGTACAATTCCTGATACCATAATTCCCATTAAAACGATCAAAATTATCTTTTTCCTTTTCATATTATTGCCCCTCATTATCATTATTATTCTTAAAAATCCTTATCTACACGAATTTTTTAATTTAGAGCAATAAAAAGAACAAGAATTTCTTCTCATCCTTATAATATATAGGGTTTACTTTATAAGCTAACCCCCCCCCCC
>CASRZP010000146.1 GCA_949440065.1 uncultured Bacilli bacterium
CAGGTACACAATTAACCATGCGTACATTCCATACTGGAGGAGTTGCTGGAGGAGAAGATATTACTCAAGGTCTTCCACGTATTCAAGAGTTATTTGAAGCTCGTAATCCAAAAGGAAAAGCAACCATTGCTGAGATTAATGGTAAAGTAACAAAAATTGATGAAGAACATGGAAAATATCGTATTAGTGTTGCTAACGATGTGGAAACAAAAGAACACGTTACCAATTATGGAGCAAAACTAAGAGTAGCTAAAGGCGATAAAGTTAATGGTGGAGATAAATTAACCGAGGGAGCAATTTCTCCTAAAGAATTATTAGCCGTAACGGATCCAATTACAACACAAGAATATATCTTAAAAGAAGTACAAAACGTATATCGTTCACAAGGTGTTGATATTTCAGATAAGCACGTAGAAATTATTGCAAGACGTATGATTAGTAAAATTAGAATTATGGACTCTGGTGATACAAGATTCTTACCAGGCTCATTAGTAAACTTCCGTGAGTTTACTGATGGAAATAAAGAAATCATTATTCAAGGAAAACGTCCAGCTATTGGAAAACCTATTTTATTAGGAATTACCAAAGCTTCCCTTGAGACTGACTCATTCCTATCTGCTGCATCATTCCAAGAAACTACACGTATCTTAACCGATGCTGCTATTAAAGGAAAAGTCGATTCTCTACAAGGATTAAAAGAAAACGTCATTATTGGTAAACTTATTCCAGCAGGAACTGGTACTAAAGATTATCAAGATGTTGAATATGATTTAGAAACACAATTTATTGATGATAATAATGAATCATTAGAAGATGAGTTTATGGATTAAGGGTAACAATAAGTTATCTTTTTTCTTTGAAAAATTTTAGTAAACATCCGAAAGAAAAAGATGATTCTTTTTTTCATCATCTTTTTGCTATTCCTTATGCATTTTCTTTAACACTTTTAATCTCTTGTAATTCAAATCGATACTTTTGTCCATTTTTGTTTACTTCGTCTAAAAACATTTCATAAGGTCTACACCATAATTTATTATCATCATAAAGCGCACGATAAGCTACCATTTTTTCTTGCGTTTCACTGTGAAAAATAATATCTTCTACTATATAGAAATCTCCCTTATAATGCTTATAAATTCCATGTATTTTTACTTCTCTCATTTTTCATCTTTCCTTTTCTTTTTATTATATCATAAATAATAAAGTGTAGAATAAATATATTTTTCTTGACTTTCCTTTGTTCTTTCAGTAGAATACATAACATCTATGGAGGGGCTATGAGTTTAGAAAATTTATTTGCATTAACCCAAAAATTATTAAGAATGAATGCGATAAAAGAAGATAGCAGGGAAGTCAAACTTTTTTTAGATGCCCAAGAGTTAATCAATAACGATGGGTTTCTCCCTAATATTCATGTGCAAAAGCCATTTGTTTCTACCACACAGAATCAACAATACTTAGATGAAACCATAGAAAATAACGTAGAAAAAGCCTCCATCATCTTAGGAGCTAGAGATACCCTTTTTGAACTCGTTTCTCGTGGAGTAAAAAACATCACAGCAATAGAGATGAATAAATTTCAAATACTTGTATATCAATTGCGTCTAGCTAGTTTAAAAGCCTTATCTCTAAACGATTATAAAACCTTTTTATTAGATGCTACTAATAGCAAATTTTTATCCAAAGAAATATTTAATCAAGTAAAAGATGCGTTTGATGAGAAAACAGCCCTAAACGTATAGAGTCAAATATACCACGTTAACCCTGTTGATGATATTAAAAACCACTTTATAAAAACGATAAATTATCGTGGAGGTACCCTACAAAGTTTAGAAATGGGTATTTCCTATATCAAAAGTCCAACTTTATTATTATCATATCCGTGAACGATTAGAAAAAACAAAAATTAGTATCATCCAAGATG
>CASRZP010000147.1 GCA_949440065.1 uncultured Bacilli bacterium
TACCATTTTTCATGAACCAGATTATTTAGAGGAAATTTTAAAAGAGGAAAAATGTGACCTTGCTCTAGCTGGACACTCTCATAATGGACAAGTAAGACTTCCCTTTTTAGGAGCTATTGTTAAGGTTAGAGGAGCCAGAAAATATGATGATCCTTATTACCGAGTAAATGCAACAGATCTTTTTGTTTCTGGTGGTATAGGTACTAGTAATTATCCAATAAGATTATTTAATCATCCGAGTATTAATTTTTTAAGAGTAGTCAATGAAGAAAAAAAGAACAGTAACTAAAATGTTCTTTTTCTTAGGAAATTTTTTCTATACTAGTAAAGTAGTAATGCCCATCTTCTAAAGTAAACGTGTAACGGTAATGGGGATACTTAGTAATTTTATCAGTAGCAATCGTAAATTCACTCGTGTTATTTTCATCCAATGCTTCAATTAATTCTTGATGTTTGCTATCATAATAAGCACCATCTGGAGTAAGAAAAGCAACGACTGTTTCCAATTCAATTCTATCTTTATATTTTGTGGCACTTAGTTTTCGTTCAACAACAGAAGTAGCACAGGTAAAACCACAGGGATAATTCTCATCGTAAATATACTCTCCTGTTTCTTGATTTAAATTATATTTTGGACAAGATTCGTAATTTTTCTTTTCCAACGTATAACTTTTTCCAAAGGTTCGTTTAGCTTGATTGTTAATTTGTTCATAAGTAAAGTTTTTCTTTAGTGGTATTTTCATTTGATTCAAAAGTAACATCATAATTTCTGTTTCACTAAAGTCATTAACTGTTTTCTTAGCTTCATTAAATAAATGATTTTCCCCATCACAAGCGTAATTGGTACGAATCAATTGGTGAATGTCTACTAAATCTTTATCATCAATGGATAAAGCTGTTCCTAAGTTTTCTGGTTCATTTATATCAGGAAGATTCGGTTCTTTTTCCTTTTCTTTATTGCCCATAAAATATGTGGTTAAACCAAGGACAAAACAAATTATTCCTGCTAAAAATATAATAATGGCGATGAACGGTAAAAATGATTTTTTCTTTGAATTTTCAGTTTGCATTTTATTCACGCTCCTATATGCTTCGTATAATAAAAGTATACAACATAGGGACAATCTAGGCAAGAATAAATTGTATTCTAAATTTTAACCACTAATTTAGGATATATTCTTATGAACTACTCTTCTACTAAGACAAGTCGAATCATTTGTTGATTGCCACTACAGCATGTACTCCTGAACCTTCATAATAAGTAACACACTCATGAATTATATTTCCAGTATAACGAATTGATTCAACACAATAAGATACACCTGATACTGACATTGACCAGTAGTCCCCACTGGTGGCATTTACGGTTCCTCCATAACTAGTAGACTGTTTTAAATAGTTATATGCCCAAATAGGACAGCCTTTTTCATTTACTGTACATCCTACAACTAACAATTCCTGTGCGGTAATCATTCTAGCTTTAGCCGTTCTAGTAGGTAGAGTATAAGGCATTTGGGAACAAGTTTTACCACTAGTATTACATCCAGTGTAAGTATTTGTTTTAAATACCGTTGTTCCCATGGTATAAGTTTGATCTAATACATTAGTCCACGTACTGTACTAGTGGCATTTTCCAAAAGAGAAAGTGCTGTTAATGGACCTTTTGAGGTATCACTCTTCTTAGAGGCTCTACTATCATACCACATTGCTGTATCTAGGGTATTGTCTCTTTGTTGCAAAGTTAGCGTATCTCCATCATCGGATATAACATGGAAGTATCTCTCCTCGGTATCGTTTACTTTATATTTAATGATTGTTCCTGGTTCAAAGGTATCTGGGTTAATCGGTAAGCACGTTGACTCTTCTCCTGTTATACAAAAGGTACTTGAACCTG
>CASRZP010000148.1 GCA_949440065.1 uncultured Bacilli bacterium
GAAAATTGATATACTAAAAATATTAGAATAAAGACTAAAATAGGGAGGAATTGTTGTGATAATAGAAATAATCTTTATTATTTTAGGTTTTTTCTTACTAGTAAAGGGTGCTGATTTGTTAGTAAAAGCAGCAACTTCTATTGCGAAAAAGTTTGGTTTATCGGAAATTCTTATTGGCTTAACTATTGTGGCTATAGGAACATCGCTACCCGAAGTTTTTGTAACTGTTACCTCTAGCTTATCGAATCACTCGGACTTAATTATTGGAAATGCTATTGGAAGTTGTATATGTAACTACTTTTTAGTGATTGGTATTACTAGTTTAATTCATCCAGTAAAATTAGAAGCAAAAATTATCAAAGTCCACATTCCTATTGGTATTTTAGCTATGGTGTTGTTGGCCTTCTTTGGATATTCTAAAACCATTGATCGATGGCAAGGTGTGATTTTATTAGTAGCAACGATAGTTTATATTTTATATACCATCTATGAAGAAAAGCATTCCTCATCCAATGAAAGAGTAGAAAAACCTAAGAAAAAAATAAAAGAGAAAAACATTTCTTTAGGAAAAATTATTGTTTTTTTAATCCTTGGATTAATCGGACTAAAATATGGTGCTGATTTTGTTGTCGATAATGCAGTACTTATTGCAAAGCGTTTTGATTTATCCGAAAAATTTATTGGAATGACGATTATTGCCATTGGAACAGCACTTCCAGAAATTGTAACAGGAATAATTTCTGCTAGGGGAGGTAATACGGATTTATTATTAGGAAACATTACTGGATCAGTAATATTAAACTTATGTCTTTTAATCGGATTAGGTGCCGTGATACAACCTTTATCCTTTTCCTTTGAATATTACTTAAGTTTACTAGTGTTATTGATTGTTACCATCTTTTTAGAATATATCTCAATGGTAAATGAGAAAAAGGAGTTAAATGGAAAAGTTGGTGTTTGCTTAATTCTTCTATATGCCATCTATTTAGTAAGTATGATTTAGAAAAAAAGAAGTAGGAGTGATAAATGATGTATTATCAAAAAACAGAGAAGGAAATTTTAAAAGAATTATCTAGCGGGAAGAATGGATTAACTAAGGAAATGGTAGAACTACATCAACAACAATATGGTAGAAATGCCTTACCTGAGAAAAAACAAGATAGTCTAGTGAAAATGTTTTTTAACGAATTTAAAGACCCAATTATTATTTTATTGTTGATTGCTATTGTGGCTTCTATTTTAATTGGAGAAATTATTGATGCTTTTGCGATAATTTTTATTGTCCTAGTAGATGTGGTGATGTCTATTTATCAAGAATATAAAGCCAATAATATTGCTAAGAGTTTATCTAGTTTGGTTGCTATCAAAAGTAAAGTCATTCGTCAAGGAAAAATGATGAAAGTTGATACTTTAGACTTAACGATAGGGGATATTGTTTTACTAGAATCGGGGGATAAAGTTGGTGCTGATATGCGGGTGATTTTAGAAAATCATTTGTGTGTTGATGAATCTATTTTAACGGGAGAGAGTCTTCCTGTAATAAAAACCGTAGATGTAATTAGGGAAGAAAACGTTGGTATTACCGATCAGAAGAATATGTTATTTTCAGGTACTACGGTGGTATCAGGTAGAGCAAGAGCAATAGTTACTGGTATTGGTATTGAAACAGAAATTGGAAAGATTGCTAAGAGTATTCACGAGACAGAAAAAGAAAAGTCTCCCTTAACGTTAAGAATAGAAAAATTGTCAAAGCAGTTAAGTATTTTATTTTTAGTTATTGCTATCATCATTACTATTTTGTTGTTTATCAAAGGTTTTCCTCGAAATGAGATTTTTCTATCCGTCATTGCTTTAGCTGTATCAGCGATGCCAGAAGGTCTTC
>CASRZP010000149.1 GCA_949440065.1 uncultured Bacilli bacterium
AATACTAGAGAATACTATTTAGAAATGATTAAACTATTTTTAGCCCATATTAAAGAAAATAAAGAGGCCTACCTTGCTATTTTAATTAAAAATAGAAATAGTATTACCATGGATATGATTTATGATGTGCTAGAGCAAGATATTACGATTCATTTGCAAGAAGATAAAGATTTAGCAAAGATTCCTGCTCGCATTATTTCTAAATTTTACTTAGGTGCTGTGGTAAACGTTGGTATGGACTGGATTAGACAAAATAACTCTTATACTAAAGAAGAAATGATCTCCTATTTAAGTTTATTAATTCCTGAAAAAATAGCATAAATCAATTTCATATTGTAATTTTTTTTTACAATAACTTGACAAGAAAAAGGGGCTCTACTATAATAAAATTTACCAAAATTTGAAAGGAAAGTATTTTATGTTTCAACAATATAATACCAATTATGGGGCACTTTGCCTACAAAAACAACTACAGCAAAAAAAAGGAGATTTTACCGATAAGATTTCCCTAGCGCAATTAGATAACATCATAAAAGAAAATTTATCTACCTTAACTACTGAACAATTAGATGCTTTAAATGATATTCATTATCCTTTAAATAAACATGGTCTAATGGCAATAATTAGTCAATATGAAATAGGTATTTACTTTAAAGGAGAAACAATGTTTCAAGACTTTTTTATTGTAAAATACTTTAATGAAGATAAATTTACTTATCAAAATCCTATGCCTGAAGTATTATCCATTGTAAAAAATCATGAAAAAGAACTATTTGAACACATCTATATTCCTATTAAAATTCTTCCTTCTTGGTTAGTAGAAAAAAATAAAAACAACACTACTAGTAACAACTTGTCACCTACTTTGATGAAAAAATTAAAAATCTCGTTGAATTTTTTCCAAAAAAAATAAAATTATGATATAATCCTTAATATAAGAATAAGATAACAAGCGTTATCAAAATAGGAGGAAATCATGTCAAAAGTTACAGGAATTTCAAGGTCATTTGGTGCACCAGGAAAATATATTCAAGGACCTGGAGAAATTCAAAAAATTAAAGAATATGCCAACCTTTTTGGAGAACACACCTTTGTCTTAATCGATAGCTTCTTATTTGATATTACTAAAAACTTTCTTACTTTATTATGGGAAGATGAGAAAGATAAGCTAACTATCGATTGCTTTCAAGGAGAAATTTGCGATGAAGAAATTAATCGTATTATGGAACTTGTTAGTGATAAGGAAATTGAAGTAGTTATTGGAATCGGTGGTGGAAAAACGATTGATACAGCAAAAGTTATTGCCAATCAGTTAGATGCTGCTACGATTATTGTTCCAACGATTGCATCAACTGATGCGCCAACTAGTGCAGTATCCGTAATTTATCATCAAGATGGCACACATAGTCATGAATTATTTCATAAGAAAAACCCAGATATCATCTTAATGGATACATCAATTATCTTATCTGCTCCTAGTAGATTATTAGTATCTGGTATGGGAGATGCCTTAGCTACTTACTTTGAAGCAAGAGCATGTTTAGAAAGTCAAAGTGCTAATTTCGTTGGTAGTGGATACCAATCTACCCTAGCAGGACGTGCTATTGCTAAAACTTGTTATGAAACTTTATTAAAAGATGGACTTACAGCGAAAATTTCTGTAGAACAACAAATTCACTCTACGGCATTTGAAAATGTGGTGGAAGCCAATACTTTGCTTAGTGGACTAGGATTTGAAAGTACAGGATGTGCTGGAGCTCATGGACTACATGATGCACTAACTACTCTACCTG
>CASRZP010000150.1 GCA_949440065.1 uncultured Bacilli bacterium
CTGATACCATAATTCCAATGAATATAATTAACAATATCTTTTTCTTTTTCATATTCTAGCCTCTCATTATCATTATCTCTTATATTTTATCCTATTTTTGTCGACTTTTGGCAAAAGTTAGCAAATAATAAATTAAAGCAAGAAAAAGAACAAGAATTTCTTCTCATCCTTATGCAATAAGGATCTTACTTTATAAGCTCCCCCCCCCCCTAGTTAATTTTTTGTTAATTTTCATACCTTCACCTTCATTTATTTATTGTTTGATTGTTACAAGTATAGCCTTCATTGGTTAACATATTTCTCAATGTTTTGATATCTTGATTATAAGCATAATCTACCGTAAAACCTGCTTGTTCAGTTAAATCATAATCAATAAGTTCTTGATTACTTTTTAAATTATCCATGGTGTGCGTTGAAATTTGTTGATTTTCCTTATAATCGCATACTATCTTTATATAAGGGGCATCCTTTAAAGTCTCTTTTAATGCTTCACAATTTGTTTCTAATGTCTTTAACATTTCCTTTGCTTCATCTGTTGTGGAAAGTAGCGTTGTTTTTGTTTCTAGTGATGCACTAATTAGACGATTATTGGTGTGATATAGTGAATACATCAACGTTGTTGCTACATCACTATTTTTCATGGTAGAACATTTTAATACCCCGTATACATCATCTGGTACACTAGGAGCTTCTACTTGCTCTTCCTCTTCTTTATTCATGTATTCGGTAATATAAGGTAAGCCAACGGTAAAGCCAATTAAAAGAATAGCAATAATAATCAAACTTAAACCACTTCCACCCTTTTTCTCTTTGGAATTAGGTTTCTCATCATTTTTAGGAGCATCTTTTGATGCTGGTGGCACTTGATTGAACTGTGGATTAGCCTGAGCTTGATTCATTTGATTTTGCATCATTTGGGCTTGATAAATTTGATTGATTTGATTTTGATTTGCTTGATTTGATGTAGGCATTGCTTGCGAAACCGTTTGATTTATTGGATTAGGTTCAGCATTTATATTGGTATTTCCTTGAGGTATACCAGCTTGCGGATTAACTCCTACCTTTTGATTTTCTAAATTTAAAGGATTTCCTTGGTTCATATTGGGATTCATAAAATCATCCTTTCTTTATTTATCTAATTTACTACAACTTAAATGAGCACTGTAATCATTATGCATCCATTTAGCAGATACAACAATATAAGTATTTTTTATATCACAACCATAATTATCTACCAAACTAGTGATATCTTTTTGATAGTAATCTTTCATTCCCTCTAAATCAAGATGTATTTCTAACGTTTCCCCTTCTTTTTTGACATAAACGGTATCTTCTTTATAGATTTCCTTGGCATATGTTAATAAAATATTTTCTATTCTTTCCTTATCGCTTACTTTATCCTCGTCTTCTAAATGAGAAATACGATATAAAACTAAGCAAGATAAAATGGCAATGATAACAACCAAGCAAATAATAATAATTTGATCTTTTGTATCAATTTTTCCTAAAGATCTTTTTGTATGATTATCCATCGGACTGTTATTTTGCTTTCTTATCAGTTTCTTAGCAGGTTTTAAACGTTTCATAACACACCTCTTTCTTTTTTATGCTAGTTTCCTATTCTTTTCTATTATAACATCAAATACCACATTTGACTATTAAAATTTGCTAATTTATGAGAAAACAAAAATCTTGTTGATTTTTTTCTGAAGTGCACAATTAATGTGCACTATCTTTTATAAACTTA
>CASRZP010000151.1 GCA_949440065.1 uncultured Bacilli bacterium
AGATTTGCTTGAACAGTAAAATCAAAGACGTTGTTCTCACCAGTTAAAATTTTCCCCCTATCATCACTCATTGGATATGCTTCATTTAACATAATTCCTGTTTTTCCTTCGGTGTATGTTAAAGTAACTGTTCCTGTTTCTAACGTATTTTCTACCGTTCCTTCTTTGCTAAAGGTAAATGCCGCAAAAGTCACACCAATGGTTATGATAATTAATAATAGAACCATAATACTCGGTAATATCCATTTATTCTTTTTCATTTTCTTACACCCTATCTCTTTATCCTTAATTATTAGTCTATCCCAATTTCCTATAAAACTCACAAAAGTTAACTAATTATCAACTATTTTTAGTTTAACAAAGTCTTCCTTGATTTTCAATCATTTTTACTAATATAAAATTGATAACTTTTCTTAAAAAAAGTCATATAGTAATAGTAAAGAGGTGGATTATGTATAATCGAATGTATCCATATGGAACTTACTCCATGTATAATCCTTCCATGGCACAATTTGGAGGAGGAAGTTTTTCTAGAATGCCTCAAGGAATAGGCGGAATTACTTTAGCCAATCGCCCTCGAAGTTTCTTGGGACTTCATAAAGGTTCATTTCAGGCAATGAAAACAAAATTTAATTTTACCAATCTTTTATCTAATGCCCAAAAAACATTAAGTGTAATTAATCAAGCAATCCCCATTGTATATCAAGTAAAACCCATTTGGAACAATGCAAAGACAATGTTTAATATTATGGGAGCATTAAAAAGTGAAGATAAACAAGAAAAAAGAAGTCACAACACGAATCATGTTCATAACGAAAAGCAAGATACAATGTTACCAAGACAAAATAGTAATAGCCCCCAATTTTTCATTTAAAAAGCGACGAAAATCAATTGTCGCTTTATTTTTTACGTAAACTAACATTACAACTTTGTAAACGTTTTACTTCTTCTTTTACTAATTTTTGTCCATTGACAATTCGGTTGATACAAGTGTACAAAAGACGTAATCTCACCTTATCATCAACACTCATTTCTACAAACTTCAACTTCACTGGATAAGCACAATTTAAATATAAATCTAACTCAGCACTATCACTATCAAAGACAATGTCCATAATCGATATGGATTGATAAGGAATAATATGAATTTGTTTTACATTGGTAACATTATCAAACAAGACAATCTTTTTATCGGTGAAAACACCATGATCACGACTGGTTTTATAGGCAACCAAAATATTTTCATCATCTAATACATAATGCTTAATATACCCAGGTAAATCTTCTTCTTTTAATGCTTTGGAAAAATTAAAACTCTTTGTTACTTCTTTATATTCTACATAAGACATTTACATCACCTAGTAACATTCTATCATGAATAAAGAGAAGTGTAAATCAGATAAAGAAAAAACTCCCTAAGGAGTCAATGCATATTTATTAATTGCTTTTAACATACTTTCACTTGTTTTCTTTTCTTTCTCCATGTTCTAAACTCCCATCTGTATTTTATTTATATATGTATATTCTATTTTTTTGTGTTTTATAAAATTTTTTATCTTACTATAATATCACAAATAAGTAAACCTATCAATTAGATA
>CASRZP010000152.1 GCA_949440065.1 uncultured Bacilli bacterium
TATTATTGAGTCGATTCTTAATAAAAAGTTAAACTGGGGAAGACTTTTTAATGGAAGTGGGGGAATGCCAAGTAGTCATACCACCTTAGTGTTTTCTCTTACTACGATTATGGCAATACATTATGGAATAGAGTCTCCTTATTTTGCTATTTCGTTAGTCTTTTCTTTAGTAGTATCGTATGATGCCTGTGGTTTAAGGCTAGAAAGTGGTAGACAAGCAGCCGCGATAAATCAGTTATTTAATGAGTTAATTCAAGGAGATAAGAAAAAAGCATATCACAAATTAAAAGAAGAACTAGGACATAATCCGATTGAAGTTTTATGTGGAATGCTTTATGGAAGTGTAATGACTTATATTCTTCATTTACTGTTTCATGGATAAAGAAAAAAATGAAACAATAGTACTTGATACCTTGAAGAAAAGTTGATAAAATAAAATTATTATAAAGAAGGTGTTAAAATGATAAAAATTAACAAAAAATTAACTAAGGGGGCACCTTCTAAAATAAAATCTATATATAATAAGGAATTTCAAGGAACAGGAAGAGATATCTCGTTCTTTTTCTTGTGTTAAATGATAGTTAACTTTTAACAAAGTTCGACAAAATTATGTTAAGTTTATTAGTAGAATAGAAAATGAGAGGTAAAATAGATGAAACACAAAATATTATTGATTGGAATAGCTGTTGCTATGTTAATTGTTATTATAGGAAGTAGTTATGCATTTCTAAGTAGTCAAAACGAAGGAACAAAGAATCATATCGTAAAAGCAGGTAAGTTAGAGATTAGCTTTACTGACGTTGATAATAGTAAAATCAACTTAGAAGGAGCTTATCCTATACCAGATTCTGAAGGAATGAAAGGGACACCACATACATTTACGATTACCAACACAGGAACCCTTCCTTTAAGTTATCAAATCTCTTTAGAAGATAATACAACATTATATAATTCACATAATGATACAGGAAAAATCTTTGGAGAAAATCAATTGAAATTAGGAATTATCAATAGTAATGGAAATACTACTTATCAAATGTATAAGAAAGGAGCCTTTATTGAAGGAACCTTAGATAAAGGAGCAAGTGAAACTTATACCATTCGATTATGGATACCAGAACACATTGGAAATGAAGTACAAGGTTTTCACTTTCATGGAAACATTAAAGTAGATTCTGTACAAACGCTAGGAGCAAAAAATCAAAATATTACCAAGATTTATACTTACAATCAAGAAAAAGATTCATCTACCTTTTGTGTTACAGGAGAAGAGGAAACTTGCCAAGAAATAACTAACACACCTTCTACCTATGAAATAGGAACTATCGTTAAATATAAAGTAAATGATACCAAAGAAAAATACTTTCATGTCATGTTTGATAATGGAAATACCTTAACTTTGCAGCAACGAGAAAACACCGTAACGCAAACAATGTGGTATAGTGAAAATGATAATAGTAAAGGACCGTTGACCATATTGCCGCTTTTAGAAGATGCGACAAAAGATTGGACGAACGTATTAGATCAAACTTATACATTAGGAACAACT
>CASRZP010000153.1 GCA_949440065.1 uncultured Bacilli bacterium
AACGAAGAAAGCGTGAGAAAAATCTTTTATCCTATTCATCTTTAACACCTTCCTTACTTTATAAATTCATTTTACCAATTTTCTATCACAAATTCAACAGCAAAATTTATAACAAAAACAAAATAAAAAGACTACTACTTCTAGTCTTGCTACTACTATGCTGTTTTTTGATACTCTAATCTTAATTTATCAGCAACAGTGACAATAAACTCCGAATTTGTTGGTTTTGCTCGTTCAATATCCACGCTGTGTCCAAAGATTTCATCCATCAAATCCCAGCTTCCTCGGTTCCAACTAACTTCAATCGCATGCCTTATGGCTCGCTCTACTCTTGATACCGTCGTATCAAACTTCTTGGCGATATCTGGATACAGTTCCTTCGTGATACCACCTACAATTTCAGGACGTTCATAAAGGATCGTTATCCCTTCACGGATATACTGATATCCCTTAATATGAGAAGGTATTCCTAACTCGTGCAAAATTTTTGTAATAGAAATTTGCAAATTATTATGAAAGATATCAAAAACGCCCATTTCACTTTCACTAAAGCAATCTAAAATACGATTTTCTAACTCAGTCAAATCAAAAGGTTTTAGCACAAAATAATTAATTCCAAGCTCTGAAACCTTTCTAATCATTTCTTGTGCATTATAGGAAGTTAACACAATAATTTTCTTGTCCAACTCCATCTTTTTGACTTCTTGTAACACACTAACGCCATCTTTTTTCGGCATAATTAAGTCTAATAAAATTAAATCATAATCATTTTGACGATTAACAATTAAATCTAATCCATCTACTCCGTCATGTGCTTCAAGTGTTACATCAATACCTGCGTGATTACTAAAATACTCCTTGACCATATTTACTAACTCGATGTTATCATCAATCATTAGTACTCTAATTGTTTCCATATTCTCTCCTTCCCTATACTACCACGCAATTTTATTATATAACAATTTTTTCCAAATTGGTAGAGAAAAAATAGTCTAGTTTTGTCGAATTTTTCCTAAATTAAAAAGACTTACTCGTCTTTTGTAAAAATTTTGGTTAAAGAATCTTCTTTTAAGCTTACACCACCGAGTAAAAAACCGTCTAGCAAAATAATTTTTCTTAACTTGTTCACATTACTTTCATTGACACTTCCACCGTATAATACGAAAGGAGTAAATTGATACTTTTCCTTTACCAATTTCTTAATAAACTCTACTACTTCATTAATTTCCTCATTTGATGGAGTGATCCCTGTTCCTACTGCCCACATTGGCTCATAAGCAATGATAATTTTCTCTTGAAAATCTTTAGATAGTGAATCATACACCTGGGTTATCTGTTGGCGTAAAATATCAAAGGTTTTCTTCTTTTTTCTCACATTTTCTGCTTCCCCAATACAAAAAATTGGTGTTATATCATTTTCTAGTAAATGATGAATCTTAGGAAGAAAAGCAAACGAGGTCTCCTTAAATTGATTTCTTCGCTCACTATGTCCTACTAAAGAATACGATACCCCTAAAGACTTTAACTGA